>CAZZCT010000005.1:0-60802 GCA_964652365.1 uncultured Lentisphaerales bacterium
ACCGCCGTCCGGGACGGCACGGTGACGTTGAGCGTCAAGTATGGCGCCATTTACAAGGGTACGGGGTACAGCTACATCGAGGCCCAGAAAACCGTGCGCGTGGTCAACGCGCCCTGGCTGCCGGATGTGCTGGAAGTCACGCCGTCGCGGGTCACGCTGGAACGCATCGGCGAAACCGTGACGCTGACCGTCACGCGCCAGCATCCGGATGGCCAGATCGAGGACGTGACCGCGCGCAGCGTGTGGCAGGTGTCCGACGCCGGGGTGGTTAACATGGCCGGCGAGGTGGCGATCGCGCGGGGTAATGGTGCGGCCGATGCGGTGGCCTCGTACCAGGGCATGAGCGCGACGTGCCGGGTCACGGTGGCTGCCACGGTTGGACTGAGCGGGCTCTCGCTGCATCCGCCGGAGGCGTCGGTCCGCGTGGGCGAGGCGCGCGGGTTTGAGGTGCGCGCGCAGTTCTCGGATGGCGCCATGCAGCCCGTCACGTTCGTGAGCGCGCTCTCGTCCTCCGCTCCCGGCATCGCGTCGGTGGATGGACTCCGGGTCCTGGGCGTGTCGCCCGGATTTGCCGACGTCACGGCCGCCTATCTCGGCCAGACCGCCGCCGCGTTGGTGGCGGTGGATGGCGCTGCGACCAACGCCTCCGTCTTCGAGATCCTCGGCTTTCAACGCCAGGGAGACGACGTGGCCATCGACTGGTATTGCACGACGCCGGCCGGTCTGCACACCCCTTTCAACGTGTGGACGAGCACCAACCTGCTAACCGGTTCATGGATGCCGATTGAGACGCCTGTATCCCGCCATCCCTCCGGTTTCCACACCTGGTTTGGCTCGACAAACGGCGTATCTTCCCTATTCTTCAAAATCACAACGCCCTGACGAGACTGGGAGGATCGCGCCAAGCCGGTTGGCGGCACGTGCGACGGGCTGGGAATCGCTCGCAGCGCCCGCATACCGATTTCTGGAGCTGTGAGCCGGCGTTTGCTCCGGATGAGCAATCGAAAGAACGCGATAGAAAATGTAGACCATGACCGGCCACGAAGGAACCTTGCGCGCGATCGCCTTTGAGCCGACCGACCGTGTGCCAGTGGTCGGCGGTTTCGTGCGGCATCCTGCCTTCCTGGCCCAGGCTGCTGGGACAACCGCGGAGGCATTCTGGGCCGACCCGAAAGCTGTAGCCATCCGCGCCTTCCGCAACCTCGGCGTGGACTGCATCATTGGCCTGATCCTGCCCAGTGCGGACTCCGCGAGCGGGGCGCAGGTCGCGATGCACCAGCCCAGTCGATTCGACTCACCCGAGGCCATGCTCGAAGAGATTGACAGACTGCCCAGCCTCGAAGAACTGCGGCGGACGGTGGACCAGCAGGCGTGCTACGAATCCTTCCTCAAAAACTACCGTGAGGGGCAGGGGGCCATCGGCGACGACACCCTATGGCTACCGAATCGATTCGGATGCGTGGCCCAATTCCAGAACGAGGGCTTTTTCGGCGCCGAGAACTACTATATGGCCTTGGCGCTCTATCCCGAGGCGATGAACCGGTTCTTCGAGCATTCCGGTGAACTGGCCTACTTGCAGAACCTGGCGCACGCCAGGGCGATCGTCGAACATGATCTCCCCCGCGTCATCTGGGCCGGCCAGGACGCCTGCGACAATCGCGGCCCCTATATCGCCCCGGAGACGATGAATGACATCTACATCCGCCACGTCAAGCGCTCGCTCGAACCGCTCAAAGCGATCGGCGTCAAAGTGCTCTGGCACGCCGACGGCAACATCGCTCCTATTGCGCCCTACCTGCTCGACGCCGGTGTGGACGGCTTCCAGGGCCTGCAGGAGACGATCGAGACAAAGATCGACGTCGCGGCGTTGCGCGATCTGAAGACCCGGGCTGGCAAGCCGCCGGTCATCGTCGGCAGCGTCTCGAGCGTCACCACCATGCCCTTCGGCACGCCCGACGACGTACGGGCCGATGTTTGCCGTTGCAAGGCGCTGGCCGCGGCCAAGGGCGGCGGCGCTCACCGGGCACATCAACTGCGCGCCGGGCAGCGAGGGCGCGCTGGTGATTGAGAAGCAGGACGTGACCTGGTACGTCGGCTACGACGACCGCTTCCTCTACATCGCCATGGACAACCCGCTGCGGCCCGGCACCTGGCCGCGGGCGCAGGCCAAGGGGTTCTTCAGTGACGAGCACTTCCATAACGGCACCCCCGGCACCGAGAAGATCTGGAGCATCGGCGGCGACTACCAGTGCCATGTCGTCGAGGGCCTCTGGCAACTCGAGATGAAAATCGCGCTGGAGGCGATCAGCGTCAAGAGCCTGGACCACCGCAGCCTCTACATGCAGCTCGTGCGGGCCGACCACTCGATCGGCGCCTACTTCGCCGGCATCCGGCAAGCGGGCTGGAAAGGGTTCGGCCAGTTCTTCGAATTCCGCTTCGCCCCAGACGCTCCCGTTTTTCGCTTTCCCAAGCGCGGTAAGATCCGCGAAGGACGCATGCAGCTCGATTTCGAATTGATCGGCGCGGAGAAGAACCAGACCGCTGAGATCCGTATTGAGGCGCTGAATCCCGCCGGGGAGTTGATCTACAGCAAGACGTTGAACGCCACGCTGGGCAAGGGAAAAACCAGCGTGTTCAAGCTGGACGATCCGCTTGCGCTGACCGAAGACAGCGTCAAGCACCAGCTTACGATCGAAGCGCGCGCCCACGTTACCCACCGGCGCACCGGCCTTGCCGCGGCGCAGCTTCTGTATGCCAACCGGCTTAACTTCGGCCCGATTAACGAGCAGCGCTACAACGAGTTCATCGTGCCCTGGATGGAGCGCCAGGGCGAACCGGGCGCCTACAACTGGTCGTTCCGCTACTGGCCCAGCTACGGCATCGTGCAGAGCACGACCGACCTGGATCTCTTTGGCATCGCCAAGGATCTGAGCGACTCGGTGCAGTGCGTGGTCGAAGTGCTTAACGCGGGGGAGAGGTCGTGGCGCACGGCGAAGGTGGCCAGAAGGACCGGGTTTACACGCTGCAGTTCGAGACCGGCAAACTGCCCGAAGGGGATTACACCGCCGTGCAGCGGTTGCTGGCTGTCGGCGGCACGGTGGTCAGCGAGAAGACCACGGCGTTTCCGGTCAAGCGCTATCCGTGGGAAGGAAACCGTCACGGGCTCGCCGAGATTCTGGTCACGCCTTACCAGCCGCTGGCCATGGACGCGGAAAAGCGCACGGTCAGCCCGGTGCTACGCCGCTACACGTTCGCGGCCGGCGGCCTGCCGGAGAGCATCATGGCGGGCGGCGACGGCGGCGACGAGGAGATCCTCTCCGCCCCCATCCGTCTCGAAGCGGAGCGCGAGGGGCAGACGCTCGCGGTGGAGGAGGCGTCGCTGACCTTCGGCGAGGCCCGCCAGACGTTGGTTCCTTTTGTGGCCGGCGGCAGGATCGGTGGCGTTCCTTACACCGTGGCCGCGCAGGTCGAGCAGGACGGCTGGATTGACCTGACACTCACCCTGCGCCCGGGTGCGGCACCGGCGACCCTCGACCGGCTGACCCTGGTCATTCCGCTCTGGAAGGGCGCCGACACGATGTATATCCACCGGCTCTCCGACCTGGCCGAAGCCTGGAAGAACGCCATTCCGCCGGGCGAAGGGGCGGTCTGGAGTTCGAAGCGCATGCTGCCCATGCCGACGGATCGCGATTACTGGGGCAGCTTTGCGCCGATCGCCTACGCCGGCAGCGGCGACAAAGGCGTCTGGTGGTTTGCCGACGAGTGCCGCGACTGGCAGCACGCGCCCGACCGTGGCGCGATCGAGTACGTCCGCACCCCCACGGGCGTTGAACTGAGAGTCAACTTCTTCGCCGCTCCGGTGACCCTCGACCGGGAGCGCACGTTGCATTTTGCGCTGCTGATTGACCCGGTCAAGGCTGCCAACGACGAGCGCAAACGGGCTTGGAACCACCAGCAGCCGACGTCGCTGGGGCTGATCTTCGGCTGGCGTTGGTGGGGCCGCAGTTCAGACGGTTACTACATAACCGACGAGGACACGGCGGCCCTGAGCGACATGCTGAATAACCGCAACCTGCGACCGGAGATACCGAGGCGCACCGGTGACCGCCACTTCTATCATGTCGAGGGCTTTGCCAAGGCCGGTTCGGCGGCGATCGCGGAGGGTGGCACCATCACCCTCTATGGTTCGAACAGCAACGGCAGCCTCGACCTGCCCGAGTTCGACGCCTACTACGGCGAGTGGGGGGTGCCGAAGCCAGACGACGCGCCCGTTCCGGAGCATGAGCGCAAATGGAACGTCCAGGGGTCATACCAGACCCAGCGTCGTCGCGATTTCACCGAGCACGGCTACAACTGGACGCAGAGCAAGATCGATTGTTTCATCTGGTACCATGAGAAACTGCTGCGCGAGACGCCGGTCACCGGAACGTGGTGGGACAACGCCTCGTGTTTCCTCATCACCGACTTTGACCCGGCGCGCAAGGAGTTCTACTCGAAGTTCAGCGTCTTCGCCCGGCGCCAGGTGACCCAGCGCCTCAATGTTATCGGCCAGCAGCTCGGCAAGAACCAGTCGTGGCTCAACAATCAGGGGGCGGACTGGAGTTGGAACCAGGCGAGCTGGCACTGCGAGAACGGCTTCTACATCATGGGCGACTCGATCCTCGATCAGATGAGCATCGACCAGTTCCGGGCGCTCTTCCGCCTGCGCCGCGGCATTGTCCACAGGCTCGGTTCACACGAGTGGGGCATCGAGCCAGACAAAGAGCCCTACGCCCCCCAGCGCCTGCGCCAGCGCAGCCGCACGGACCTCGGGCTGGCGCTGCTGCACGACATCGGCGGCAGTGGCTACTCGAAGTGGGAGTCGGCCTTCACGCTCCAGAAGCTCGACGAGGCGGTCGGCTTCTTTGCCGAGAAGGAGGCCTGCCCGTTCACCGGCTACTGGCGCAGCGGCAAGCTGGTGCAGGTAAAGGCGCCGGGCGTGTACGCCTCGGTGTACCAGGGCAAAGATCGTGCCGCAGTCGTGCTGCTCAACACCAACCGGGATGCCGTACGTGCGGACGTCCGACTCTTGCCGTCGTTGCTCGGGCGCAAGATCCAGCGGGTCTTGGATGGCGAGTCCGGACGCGAGCTGCACCACTTCTGGGGCGCCTGGGGTGACTACCAGAAAGGCGTGTTCGAACTGCCTGGTTACGATTTTCGGATTCTGGTTGCAGAATAGACAGAACTGGAGGATGTTTTCCGCCAAGCCATTTTGCGTACCAGTTTTTTCGCGTCTCAGTCGCCTCCATCTGTTCCACTATGCAAGCGCCAGGTATGACAAGTTCGGCGGCAAGCAGAAGGGCCTTGACTGGGTATAACTGCGGTTATACCATGAACTCATGAAGACAGCGATATCCGTTCCCGACTGCGTATTCGCCAGTGCCGACCGCCTCGCCAAGGAGTTGCATATGTCACGCAGCGAACTCTACACCCTTGCAGTAGAAGAGTATGTTGGAGAGCATCGGCATTCCCGTGTGCGAGAGAAGCTGGACGAAGTCTACTCTGCAGAGTCGTCCGCCATGGATCCGGCTATGCTGAACGCTCAGGCCGCATCGGTGTCCAGGGAGGACTGGTGATGCAACGCGGGGAGATCTGGTGGGCCACACTTCGCCCACCGCAGGGATCAGAGCCTGGGTACAGGCGGCCTGTGCTTGTCGTTCAGGACAACGAGTTCAACGCGAGCAGGATCAGCACGGTCGTTGTCGTCACGCTCACGTCCAACGTGGCTCTGCAGGCGGCTCCTGGCAATGTCTTGTTGTCCAAGCGCAGCACTCGGCTGCCGAAGGCCACAGTTGCCAATGTCTCGCAGATCATGACGCTCGATAAGTCATTCCTGACTGAGCGAATCGCCAGGGGCGACCAATCGGTCATGATGGAAGTCGACGGCGGCCTTCGCCTGGTGCTGGGCATCTGATCAAGCATCGTAGAATAGCGTGCCTGAACGCTGACGTCATGGGTCAGACGTAGAAAGTATTTACCGGCATGAGCAGAAAGAAACGCTGCGCGGTGGTCGGCATCGGCAATCGCGCCCACAGTTGGATCTCCGGCATCGTCGAGCAGCACCCGGACGCCGCGGAGTTGGTCGGCCTGTGCGATTTGAACCTGGACCGCTGTCACGATGTCAACGCCGTGTACCAGACTGCGGCTGCCGTCTACGATGACTACGACCGCATGCTGGCCGAGACAACACCTGATCTCGTGATCGTGGTTTCGCCGGACAGCTTCCACTGCGAGCACATCGTCAAGGCGTTGGACGCCGGGTTTCGGGTCGCGACGGAGAAACCGCTGTGCACCACACTGGAGGATGCGGCCACCATCCTGCGGGCCGAGCAGCGTAGCGGCACAAAGGTTTTCATGGCATTCAACTACCGCCATGTGCCGCTCTGTTCGAAGATTCGCGAGTTGCTCGTGCGCGGCGCGATCGGCCGACCGGTGTCGATGGATCTGACTTGGTATCTCGACTACAAGGGACACGGCGCCAGCTATTTCCGGCGCTGGCACCGGCATCTGCGCGAGTCGGGCGGCCTTCTGATCACCAAGGCCTGCCACCACTTCGACATGGCCAACTGGTTCATGGACGACGTACCGGCCACGGTCTTCGCGCAGGGTACGCGCCGTTTCTTTGGTGCCGGTCACAATCCCTATGTCGGCACACGCTGCCGCGACTGTGTTGATGCCGCGAAATGCGCCTGGTACACCGACGTGTGCGTGAAGGATCGCACCGAGGAACTCAGCCGCGAACTCGGCTACCGCGTTAAGGGTGTGCGCGACTACGAACGCGACTACTGTCCCTTCGGCGACGACGTGGACATCTACGATACCATGGCGGTGCAGGTTGGGTATCGCCATGGCGGCCTGCTGACCTACTCGCTCAACGCCTCGGTTCCGTTCGAGGGCTGGAGCCTCGCCATCAACGGCACCCAGGGGCGGATTGAGAGCAAGATCACCGACAACAAGCCCAGTCCTGGGTGGCAGGACCGGTTTCAGATCGTGGGCGCGGACGGCGCGCTCTTGAAGGGCAAAGGGTGTCGCATTACGGACTGGCCGGCCGAATACCGTATCCACGTCATGCCGCATGACGCCGACGACTACGAAGTGAAGCAGTCCAATATCGCGGAGGGGCACGGTGGAGGCGATGCCAGGATATTTGCGGCGGCACTGGCCGACATCTATCCGGAACGTGACGAGTTGAGCATTTTCGCCTCGGCGATTCATGGGGCTCGCAGCACCGCCATCGGTGCGGCCGCCAACCAGTCGATTGCCAGCGGCCTGCCGGTGCGGCTGGACGAACTGCTCCTGGGAGCTGAAGCATGAGCCGAGCCCCATCACGTATCACGCGGCCGGCCAGGCGAATTCCGGCCGCCACGTCGGCACACGCGGCTGCGACGAGACTACTCGCGCGCCAGCGCTTTGGCGTGCTGGCAACGACCCAGGCCGGCGAGCCGCATACCAGTCTGGTGGCGTTTGCCGTCACGGCGGACCGGCAATCGGTGGTCTTCGCGACGCCGCGTGCAACCAGAAAGTATGCCAACCTGCGCTCCGAGCCGCGCGTGGCGCTGTTGATCGACAACCGCTCGAACCGGGCTTCCGACGTTCGATCTGCCGCGGCGCTAACCATTGTGGGCCGCGTGGTGGAGCCGCGGGGCGTTGCGCGCGCGGCGCTGCACGCGTTGTACCTCGCGCGCCATCCGGGACTGGCCGGTTTTGTGCAGGCGCCCGGCACGGCCCTCTGTCGCATTGCCGTTTCGCGCTATGTGATCGTTGATCGCTTCCAGCACGTCCGCAACCTTGAACCCGAGGCGCTGGGTCGCCGCGCCCCCCGAAGGAGATCCAGTCCATGAGTATGCCACGTAAGAGATCACCCCGTGCCGCCTCGAATCCCGCGCCAGCCGCGTGCATCACGCGGGAGGGTTCGTGTACGCGGCTGACTGTCCGCGGCCGCCCGGTGATCCTGCTGGGCGGCGAACTGCACAACTCGAGCGCCTCGTCGCTGGAGTACCTGGAGCCGATCCTGCACCGGCTGGCCGGCCGCCACTTCAACGTGGTGTTGGCGCCGGTCGCGTGGGAGTTGCTGGAGCCCGAGGAGGGGTGCTTTGACTTTACGCTGGTCGACGGCATGGTCCGCCTGGCCCGTGAGGCGGGACTGTTCCTGGTGCCGCTATGGTTTGGCGCCATGAAGAACGCCATGAACTGCTACGTGCCGGCCTGGGTCAAGGGCGATTGGGTGCGGTTTCCGCGGGCTCAGAGCGCCCCTGGCCATTTTGCGCGGGCCTGCTCGGTCTTCTCGGAGGAGACCCTGCGGTGCGATGCGCGTGCGTTCGCGGCGCTCATGCGGCGCATCCGCACGGTTGACGGCCGCCACGGGACCGTGCCGCTGGTGCAGGTCGAAAACGAGACCGGCATGCTGGGTGCGCCACGCGACAGGACGCCGGAGGCCGAGTGCGCCTTTACCGCGCCGGTGCCCGCGGCTCTGCTGCAGCACCTGGCCGCGCACCGCGACGAACTGCCGCCGGAACTCGCCGCCGGGCTTCGAGCGCGCGGTCAGGAGAGGGCCTCGTGGCAGGCGGTCTTCGGTACCGCCGCTGACGAGGTCTTCATGGCTTGGCATATGGCGCGTTTTGTTGATCAGGTTGCCGCGGCCGGACGCGCCGAGTACGATCTGCCCATGTTCGCGAACGCCTGGCTCCAGCAGGGGCCGGGGTACCTGCCCGGCCAGTACCCCAGTGGCGGGCCGGTGGCACGCATGCTGGATGTCTGGCGTGCGGCCGCACCGCACCTCGACGCGCTGGCGCCCGACATCTACCAACCCGATTTTCGCGCCCACTGCGCGGCCTATCACCGCCCGGACAATCCACTCCTGATCCCCGAGGCCCGACCCGGTCCCGAGGCCGCCGCCAACGCGCTCTACGCGGTGGGGCGGCATCACGCGCTGCTCTTTGCGCCGTTCGGTATCGATGACCTGGACGTGGCCCATCCGCTGGCCGCGACGTATGAGGCGCTGGCAGGTCTGGTGCCGCTGCTCTGTGAGGCGGTCGGCACATCGCGCCTGACCGGCTTCCTGCAGCAAGCCGACGAAGAGAAGTGGACGGCCGAGATGGGGCGGTTCCGCTTCAACGTTCGCACAAACGGTACCCTGGCCGCCGGGCGCGTACCTGGTGCAGCCGTGTTGCTGCAGGTGACGGATGACGAGTTTGTTGCCGTGGGACAGAACCTGATCTTCACCTTCGAGCCGTTGGACCCGGCCCTGAAGACCGGTGAGGTTCTCGATCTGGACGTGGGTGCATTCCGGAGTGGGCAATGGGTGCCGGGGCGTCGTCTCAACGGCGACGAGACCTATCACGGGACCGGGGTTTGGCTGCGTGAGACCCTCACCACCCAGCGCTTCCGGTTGCATGCCAGCCCCTGACGAAACTGCACGCGGAGCCGAGACTCATGTTCAACAACATTGACCTTGCGAAATCGCCTTTCAGCCGCTTCGGTTCGTACCTCACGGTGGTCCGGCGCGTGGCGAACGGCGCGCCGCGGAATGCTGGCGTCGAGCCGGGACTTTGGCTCAGCGGCGTGCACGGGTTCCATGGCGCGCGCGAGATATTTCGGCTCGAGCCCGTGCGCGACGGTCAACCAGTCGACTTCCAAGTGGAAGTCGAGGCCGCCCAGGTCGTGCTGCGGTGCGAGGGCGGGGAGGTTGCGCTGTGCATTGCTGAACCCGAGTTGGTGCGTATCCGCTGTTGCGGCGTAGGCCTGCGGCTCTCCCTGCGCGATGCCAAGTACAACTACGCCGTCAGGCAAGCCGGGCCGCGCTGGGTCATCAACAGCGCCCAGGCGTTTCTTTTCCACACAGCCTATCCGTTGCAGGGTGACCTGGCGGTCCGGGCCCCGTGGCGCCTTGGCGGTGGGGCCGACGTGCGGCTTGAGCTGACGCCGGCGGCGAGCGGCGAGGGGGAGCTGGCACTACGCCAGCACGTGGGTTTCGCCGAAGCACAACCGGTCACGGGTAGCTACGATGAGGCGGTGCAGTCAGTGGCTGCGGAGTTCGCGCACTTCCTGGCTCCCTACTTGCCGGCGCCGTCCGGGTTCGAGGAGACCGTGACGCGCGCGGCTTTCCTGAACTGGTCGTGTGTGGTCGGGCCGCGCGGCCACTTCCAGCGGCCATCGATGCTCATGAGCAAGAACTGGATGAGCAACGTCTGGAGTTGGGACCATGCCATCAATGCTCTGGCGCTGAGCGCCGCGCATCCAGAACTGGCGTGGGACCAGCTTTGGACCGTGTTTGACCAGCAACTGCCGTCGGGTCAGCTCTGCGATTTCGTCAATGACGCCGTGCGGCTCTACAACTATGTGAAGCCGCCCATCCATGGCTGGGTGCTGGCGCGTATGCTCGAACGCCATCCCTGGTTCGACGACCCTGCGCGACTGGCGGCAATCCATGAGCCACTGGTGCGCTGGACCGAGTGGTGGTTGCGTTTCCGCCTGCGCCCCGGGGTGGAGCTTCCCGAGCACTACCACGGGAACGACTCGGGTTGGGACAACGCCAGCGTCTTCGATGCGGGCACACCGGCTGTATCCTGCGACGCCGCGGCGTTCCTGGTCCTGCAGATGGAGACCCTCGGGAATCTGGCGCGCCGCCTGGGGCGCGCGGCCGAGGGGGCGCGCTGGGAGTCGCGCGCCACGGCGATGCAGGCGCGGCTGCTGCAGCATCTGTGGGATGGCCGCCGCTTTACCGTGCTCAATCCCGAGGGACGCGCGGCCGAACGTTCCGACAGTCTCTTCACGTGTCTGCCGGTGATCCTCGGGAAGCGCCTTCCCGCCGCGGTCCGCGCCGCGCTGGTGCGCGAGATCCCGCGCTTTCTCACGCCCTGGGGGCTCGCAACCGAGCATCCAGAGTCGCCGCTCTATGATCCCGATGGCTACTGGCGCGGACCGATCTGGGCGCCGCCCACGCTGATCATCGTCGACGGCCTGCGGCAACTGGGCGAGGCCGCGCTGGCAGCTGATATCGCGCAGCGCTTCCTGCGACTCTGCCGTCAGGGCGGCTTTGCCGAGAACTTCGACGCGCTCACGGGTGCGCCGCGGTGCGATCCGGCCTACACCTGGACCGCCAGTGTCTGCCTCGAAATGGCACGCGGGTTAAACCCGACCGCGGCGCGGTGAGCCCGGATCCGGGCCGCGCGGCGGTTCGCCCTGACGCGGCAGGGCCAGGGACCTTGGCTGCCGTCGGAGCCCTACCGCTCCTTCAGGCTGCCGTCGTCATGGACGTACGGCGTTTGCTGCTGGCGATACCACTCGGCACGAAGGCCCAGTTCCGAGTCGTGGATCATGGGCGAGAGCCCGTGCCGGTAGAAGAAAACCGGCGACGATTCGAAGTCTTCGGGCTTCACCCCATGGATATCATAGGCGCGGCTGATGACAGGCACGGGGCCGGTCAGCCAGTTGACAACCTTCAGAAAATCGAGGCCGATCCGCGGCCGCCACTGGTCTTCAGAAACCCCGTCGGATGAGCCCTTGGCCCAGAAGTCGGTCTCCGAGTAGAAGGCAGAGTAGACGGCCATGACGTCGCAGGCGTGTTCGGCGTAGGTCTGGATACCCGGTCCCATCCGCTCCCGCAGGAAACGCATGATCGTGACGTCATCGAAACTGCTGCCGAAGCTGTCGAGATAGAAGAGGGTGCAACCGCGGTCGATCATGTTCCGGAACCGCTGCCAGAGCATTTCGAGGTGCCGGGGATCGCCGGCATTGATGTCCACGGTCAGATCGCTCTCCCAGTCCTGGCGCAGATGAATGTGCCGCGGCCGCGTGGTGACGCCGAGTCCCAGACCGGCCTCACGGAAGCGCGCGGCCAGGGCGGGCCAGTTGGTCGCGACCGCCGGGGGGAGAACGTCGAAGTCCGCGCGGTACATCTGGCCGCGCGGTTCCTGTCCGCCGTGCCCCCAGAGGATCAGCCCGTGTCCGTTGGCCGTCTTCAGCCCCGGGATCACCAGGTCGCAAAGCGCCGCCACCTGTTCGGGCAGGTCGAGCCGGCGGAAGCCGCCGTGGAAACCATAGGGGTTGTTGGGACCGATGGACTCGCGGTTGCGGTTGAGGTGGGCGACCGCGACGGAGCGGAAGTCCCTGCGATAGCGCGGATCGCTGTAGGTCGCGCGGAAGAGCGTCTTGTAGGGCGTCAGCAGATGGCGCCAGTCGGTGTTCGGACTCACGCGCAGGGCCATCTCGAACGTCAGCGCGCCGCCGGGCGGGATCGGCTCGGGCCGCAGGTAGCAGAGCCAGCGGTTGGCGCGGCGCTCGGGCTTGTCGGGATTCCACGCGTCCCAGTCCCAGAAGAGCAACGACCGTTGCAGTTCGCGGTAGCGCGGCGAGACGCCGACGCCGACCGCGCCGTCGGTCGCGTAGCTGCCGCCGATCCTGTTGAGGTGCGAGGGGTGGAACGCGCCGAGCCCCGTGGCCCGCAGGTAGGAGGCGTGCCACACGGGCAGTATCCCATCCGGCTCGCGCGCGAAGGAAAAGCGCAGGCCGCCGAACGCGGGCAGGCTGCGGGTGCGTGCGGGATGGTTGTTCTCGATTCTTGAGCGGATGACGACGTCCTCGCCGGCAAAGGCATACTCGAAGGTCGCCACGGCATCGTCCATGACGTGGCGGACGCGGACGGCTCCGGCACCCATGGGCTGAAGCGTCTTCTCCCGGACGGACGCGCCCGCCTTCCGGCAGGTGTGGGGTGGCAGGTCGAGCAAACCGGCCTCGCCGATGGCGAACCACTCGGGTCCCGCATTCCAGGCATACCAGCCGCCTTGCGCCAGAACCCGTCCCGCGTGTGCGATGCGCGACAGGCCGTCGGCGGTGACCGTGAATGCCACGCCCGCGGGCGAGACGTGCTCGAAGCGCGGCTCCGCGTCAGCCGCCGCGAGAGCCGGGCGGCCCGCCGCAACCAGAAAGAGTGCGAGCGGGAGCAGACCGTGATGACTCAGGGCGCAAAGGCCCGGCCGCTTGCCAGTCTTGCCGAAAGAAGACATATCAGATGGTTAGTCGGGGAGTCGCTACGCCACGAATTCAGTGCCATGACGAAGTTGCTCGTATCAATGGCGGAAATTGGAGTCGGTCGACGATGGCGCTTCGACCGGGGTGCGCGCGTGCGCTGTGCGACCACACGAAAAATACATGTTGTTGATGATACAGATAGCATATAAATTCGCGGCATGTGGTGGTTTGCCCTGCCTCGTCCTCTCCCAGGTGCGGGAGGCGGGAAGCGTGATGGAAGGCCATCGAGGGGCCGGACGGCCACATCGAGGGGGTGCAACATGCAAGGGTCACGAATTCATGTTCTCTGGCTGGCTGGTCTGGCGGCGGCGGCGCTTTTCGGAGCCACGGCGACGGCCCCGGCGGCCAATACCTGGGACGCGGACGGCGGCGCGAACGACAACTGGGACTACAGCTCCGGCGCGGGCGTGTACGACAACTGGGACGACAACCTGCTCCCCGCCGCAACGGCAGACGTGAGGATCCAAACCGTCAACTCGTCCGGCAACTCGATCAGCCTCAACGGCAACCGCACGGTCAACAGCCTGACGCTCAATCAGACGGTCAGTCAGGACTTCAGCATCGACAACAACACGCTGACTGTCACCTCGGGCCGGATCACGCGCAACACGGGCTCGCTGGGAAGGCATGACATCCAGTCGACGATCCTGCTCGGCACCCACGGCGAGTTCGTCAACGACGGCACCTCCGGCACCAGTCACCGCCTGGGCGTCTATGTGGTGGATGACGGACCGTCCGCATTCAACATGACCTACCGCGGTTCCGGTGTCAGCGTCTTTGACGCATCGACCTATGGCGGCCAATCGCTGATCGGCGACGGGACGGCGGTGACTCTGGGGAACACCGCATCGACTCAAGGCAAGGCACTGAACAGCACGGCGTGGACGGTGAACGGCGGAAGCCTGACACTCGGGATCAACACCGGCAGTGCGGTCCAGGACGACGGCACGGCCACGTTCGGCCGCCTCGCCAACGCCGCGCCTGTCACCCTCAACGGCAGTAGTCTGGTTCTCGTTCCGATCGGCAACACGACGGGCGACAACGCGACCGAGCGCTTCGGCACGCTCACGTTCGGTACTGGGCGCAGCACGCTGCGCGCCACGCGCGGCGGCACAACAACAGGCGAGGCCACGCTGCTGCCCAGCGCCTTTGCGCGCGACGGGTCCGCGGCCGGGACGCGCGGCACGGTCTTCGTGGATCAGAGCGGCACAACCCAGTTGCTGGCGACAAGGGAGTTCGTCAAGGGCACGAGCTACGCGGGGCTTGTGACGGTCGGCGGCGGCGGCAGCCGCGCCACCGACGACTCGATCGTGCCCTTCATGGTCGTGGACAATGTCTTTGGCACCAGCGGGCGACCCGACTCGTTCCTGCGCGTGGACTCCGGCAACGGCCTGACCGCCCTGGTCGCCGCCGACTACTTCACGGATATCAACACCGTGAACGCCGACGGCAACGACAATGTACGCATCGCCCAGGCGGGCACCCTCACGATCACGATGACCGCGAACCAAGCGATCAACGCATTGGTGCTCGATAATACAGGCGGTAACGGCACCGACTTGACCCTGGCCGGCAGTGCCGGAACGACCCTGACCGTCAAGAGCGGCGCAGTCCTCGGCGGCTCGACCGGGAATGCCAACGCCAACACGGCGATCAGTGTGCCCACGCTGGCGTTCGGGAGTGCCGAAGCCGTCTTCACCGGCACCACCAGCGGCGGCAGCGGTTTTACGATCTCCAGCGCCATCACGGGGAGCCAGGGGCTGACGACCGGCGGACGCGTGACCTTCAGCGGCAACAACAGCGGGCTGACCGGCCCCATCACGGTCAACAACAGCACGGCCACGTTCGCCAACCTCAATCCCGCCAATGCGGCCAATGATGTCCGGGTGCGGCGCGGCGCGATCTTCCTGGTAAACAGCCAGCTCAGCGGCGATGACAGCCTCACGGTGGGGTCGCTCTCAGGCGCCGGACAAGCGGCCATCGGCAACAACGGCAGCCTGTCAATCTCGAGCACGGCGGTCACCTCCGGGGGGCAGCAGGGCATCTCGCTTCTGGCAGGCGGCAGCCTCTCGCCCGGCGACGTGCCTCAGTTTCAGGGCGCCACCCTCGCCACGGGGACACTGGAGATGCAGAAGACGCATGCCACTCAGGGCCTCGCGGTGTACCTGACCGCCGGCACCCTCAACATCGATCTCGCTTCCAAGGACTACTTCGACGCGCTCTCCTTGACGACTTCGGGCAGTGGCGTGCCCTCGCTGACCCTCGGCGGCACCGACCTGGTGGTCAACCTCGGTTTCGCGCCGGCTGCCGGCGCCCTGTTCAAGATCGTGGACGTGGGCGGCACGACGGCGAGCACCGGCGCGTTCGCGGACGGCACGACAGTCAGCAGCACCTACGGCGGCAGGACCTATAAGTTCGATATTCTCTACAACAGCGCCATCGGCGGCGGCACCGGCAACGATATCGTCCTGCGCGCGCGGGCACCGGCCGGCGGAACGGTCGTGTACATACGCTAAGTTCTCTCCCCTTCGCGTCTTCGCGTCTTCGCGCGAGAAAACACCCGCAAGGGAAGACCGCGTGCGAAGGGGAATAGGAAGGTCGTAGAATCGGTGGACGACGACGGCGACGACTACGGATTACGAGGAGCGAACACCCCGGTCGTCCACCGTGGTCGTCGCCGTAGTCGTTCACCGAACCGAAGCACCCGTGCGGCAATGCATCATGGGGGCGCTGCGTAGTTGCAGAACGCGAAGACGCGAAGGAATCCATGCCCAACGATATTATCTCCATCCAGTGCGACGAGCGGACCGGCCAAGTCCGCGGGCTGAGCCTCTTCGGCGAACCGTTGCTCGATGCGGCCCGGCCGGCCGGCGAAGAGCTGTGGGTCAACGGCCTGCCGCTGCGCATGCGTCCGTTGCCGCCCGAGGGCGACCGCAAGCCGGACCCGGCCCGTTTCGCCCGCTTCCAGGGCGAGCGTTTCGTGGACCACTTCACGGCATGGGGACTCGTGGCGGCGCGCTCGATGGGCTGCCGGATGTATCTGAAGCATCCCTGCTTCGGCATCCAGTACCAAGTCCGGCGCGTGCCGCCCGAGGCGGTGGACATCCCCTGTCCCGGTCCGGGCGGTCCGCCGGTCGAGGCGCCGCTGCATGTGGACACGTTCGGGGTCCTCAACTGGAACTGGACCTTCTGGGGCGACGACACCCGCATGCTCTTCCCCTCGGCCCACTCGACCGGACCTTACGACGAGCAGGGGCACGTCGGCTACGACCATGACACGCCCGAAGCCTGCAAGCGCTTCCTGGTCAACGACCGCCGCCGCATCTACCCCGGCACCCTGGTCGTCCACGGGGGCGTCTTCTACAACGCCCGCACCGAGCACTGGCTGGCGCTGACCTGTCGGCGGCCGGCCGTGGGCTACATTCTGAACCTGGACAACGCCAGCCGGGGCGTGGCCTACGACTTCACGCTGCACGCTCCCTTCGCGCCGGGCCAGAGCCTGATGCTGCCCGAAATCCGCATCTACTTCGGCGAGACGCAGGCGGAAATGTGGTCGTTCCTGGCCGATTACGTGACGCACCACTACCGCCAACCGCCCGAGTGGCTCTTCAAGACGCTCTGGAAGGAAGGGCTGGCCTGGAACAACCGGCCGACCTGGCGCGAGCAGGGCGATGCCTGGTGTGCCGGCCTCGATGCAGGTGAGTTCACGGGCATCGGCTACAGCCTGGTGACCAACCGCCCCGTCCTGAGCGGCACCACCCCTACCGGTTACGAGCCCGATCCGCTCCACGGCACGCTCGACGAGTTCCGCGCCATGTGCCGCCGCATCGCCGATCGCGGCGTGCCCCAGCTCGTCTGGATGAGCCATGCCGGCGTGATGCCGCAGGGCGGGCCGGAGATCGACGACGACTGGTTCATCCGCGGCATCGACGGCCGCCTCTGCGCCTCCTGGGGCACGGCGGACAACCCGCAGCTCGCCCATGTCAACCCCGGCCATCCCGGCTACATCGCCTACACCAAGAAGTGGATTCGCTTCTACCTGGTCGAGTGCGGGTGCCGCGGCATCTTCTTCGACTGCCTCGGTTGGGCCTTCCCGTGCGACTTCCGGCCGCGCCCCTTCATGCGCTTTCCCGGCGACACCAACCGCATGACCATCGCCTTCATCGAGGAGATCGCGGCTTTCGTCAAGGAATGCGACCCCGAGGCGGTGTTCTTCGGCGAGGGTACGACGTTCGACGCGCCGGTGGACCTCGTATCGCTGAACTTCAACCCCGCCCGGGGCATCGATGGCTGGGGGCCGCGCGATTTCCTGCTGGCGCTCAACCGCTACTCGGAGAAACGCATCGTGTTGGACCAGGGGCCGCGCTTTTCCGCCGCCGGCGGCTTCGTCTATGCCCTGCCGGGCGCCGATCAGGCCGCAACCAACCGCGCGATGGCCAGACTGCTGGCCGAGGCGGGCGGCCCGCGGGCCTTCACGCCGCTGCCCGGCGACCTGGCGGTCATGGAGGAGCGCAACCTGCTGGTGGTCCCGCTGCTGGACGGCCTCAAGCGGCACCCGCGCTATCCCGAGTTCCGCCTCCCGCCGCCGTGGGACGGCGCCGCCGCGCTGCGCAACACGGTCGACGGCGGCGTGCTCGCACGCGACGCGTCGGGGAGTTTCCGCGAGGTGCCGCCGGGAATCTACGCGCTGGGGTGAGCAGACGCGAAGGGGAGAGAGAGGCTCACGCGAAGGCGCGAAGACGCGAAGGTGGAGAGAGGGAGGGAATCCTGCTCCTGCGTTGAGTTCGCCGCAAGGCTCGATTCCGCTTACAGGGTGGCAGAGAAGCGCTTTTCGCGGTGGCAGAGAAGCGCTTTTCGCCGAAGTGAACCGGTTGAGGGTATCCGAGTAAGGGTGGCGGTCAAGGGTCGTTCCGCACCCAATCCCCGCACGAACCCGGAAGCGCCTTCGCCAACGGCGGAAACCCTTCTCCCCTTCGCGGCTTCGCGCCTTCGCGTGAGACGACTCTGAAGCCTGGTCGCCGGAGGCTGTGAGCCCCCGCGGCCGACAGCCTGTGACTGCGGTGTTGACATTCGTGACATATCCCGGACAACGATCGACATGAATCACAAGAAGGCGGCGACGGCGCAAAGACCGGCGAGCCGGTCGAAGTACCGGCCATCCGGCAAGACGCGTACGATCGCGGAGTCGCTACGCCGGCAGATCGTCTCGGGCGTGCTTTCGCCGGGCGCCAAGCTGCCCACGCGCCTGGAACTGATCGAGTGGTTCGGCGCCAGTCCGGTGACCGTGCAGCGGGCGCTGGAACGGCTGGCCGCCGACGGTTTTGTTCGCGCCCGCGGCAAACTCGGCACGCATGTCTGCGACACACCGCCGCACCTGGCTCGCTACGCGCTTGTCTTCCCGGGACACCCCCCCCACAACCGCGACGGGCATGACGTGCCGCGCTTCTGGCTGGTGCTCGCCAACCAGGCGGCCGTGGTGGCCCAGGCGCGCGGGCTCGAGATCGAGGTGCTCTACCTGCCGCGCGAGCAACTGGACGGCCCCGCGGCGCAGGCGCTCGATCGCAAGATCCGCGCGCATCTGTTGGCCGGTTTGATCCTGGGCGGTCCGCCGGGCGTGTACGGCAATTCGTTCGTCTTGAATGAGGAACCGACCCTGCCGCGCGTCGCCATCTGCCAGCCGGACCCGCACTACCCGCGGGTGGGTTCGATTCGCCTCGCCGGCGAGCAGTTGCCCAGGCGCGCGATGCAGCACCTGGCGGCGCAGGGCTGCCGCCGGGCCGCCGTGATCGCCAACTGGGGCCAGGGAAGCGATGCCTTCGTCAGCGCGGCGGCGCAACAGGGCCTGACCATGCCCGAGCACTGGGTGCAGTTCGTCAGCATCGCGACGCCGGAGGCGGCCGGCAACCTGGTGCGCCTGCTGCTGTCGCACCCCGACGACCGTCCGGATGGGCTGTTCATCGCCGACGACAACCTGGTCGAGAGCGTCGCGGGGGGCTTGGTGCGGGCCGGCATCCGGGTGCCGGACGACCTGCGGGTGCTGGCGCACTGCAACTTCCCGGCGCCCGCGCCCAGCGTGCTGCCGTTCGTGCGCCTGGGCTACGATGCCCACGCCGTGGTGTGCGCCGCCGTCGAGGCGATCGACCGGGCGCGAACCGGCGCCGCCGCGGGCGTTACCGATATCCCCGTGGTCTTCGAGCACGAACTGGTCACGCCGTCGGCGGCTGCGCCGCGCGGCCGGCCGCCGCGCGTGGCGTCCACGCGAGCCGGCCACCGGAAAGAATCGTGAAACGGTCACAATAACCGCGACCGGTCGCGCGTTTTACTACATGTGGTACGCCAAAAAGAGATATGTCATACTTTTTTCCGATGAAACACCCCGTTTTCCAGCGCTTGTATCGAAGGCGGGCTTCGCCCGCCACCCAGGTGAACCGCCAAGGCGCCAAGGACGCCAAGTGCTGCCAGCATCCTTGGCGCTCTTGGCGTCATGGCGGTTCGGTCTCGCGTTCTTTGCAGCAGTTCTCGCTGGATAAGGCAGTGAAGTCCGCGGCGCGCGTTAAGGGACGGCGCCGGCCGTCTCGTGCGCGGAACGCCCTGTCGGCGTTGTTTGCGCTGGTCGCCCTCGTTCTGGTTCCCGTCGCGCAGGCCGACCTCGCGCAGGACGTGCTCAAGCTGACGGGTGGCCAGCGCGCGCGCATCGTCTGGCTGCGCGGCCAGAACGCGATCGTCGCTCTGGACACCGCCGACGGCCAGGTCCGCACGCTCCACCGCGGCGACGTGGGCGAACGCTCCTGGCCGATCCTCTCGACCGACGGACAGACGCTTTTCTTCGCGGTCGTCCCCCCGGGCCGCGGCGAGGTGGGCACGGTCTACGCACTCGCATGGGATGCGGCGGCGGGAACGACGCCGACCGAACTCTGCGCCGGCATGGCCCCAGTGGCGGTCTGGTGCGATCCCGCCACGCAGGTCGAGTGGCTCTACGTCGCCACGCAGCCCGGGAAGGACCGGCGTCCCTCCCACATTCGCCGCTACCGGACCGACGCCCCTGCCACGCACGAGCCGGTCTGGGACAAGACCGACGCCGACGCGCCGTTCAGTCTGTCGGCCGATGGCCGCTACGGCTGCACCCAGGCGCCCTGGCCGAACACGTCGCTCGTCACGCTGCCCAACGGCGAAGCCTTCCCGGGGACCCAGCCGGGCTGCAACGCGAACGTCTGCGCCGACAACAGTTACCGTCTGTTCGCACTCAACGCCAGCCATACGGAAATCTACCTCTATCGCGACCTGATGCTCGGGCCGGCGCGGCCTTACAAGGTGCTGACCATCAAGGTGGACAACACGAAGACCCACCGCGTCCGCGCCTCCAACCATCCGCGTCTCTTCACATACTTCGGCCCCATGGCCTCCGCGAAGTACAGCGACGTCTTCCTGGCGAAGTTCAACGCGGACTACACGGCGCTCGAAGCGACCGTGCGGCTGACCGAGGACAAGGCCAACAACATCGAGAACACGCTGCCGTACGCCTGGCTCGAAGTGACCGACCGCTCCGACTTCGCCTACCCGCTGGGGCAGTTCCATGGCGAGGCGCCGCTGCCGGTGGATCTGCCCGCGTACCGGGCCGACGCCGCCGCGACGTGGACCTTCGGCGACGGCCAGACGGGCCGCGGCCGGGTCGCACGGCACGTCTATGAGCAGGCGGGCGACTTCGCGCTCACGCTCGAAACCGGCGGCCAGAAACTCGCGGGCAGGGTCCGCGTGCGGCCGGCGGAAGCGCCGCGCATCGTGGCCGTCGACTCGCTCGGCATCAACCGGCTGAAGGTACGGTTCAGCGAGAAGGTCGCCGTGGCGCCGGACGCCAGGGCGACCTTGGCTTCCGGAAACGCGGTGCGCAGTCTCGCGGCGAGCGACGACGGCCTGGCGCTGATCGTGGACCTCGAACGGCCATTGGCCAGGACGGACCGGCTGACGCTGACCGGCATCGCCGACCGCGCCGCCCGGCCCAACGCGCTTCCGGCCACTCCGGCCGATGTCGTGCGTCCCGTCTGGCCCAGCGAGCCGCGCGGCCTGGTGGCGCTATGGAACACCGAGACGTTCTATGGGCTCGATCCCGCCACGAAGCGCTACGAGGGGCTGGCCTTGGAATCGGAGAAACTCAGGCACCCGTGCGGTTTCCCGATCCTGGACCGGTTCGGCCGGCTGATCCTGCCGACAAACCCGGGTGCGACGCTGCCCGCGCTGGTGCCGAACGCGGGTGCGCTGGCGGAAACCGTCGGCCGGACCGGCCGGTTCAGCCTGGAACTCGGCTTCACGCCGCGGAGTCTGACGACGCAGGTGTACCAGAAACGGCAGAACATCGCGGTGACCGTGCCACACGACCTGTGCGGTTGGTACGCGCTGTCGAGCGGCGGACTCAAGCCCGAATTCGCCGTGACCCAGTCGAATGCGACGCTGTGCGTGCGCATGGCGGATGGCGTGGGCGGGATCGCGACGTACCGCATCGCGGAACTCGGCGCGGTGCGGCCTGTGCATCTCGTGGTGACGTGCGAGCCGGGCAGCCTGGCGGCCTATGTGGACGGCAAGCCGACGCTACAGGCGGCCCTTCCGGCGAAGCTTGCCCTGCGCTGGGGGCCGGTGCCGCTCTCCGGCGGGGATCGCTGGGCACCGCGCTGGTCAGGCTGGCTCGATGCGGCGGCGCTGTACGATCGCGCCCTGCCACCCGCGGAGGTCGCGGCCAACCACGCGGTCTGGCGGGACGCCGGCAAGGCGCGCGCGGTGCCGGAGTACGGTCTGATTCGCGCGGAGCTCATTGCGACCAGCACGGTTCCAAAACCCGAGCAAATCGCGCCCTATCGGAACGCTTTGGTCGTGAACGAGTACGCGGTGCTCGATGTCCTGCGCGGACACTTCCCGTCCAAGAAGGTCCGCGTTGCCGAATGGGGCCTGTACGACACCGAGCCCGTCAAGAGCTGGGCCTTCAGGCCCGGGTCGCGCGCCGGCAAGGACGTCCGGCTGTTGCTCGAGCCCTTCAGCGGCAAGTCCGAACAGGAACTGATTTTCGACACGCTCGCGGAGGATTTCGAGGTTCCAACGATGTTACGCGTCGAGGAGTGGATTGTCCCGTGACAACGCCTCTTCTCCCCCGTCGCGTCGTCACGCGAGACAGATCGAATGGATGGACGAACGTGCAGTTTAGCAGGAGACGAACGATGAAAAACAGACAGAGTCGGTGGGGTTGGATGGGCATGGCGGTGGTCGTGGCGACGTGGTGGCAGGTTCATGCCACCGAGACCGAGAACCTCGACCTGCGCGCGCTGCCCGCGACGAAGCCGATCGTCGTGGACGGCAAGTTCGACGACTGGGACTTGAGCGCCGGGGTGTTCGCCTGCGGCGATGTCGCGCTGCAGCGCGATACGTTCTCCGTGTGGATTCACCTCGCCTACGACGCCGAGCGGCTCTACGTCCTCGCCCGGTGGCGCGACGAGACGCCGCTCAACAACCCCAAGAGCGTCAAGGGGGATAACGGCTTCGAGGGCGACTGCCTCCAGTTCCGCATCATCCTCAACGAGGGCGACGAGGATCGCCAACTGCCGTCGCACTGGACCTGCTGGCGAGATCGCGACGGGCTGAAGGGCCTGAACGTTCACTACGGCTTCTTCGGCAAGTCCGCCAAGACAGGCAAGGCGGCGGGCGGCGTGACCGATCTGGGCGATGCCCTGCAACATGGCGCGCAGCTGGAGTTTGCCGTTGACGCCGACGGCCCTTCGGCGGGCTCAGGGCAGGGCAAGGGCTACATTCAGGAGATTGCCATTCCTTGGAAGCTGCTGACCAGCGAGGGCACCCCCGCGCCGAAGGCTGGCGAACGTATCGGGTTCACCGTCGAACCCAACTTCACCATCGGGATCGGCGGTCGCCTGACGCTCAAAGACATCTTTCGCGCCGGCGTGCCTCTCGACCGCGTCTTCACCTTCATGTCGGCCAACCTCTGGGGCAACGCTGACCTCGTCGCCGCGGGCGCCGTCAAGCCACAACCCGTGCGGCTGTCCGACGGACGCGAGTTTCCGGTTACGATGGTCGATGGCAAGCCGGTGGCCGATTGGACGGACGTGATCAAGCGCAAGGAACTCAAGGGCTTCGAGGAACTGACCTTCACCACACCGGCGGACGGCTATGTCTCGCTGCTGATCCGCAACGCCAAGGGCGAGGGGGTGCGGCAACTGCTCGCCAGCGACTACTTCGCGGCGGGCCAGCACAAGGTCCAGTGGGACGGCCTGACCACCGGCGTGCTGCGCGAACCGGGACAGCCCGTGTCCCCCGGGGCCTACATCTGGGAAGCCATGTGGCGCCCGGCATTCAACCTGCGCCTGCGCGGTTGGGCCAGCAACAGCGGCAGCGCGCCATGGGACTCCACGCCCACCGCGAACTGGGGCGGCGACCACGGCGTGCCGAGCGACTGCCTCGCCGTGAGCAACCGGGTCTTCCTCGGCTGGTCCGGCGCCGAGGCGGGCAAGGCGCTCGTCTGCTGCGATCTCACCGGCAAGGTGATCTGGCGGCAGTCCAAGGGCGGCATGGGCGCGGCCAGCCATCTGGCCAGCGACGGCGAGACGGCCTTTGTGCGCATGAAGGGCGAGATCTACCGCGCCAAGGTCAAGAACGGGGCCTACACGGCCTTCACCGCCAACAACGCGACCAGCCTGAACATCGCCGACCTCTTCGGCGCCGCCGATGCGCCGCAGCATCCTCATGCGGTCGCCAAGGACCTCCCGGCCAAGGAAGACAGCATCGACTTCGCGGGGCTCGCCTGCGGCAACGGCAAGCTCTACCTCAGCAGTCGTGCGCGGAACACCGTGCTGGAAGTGGATGCCGCCGCAGGGACGGTCGTCCGACGCATCGACGTGCCGGTGCCCGGTCGGTCCGCGGTCCACGCCGGGAAGCTGCTGGTGGTCAGCGGCACCGACAAGCTGCTGGCCGTGGAACTCGCCGGTGAGAAGCCGTCGGTCAGCACGCTGGTCGCGGGCCTCGTCGAGGCGGCGGGGGTCACGGTCGATCCCAAGAGCGGCAGGATTCTCGTCAGCATCGGCGGCGAGGTCAACCAGGTCAAGGTCTTCACGGCCGACGGCAAGCCGGTTGCCGAGATCGGCAAGCCCGGCGGTCGTCCGCGGGTCGGCCCATGGATGCAGGCCGGCATGCGCAGCGCCGCGGGACTGTGCGTGGACACCGAAGGCAAGCTGTGGGTGGCGGAGGCGTCCTCGATTCCCAAGCGCATCAGCGTCTGGAACGCCGAGACGGGGGTTTTCGTCCGCGAGTTTTTCGGCCCCACCGGCTACGGCGCGGGCGGCGGCTGCATTCTGCCGAGCGACCCCGACATCATGTACGGCGAAGGGTGCGAGTGGAAGCTGGACGCGGCCACCGGTCAGGCCGTCTGCCTGGCTTCCGTGAGCGACCAGGGATCGAGTTTCTCGCGCTTCCTGAACGGGCCGGACGGCCGGACGCTGCTCATGACGTCGAGCGGCGCGAACATCCGCTTCTTCGAGCGCCTCGCTCCCGGCCAGTGGAAGCCGCGTGCCGCAGTGCGCACCACCGGTCCCGACAAGAAGCCCAATCCGAAGAAGCCGCAGCCCGGCGACAACGACCCACGCACCACGCGCTTCTGGTCCGACGCCAACGACGACGGCGTCGAGCAGGACGGCGAGGTGGAGGTCCTCCCCGGCCACTTCTGGATGGGCCGCGGATTCCACATCTCCGGCTACGCCAACCTCGACTGCTCGCTCAAGGGTCACCACGACAACCCGCCGCCGGAGGCCCCGGACGCGCAGCCGCGCCGGGCGGGCGAGCGCGCGCCGCGTTACAAGGCTCCGGCGGTGCACATCCCGTGCGCCGGGTTCACCGCCTGCGGCGCCCCGCGCTGGGACCTGAAGGCCATCCAGGAGATTCCGGAAGTGGGCTTCCCGAGTCTGGACGACAGCGTCATGCTGGCGGCCGACGAGCAGTGGATCACCTGCTATGGCCGGAAAGACGGCAAGAGACTCTGGACCTATCCGAACACGTACTCCGGCGTGCATGGCTCGCACGCCGCCACCTCGCCGGAGAACGGCATGCTGCGCGGGGCGTTCAATCCCATGGGCACGGCCGACAACCCCGTGGCAGGCGCGCTGTGGGCCATCAACGGCAACTGCGGCGAATGGTACCTGTTCAGCGAGCGCTTCGGGTTCGTCGCCCACGTCTTCCAGGGCGACAAGATGAAGGTGCAGTGGCCGGAGAAAGCCGTGCCCGGGGCGATCCTGGACAACGTGCCGGCTGGCGCGGGCGACGAGGACTTCGGCGGCACGATGATCCAGACGCCGGACGGGCGCATCCTCCTGCAGGCGGGCAAGACCGGTCTCTGGAATGTCGAGTTGCTCGGAGTCGACAAGATCGCCCGGGCCGGTGCGGGTGCCGTCGAGATCGACGCGGCGGAGGTGACGAAGGCCACCGCGCTCATGGAGGAGCAGCGCCAGTCAGCCGCCGCAGGCAAGCGCGCCGTCGTGGTCCGGCTCGCCGCCAAGCCGACTTTCACGGGCAATCCCTCCAAGGATATCGGCGGCTCGCCCATCTTGATCGGCAAGACGTCCGCGACGTCGGCCCGCGCCTTCGCGGGCTACGACGCCACGCATCTGCACCTCGGCTTCGAAGTGCAGGACGAGACGCCGTGGGTCAACGGCGCCGACGCGCCCGAGTACCTCTACGCCCGCGGCGACACCGTGGACCTGCAGCTTGGCACGGACGAAGCCGCCAATCCGAAGCGCACCGATGCGGCCAAGGGCGACCTGCGCCTTGTCATCGGCAGCTTCAAGGGCAAGCCCACCGCCGTGCTCTACCGCTTCGTCGGCGGTCCCGGCAGGAAGACGACCTTCAGCTCCGGCGTGGTCGCGGAGTACGTCGTCGACGGCGTTCAGACACTCGGCGGCGTCGAGAGCCGGCAGACCAGGGACAACAAGGGCTACACCATCGAGACATCCATCCCGCTGGCGGACCTCGGCCTCACGCCGCGTCCCGGTCTGAAGCTCAAAGGCGATCTGGGCGTCACGCACGGCGACGGCACCGGGACCGACACTGCGTTGCGCACGCACTGGAGCAACCGGCAGACCGGCCTCGTCAGCGACGAGGTCTACGAACTGAAGATCGTACCGGCCAACTGGGGCGACCTGCAGTTCGAGTAGAGACGTGAAGCGTGAGACGTGAGGCGTGAAGCGTGAGACGTGACGACGTGAAGACGTGAGGCGTGAAGACGTGAGGCGTGAGAAGGGCTCGCGCGAAGACGCGAAGGCGCGAAGGGGAGTGAAGAGACTCACGCGAAGACGCGAAGGCGCGAAGGAGAGAGAGACTCACGCGAAGACGCGAAGGCGCGAAGGGGAGAGAAGAGATGAAGACGTACATGCCACTGCCGCCAGCGCGACGCTGCCCGGCCAACCCGATCATCAAGCCTGCCGACCTCCGGCCCACGCATCCGGAGCTGGAGGTCTGCTGTGTGATGAATGCGGCGGCGTTGCGGCGCGACGGCGTGACGTACCTGATGTTGCGCGTGGACGAGCGGCCGATTCCCCAGGAGGGCCATGTCAGCACCGCCATCTCGCGCGGCGGCAAGGTCGAGATCCTGCGCGTACGCAGGGATACGCCGGGGTTGGACGCCCACGACCCCCGCGGCTTCGTCATGCCCGACGGGCGCATGTTCATCACCGTGCTCAGCCACCTGCGCCTGGCCCGTTCGTCAGATGGCGTGCGCTTCACGATCGACGAGCAGCCGGCGATCTTCCCCACCGAGCCCTACGAAGCTTACGCGGCCCAGGACGCGCGCATGACGGAGCTCGACGGAACGGTCCACATCAACTACTCGGCGGTGTCGGACTGCGGCATCGCCACGGCCTTGGTGGCGACCGCGGACTTCGCGACCTATCAACGGCAGGGGTTGATCTTCGCGCCGGACAACCGCAACGTTTGCCTCTTCCCGCGCCGGATCGACGGCTGGTACTGCGCCCTGCATCGGCCCATGCACGCCGTGCCCATCGGGCTGAACAGCGTGTGGCTGGCCCGCTCGAACGATCTGGTCCACTGGGGCGACCACCAGCGGGTCATGGCCCCGCGCCCCGGCTTCTGGGACGACCACCGCGTTGGCGGCGGCGCGCCTCCGATCGAGACGCCGGACGGCTGGCTGGTCGTCTACCACGGAGCCAACCGGGCCGACCGGTACTGTCTGGGCGTTGCGCTGCTGGATCGCGACGATCCCACGCGCGTGCTGGCCAGACATCCGTTGCCGCTGCTCGAACCCGAGGCGTCCTACGAGCGGCAGGGCTTCTTCGGCAACGTGGTGTTCACTGATGGCGCCGTCGTGCAGGACGGTCTGCTGCGCGTGTACTACGGCGCCAGCGACGAAGTGACGTGTTTGGCGGAGTTCGAGTTGGATGCGGTTCTTTCCGCACTCAGGAGTTGCCTATGAGCGGTCTTACCTGTCGAGATTTCATGTGCATGAGTGCGGCGGCGGCGACGGTCGCGTTCGTCCCGGCCAGCGGCCACGCCGCGGATGGCACCGCGCCGTCGGCGACGCGGCCGCCCAACTTCATCGTGATCCTGACCGACGACCAGGGCTACGCGGACATCGGCTGCTTCGGGGGGGTGGACTTCGCCACGCCGAACCTCGACCGCATGGCCGCGGAAGGCATGAAGTTCACCGACTTCTACTCCGCCTCGCCGGTCTGCACGCCGTCGCGGGCCGCCCTGCTCACCGGCCGCTATCCGCTGCGCACGGGCCTGTCGCGGGTGATCGGACCGGCCGACAGCATTGGGCTCGACGACCAGGAAGTGACGTTCGCGGAACTCCTCAAGCAGCGCGGCTACGCGACGATGTGCGTTGGCAAGTGGCATCTCGGGCACCTGCCGCCGTTCCTGCCGACGCGCCATGGGTTCGACCACTACTTCGGCATCCCCTACAGCAACGACATGCCGACCGAGGCGGCCGACGGTCGCGCGGGCGTACCGTTGATGCGCGACGAGCAGGTCATCGAGCACCCGGTCGAGCAGACGACGTTGACGCAACGCTACACGCAGGAGGCCGTGAAGTTCATCCGCGAAGCGAAAGACCAGCCGTTCTTCCTGTACCTGCCCCACACCATGCCGCACGTTCCGCTGCATGTCAGCCCGCCCTTCGCCGGACGCAGCAAGCGCGGGCTGTACGGCGACGTCCTCGAGGAAGTCGACTGGAGCGTCGGCGAGATTCTTAGTGCGCTGCGGGAGTCGGGCGTGGACGAGCACACCTGCGTGGTGTTCACCAGCGACAACGGGCCGTGGCTGGGCAAGAAGGAGCACGGGGGCTCGGCGTTACCGCTGCGCGCGGGCAAGTTCTCGACGTGGGAAGGTGGTCAGCGGGTGCCCTGCATCATGCGCTGGCCCGGTCGCATTCCCGCGGGCAAGGTCTGTTCCGAAGTGGCGACCACGATGGACCTGCTGCCCACCTTCGCCGCACTGGCCGGGAGCGCGCCTTCGGCGGATCGGGTTGTCGACGGCAAGGACATCGCCGCGCTGCTCTTCGGTCGGCCGGGGGCAACCACGCCGCATGAGGCCTTCTACTACTTCAGCCGCAACACGCTGGAAGCCGTGCGCGTCGGCGAGTGGAAATTCCACCGCGCTCTACCAGTCAGCGAACACCGCAACGAACCGCGCGCGGCGGCGCTCTACAACCTGAAGACGGACATCGGCGAAAGCTCGGACCTGCTGGCCGCGAATCCCGAGGTCGGGCGGCGGTTGGAGAACCTCTGCCTGCGATTCGATGAGGCGCTGAAGGCCGATGTGGCCGCGCGACAAGGAAACGGCGACGGAAAGCGAAACGAGGCGCTGCCACGCTGAGTTGCCCATGTTCATGGATAAGTGGAGGGGTTTCACGCGAAGGCGCGAAGCCGCGAAGATGGCCTGTAAGGGCATGCCCATGCCCCCTTCGCGTCTTCGCGCCTTCGCGTGAGCCGTTCGGTACGGAAACTCTGAGTGTGCCATCTGACGGTGAACCTTGAAGATGGTGCGCCCTACAGCAGGAGAGAGACCATGAAGAACGCATTTCTGACCGCCATGCTCCTTTCCGCCCTCGTCGCCGTCGGCGCGGATCGACCGTGGTCGGAAGGACCGATCCCCATCCGGTTCCGGCTCGATCGCCCGGGCTACGTGACCGTGGCGATCGACGACGCCGACGGCGTGCGGGTGCGCAATCTGCTGGCCGAGGAGAAGTTCGAGGCTGGCGAACACACCGTCTACTGGGACGGCGCGGACGGCAGCGACGTCCACCTGCACAAGCGGCAGGGCGAATTGGTCAAGGCAGGCGAATACCGCGTGCGCGGGCTGGTGCGCGACGAACTGAAGCTGCTCTACGAGTTCGCGGTGTACAACCCCGGCACGCCGCCCTGGGGGGCGCGCGACGAAGCCACCGGCCTCCAATACGGCCGCTGGCTCTCGGATCACAACAACCCCGGCGGCGCGCTGTTCCTGCCGGGCGGTTCTCCGGCGGGCAAGCAGCCGCAGCTCATGTTCTGCGCGGGCGGGGCGGAGTGGGGCGACGGTTTCATGTGGACCGACCTCGAGGGCAGGAAGCTGCACGGTCAGCGCTGGGCTGGCGGCGTGTTCGCCGGCGCCGAATGGCTGGCCGCCGACGCTGGCGGCAACGGCCCGCCCGGAGTGTACGCCTACTCCGTGAAGGGCATGGGCAAGCCCAGGAAGGGCCAGGAAACCGGTTTCGGCTTCAAGGCGATGGCGTTCGTCGCCGATCCGAAGGCCCCGGAAGGTCAGGCACCGTTCGCGGAGATCCAGGTCCTCGGCAAGGACTGCGATCTGAACGTGACGACACCGGTCAAACCCGGCGAGCAGATCGTCAGCGGCATCGCGGCCTGGAACGGCCTGATCGTCGTCAGCGCCCCGTGCATCGGCCAACTGGTCGTTCTGGACGTGCGGGGTGCCGATGCCGCGGCCTTGAAACCGAAACGCGGCGGAGAGGCGGCACCGTTCGGCAAGGAGCTGACGCGCGTCGACTTGGCAGCGCCCGGCGGCATCGTCTTCGACAAGGCCGGGAATCTCGTCGCCGAGTCGGGCCAGAAGGTGGTCGTGCTGCCCGCGGCCGGTCCGGCTCTGGCCGCTGGCCAGCCGCTGCCGACGCCCCGGGTGCTGATCGCCGAAGGCCTCGAGGACCCGTTCTGCGTGACGGTTGACCGGACCGGCAACCTCTACGTGAGCGACCGCGGCGGAAACCTGCCGCCTGCGGGGACGCGCGCGGGCGATGTCGTGGACGGGAAGGTCGTGTCGTGGGAGACCCAAGGCAGCCATCAGGTTAAAGTGTTCGGAGCGGACGGGAAGTTCCTGCGCGCGATCGGCAAACCCGGTGGCGTGCGGCTAGGCGCGTACGACGAGCAGCGCATGTTCAACCCCGCGCAGGTGGCCGTGACCGACGCGGGCGAGGTGTGGGTGGCCGAGACGCAGTTCACGCCCCGGCGCATCTCGCGCTGGAAGGCGGACGGCACGTTCATCCGCGCCTACTACGGTCCGCCGGGCTACGGTGGCGGCGGCACGGTTATGCGCGACGGGCAGACGGTGCTGTACTGCCACGGCAATCCCTGGGAAGCGCAGGCGACGCTCGAGTTCGCCATCGACTGGAAGGACGGCTCGAGCCGGCTGGCGCGGCTGGCGCACTGGATCGACATGCCCGGCGGCGGCGTGCTGCGGACGCCCGGCGGCAGCGGGCCCACGGAGCGGTTCGAACACGAGGGCCGACGCTACGCCCACAACGGTTCGCAGGAGCAGATCACCTGGTGGATGGAGCGAGACGGCCGCTGGATTCCGGTGGCTGCCATGGCGCGGCCCAAGGAGTGGAAGGAAGTGCTTGGCACCCAACCGTTCAAGGGGAAGATCCCCACGACGGTCAGTCTGGAGGCGCGCTACGACGACGGCCCGGCCTTCGCCTGGGCCGACCTGAACGGCGACGGCGTGCCGCAGCCGGACGAGTTCAAGTGGTACGCCGGACATGTCGGCGCCAAGGGCAAGACGATCAACAAGATCGGCAACTTCTGCGGGTTCGACGGCTTCGTGGCCTTGACCGCGCTCGGACGCATCTACCGTCCAACCGGCTTCACCGCCCAGGGCGCGCCGATCTTCGACCCCAACGTGTTCACAAACTACGCCCCCGCCCGCACGGGTGATCCGGCCGATCCCGGCTACGGCGGGACCACATTGCCGACTGCGGATGGCGGCTACGTGCAGCTCGGGTCGCCGCTCTGCCTGTGGCGCGACGGCCGCCGCGTCTGGACCTATCCCAACGAGTGGTTCGGCGTGCATGCGTCGCACAGTGCGCCGCCGCCACGCTGGGGCGGCGACATCAACGGCGGCATCGGGGCCTGCGGTCCGCTCTTCTCCGCGCGCGGCGGCGAAGCGGGTCCGATGTGGGCCGTGAACAGCAACATGGGTGCGGTGCATATCGGCACGGTGGACGGTCTGTACGTCGCCACGGTCATGCGCGACTGCCGCAAGGCCGGTCCGTGGCCCGCCACGATCAAGCGTGGCGACAACGTGATCGAATACACCAACGGCCAGGAGTCTTTCGGCGTCTCGCTCAACCCACTCGACGATGGCCGCATCGTCATGTCCGTGGGCGGCACGATGATCGGTCTCTGCCGCCTCGAGGGTCTGGAAACCGTCAAGCGGCTGCCCAACCAGTCGCTGCGTCTGGGCGAGAAGGAACTGGCCGGGGCGCTGGCCTGGCAACGGCGGCAGGCCGCCGTGCGCGCGCCGGCCAAGGGGACGCTCGGCGTGCGCATCCACCCGGAGCCCCGTCCGCTCGGACCGCCCCCGGCTGGCGCGGACGCGGTGCAGTTGCACGAGACCGCATGGAAGGATGCCGACTGGGCGCCGATCGAGACCGACAAGGGCGGCCTCGTGCGCGTGAAGGCGGCGATGGCGGTCTTCGGCGACCGGCTGCACGTTGTCTGGGTGGTGCCGTTCAGCGAGAATCCGCTCGACAACACCGTCGAGAGCCTGCCGATGCTCTTCAAGACCGGCGCGGCCCTCGACGTGGCGCTGGGCGCTGGCGCGGGCGGCGTCGACCAGCGTCTGCTGGTTTCGGCGCGCAAGGAGCGCGGCGCCAAGCAGCCCAAACCGGTCGCCATGCGCTACCGGCCCAAGACCGCCGACGGCAGCGGCAACAAGACGCCGTTCAGTTCGCCCTGGCGCACGGTCGAGTTCGACGATGTCGCGGACGTGTCGACCGACGTGGCGCTCGCCGAGACCTACCTCAAGTCGAAACCGTTCGACTTCCGCGCCTTCGAGATCTCCGTGCCGCTCAAGACGCTGGGGCTGACCGTTACCGAGGGCACGACCGTCAAGGGCGACGTGGGGCTGCTGCGCGGCGCGGCGGGCAACACGGCGGAACGTCTCTACTGGCACAACAAGGCGACGGGACTGACCGCCGACGTGCCCGGCGAGGCGATGCTGCAACCCGAGTTGTGGGGTGAGCTGAAGTTCTCGGCCAGAGCAGGCGCGGCGGTCGAGTCCGCGCCGAAGCCGATCGAGTCCGCGCCGACCGCGCAACCCGGCGCACAGCCGCGCAGAAAGAAGGCCAAGTGAAGTACTACGAAGTCCGCTTCCCGCCCGGCTACCTGGACAGCAAGCCGGGGTTGCGACCGCGCGGTCCGCTCGAGCTCGAGCAAGCGCCGGCCGATGCCGAACGGGTCGTGCGCGAGCACCTCACCGCAGGCTGGCGAAGCATGGCGCGCCCGCCCGTGGGTCCGCTGCGCCATCCGTTCCTGACGCCCGGTTCGACCTACGACCAGCTCTGGGATTGGGATGCCTACCTCACCGCCTGCGCGCTGCCGGAGGAGGGCCTCGAGTACGGTGCGGGCTCGATCGCCAACCTGCTCGAACACGTGCGTGAGGACGGTCGCCCGCCAAAGATGGCCGACGGCCACGGCGCGTTGGTGTTCCGCGCGCAGCCTCTGCCGATACACGCCCAGTTCGCGCTGGCCATGGCCCGGAGAGGCGCGAACCCGAACTGGCTCGCGCCGCTCTGGCCGAAGCTCGTCGCCGTCCGCGCCTGGTACGAGCGCGAAACGATGGTCAATGGCCGCTTCGTCTGGCTCGGCTTCCGCGGCAACGGGCTCGACAACAACCCGTCGGTCTACGGTCGGCCGCCCAAATCGGTGGCCGGGATCGACCTGGCCTGCTGGCATGCCCGCGAGCATCTGGCCATGGCCTTGATTGCCGAGGCCCTGGGCGTGGCCGACGCCGATACCTGGCGGCAGAAGTATGCCGCGCTCGCGGACCTGATCCGCACACGCTATTGGGACCAGATCGACGAGCTGTTCTATGCCACCGACCTGCGTGCCGATCCGGAACAGGCGTCGCAGCAGGGGATCGAGTGGGAGCTGTTCCTTAAGTTCCGCAACTGGGCCTCTTTCTTCCCGCTCTGGGCGCGCGTGGCCACCCCCGAACAGGCGGCCGCGCTGAGGACCCGACTGCTCGCGCGGGCGGAGTTCCTGGCCCCCGGCGGCATCCGCTCCCACAGTGCCCGCGACCCGATCTACAACAACGAACCCACCGGCAACCCCTCGAACTGGCAGGGCCCGGTATGGGGCCTGAGCACGGCGCTGTGCGCGTACGGGCTCGCGGCCTACGGCTGGCGCGAGGACGCGCTCGAGATCGCAAACCGGACGGTCCGGTTGTTCGCGGCCGATATCTCCCGGAACGGCTGCCTGCACGAGTTCTACCACGGCGATACCAGTCAACCGTTGCTCAACCCCGGGTTCCTGAGTTGGAACCTGCTGGCCCTGCCGCTGCTGGAGGATTTGCGCACCGGGCGCGAGTGCTGCGCGGTGGGGTGAGCGGCGCGCGGAAGCGTGAAGCGTGAAAGAGTTTCGCGCGAAGACGCGAAGGCGCGGGGACGCGAAGGGGAGGATGGACGGATGGATGCGGAGAAGCTGGCAGAGATCGTCGTGGATACGGCGATTAGGATTCACCGGGGTATCGGGCCCGGTCTCTCGGAGAAGGAAGGCATGAAGCGCGTCGTCAATCATCACACTCAACTCGAAGCGTCCCCGCTCCGCATCAACCAGCAACCCCCGGACAGCCGTCCATGACCTCTCCCCTTCGCGCCTTCGCGTCTTCGCGTGCTCCTCTCTCCCCCAGCCTCTCCCTCCTGCCAGCGCTTCTTTCCCTTACGCTCGCCCTCTCCTCCTGTTCCCACCTTCCCGCCTCCCCTCCGGAGACCAACGCCATGCCTGCGCAGACCGTTCCATCCCCCGCGCGCTACGACCTCGTCATCGTCGGTGCCACGCCGGCTGGCATCGCGGCGGCGATCGCCGCCGCACGTGAGGGTGCCTCGGTCGTCCTGCTCGAGCGTGTCGCGCACGTCGGCGGACTGCCCGCCAACGGCCTGGGTGTCACCGACATCAAGACGCGCGCGGCCACCGGCGGACTGTTCCGCGAGTTCATTGGCCGCGTCCGGGCGCATTACGCGACGACCTACGGCCCCGACTCTGCGCAGCTTCGCGACTGCCGCGACGGCTACCGCTTTGAGGCCTCCGTGGCCGAAGCCGTGTTCGAGGCCATGCTCGCCGAACACCCGCGCATCGTCGTGCTCCGCCAACGCCAATTCGACGCGCGGCCCGACCGCGTGACCCTCGATGGCCCGCATCTGCGGGAGCTGCGCGTGCTCAACCGCACCTCCGGTCAGCTCGAAGCCTACGCTGGCGACACCTTCATCGACGCCACCTACGAGGGCGACCTCGCCGCGGCGGCGGGCGTACCGTTCCGTGTCGGACGCGAGGGCCGGGACGAATTCGGCGAGCCCATGGCCGGCCGCATCTACAAGCTCTGGACCGGCTCCGTCGGCGAGGGCTCGACCGGCGAAGCCGACGCCGCCATCCAAGCCTACAACTACCGTCTCTGCCTGAGCGACGACCCCACCCGCCGCGTACCCGTCCCCAAACCCGCAAGCTACAACCGAGCCGACTATGCGAGTCTCGTGGACGACATCCGCCTCGATCACGCGCCGATTCCGCCCGCTTACCGCCATTGGGAACAGGATTGGCACGGCCTCGGCCGGGTGCTCAACATCAGCCGCCTGCCCAACGGCAAGACCGACGCCAACAACCAGCACGCCGCCTTCCTGTCGAGTGATCTGGCCGAAGAGAACTGGCCCTGGCCGACGGCCGACTGGGAGTGGCGCGACCGATTTGCCCAGCGCTTGCGCGATTACATCCTCGGCTTGATCTGGTTCGCGCAGAACGACCCTGAGCTGCCCGAGGAGTTGCGCCAGAAAGCCGCCAAGTGGGGCTTGGCCAAGGACGAATACACGGACAACGGCCACTTCCCCCGCCAGGTCTACGTGCGCGAGGCCCGCCGCATCCGCGGGCTCTACACCTTCACGGCCCGCGACGCCACGCCGACTGGCCCCGGCCTGCGGCCGCCGGTCCACGCCGACAGCGTGACCGCCAGCCACTACGAGATCGACTCGCATGCCTGCCGCAAGCGCGAGCCCGGTCGCGTCCATCTCGATGGGTTTCTCTCGTACCCGACGGAGCCGTACACCGTGCCCTATCGCGTGATGGTGCCGGAGAAGATCGACGGGCTGCTCGTGCCGGTGGCCGTCTCGGCCTCGCACGTGGGTTACGGGACGCTGCGCATGGAGCCGTGTTGGATGGCGCTCGGCGAGGCGGCCGGCCTGGCGGCGGTGCTGGGACAACGCGCTGGCACCAGCGTGCGGGACCTGCCGGTCCGGGGTTTGCAGGAGCGTCTGCTCGACCGTGGCGCGGTGCTGATCTATGTCAGCGACGTGGGCGTGGACGACCCCCGCTTCCGCGACGTGCAGCGGCAGGCACTCGAAGGGCGCGTGCCCGGCTTTGCATTCGAACCGCCGACTGGCGGGGAGAGATCGCGCGCGAAGACGCGAAGACGCGAAGGGGGGAGGGAAGAGGATCGATGACCGACAGTAGTGCTTGCAGGATGGCGGATGCCGGATTGGTGCTGAGCTACGGTGATGCGACGGTGCTGGCGACCGGTGCGGACTGGATTGAGTTGCTGGGTCCCGGTGGTGTGCTCCCAGCCGACGGCCCGGTGACCGTGGCGGCGAGCGTCTCCGGGGACGCGGGAGCGTGCGCGGCGTTCCACCGGGTGCGCCTGAGCCTGCGCAATGGCTCGTCACAAGTGGTGCGCGTGAACGTCAAGTGGACGCTCCCGCTGTGTGGAGCCGACCAGCCGCCGCGCTGGCTGATTCCGGGGCTGCTCTACAAGGACAACGTTCAGCAGTACGACGGCGGCCTGCCGTCGCTGGCTGGCGAGCCGGACTTGGCGAAGAGTCGCGGGCCGTGGTGGACCTTCCGGGCCGACCTGTGCGCCGTGCCGATGGTGATGGCCTGGTTGCCCAAAGCCGCCGTGGCCCTGGTGCAGTCCGAGCGCCGGGCCGGGCACATGACGGGCGTGGGCCTCGACAACCGGCCGGGCCGACGGGCGCTGGTGGGCTCCTGGCCGTACCGCGAGGAACCGCGCTGCCGCGGCAAGCGCTCCTTCGCGCGCGATGTGCTCGCGCCCGAGATCGAGTATGCCGAACTGCCCGCCGGCGCCGGCGTCGAGCTCGACTTCTGGCTGTACGCCGCGCCGCCCGCGCCCTACGCCTTTGCGCCGGTGCTGCGCGAGACCTTCGCGCGCTGGGACGACGCACATCCACCGCGTCCGTGGTTCCCGACGACCGAGGCGGCCGATCACGCCGCCTTCGGCCTGTTCACCTGGCACTACGACGCCGAACATGCCGCGCTCTGGGAGGTCTGCTCCTACGACGCCTGCTACGGCTTGAACGCCCGCCAAGTCCGGCGCTTCGAGATGCACACCGGCTTCGTCAGCGGCATCCCCTACGCCCATGCGTTGCGCCGCTACGGCCTGCGCGCCGGGCGTGCCGACATGGCCGAGGCCGGTCGCCGGGTGATCGACTCTTGCTGCCGCCATCTCACGCCGTTCGGTACGTTCTGGAGCAAGTTCAGTCTGGCCGACGGCTGGACCACGGGCTGGCCCTCGCCACAGCGGGCCGGACGCCGCGTCGACAGTGGCGCCCCATCGGGCGAGCTGCAGGCCCGTACGCTGGCCGAAGCGACGATCTTCGCCGCCCGCGCGGCACTCGCCGAACGCGACGCGCCGGAATCCCGCGACCTGTGGTCGTCCGCGGTGCGGTCGAACCTCGACTTCGTGCTGCGCACGATGCGCCCCGACGGCAATCCCGGCGAGGCCTACGACCGCGCCGGTGCCGTGCTGGACTGGGACGGTGAGGCCGGTCTGCACTGGATCACCGCACTGGTGGAGGGACATCGCCTGCTCGGCGACGCCCGTTATCTCGACGCAGCCGTGCGCATGGGCCGGTTCTTCCTTCCGGCGGTGGCGGACGCCTATCTGACCGGTGCGCCCGAGGGCACCCACCTGCTGCCGACTTCGGAAGACCCGCAGAACGCCGTGATGGCCTACGTGGCCTTGTGGCAGGCGACCGGCGACCGCGCCTGGCTCGAGGCGGCGCGCCAGGCGGCCGACCTGCTGATGACCTTCCGCTGGCAATACAACACGGTCTTCGACCCGATGACTGTCCTTGGCCGCTACGACTACCGCACCAAGGGGCTGGACATCTCCTCGCCCAACAACGTGCATCTGCACCCCTACGGCCTGATCGCCCTGCCCGAGCTGCTGGCGCTCTGGGCGGCCACCGGCGATGCCTACCTGCTCAAGCAGACGCGCAACAACCTGTTCGGCTGCCTGCAAATGCTCGCCCCGTGCGACGGCGCCTTCGATGCCCGCCGCGGCATGATGACCGAACGCTGGTACCAGACCCCCTGCGGCACGCCCAAAGGCGGGACGCTGCAACTGGCACACTCCTGGGCGTCCGGTCTGGTGCTGTACGCCGCCGAGAGTCTGCGCGACTTCGGCCATGTGGCGGTGGACGCCGCTACCGGCGAAGCCGTGGCACTCGAAGCGGTGGAACTGGAACGCGAACCGGACGGCTCGTACACGCTGCGTAACCCGTGGCCTTCCGCGTTGACGCTGCGCGTCGTGGTGCGCGACGTCGGCGGCGCGCTTGCGGACGGCGGCGAAGTGCAGGTCGCCGCCGGCGCGACCCGCGAACTGCGTTTGTCAACGACCGTGATCGGATACGTCGTCCCGTGACTCATTGGATACCATTCCTTCTTGTCTTCCTTCTCTACGCGTGTCTCCCCGTCATCGCGGAAGTCGGTGAACTGGACCTTCCGCGACTGACCATTTACACGCCGGATCAGTTGAAAGTCCTGCGCAAGCGGGTTGCTTCCGACATGGACGCCGCGGGTTTGTTTGCGGAGATGAAGAGGGAAGCGGCCGTCGTGTTGAATAGGGAGCCGCAGGCGTTGGAAAGGATTGATTACGAGGGTTTGCTCCACACGGACAAGCGGCGACAGGAGTCCGTAAGGAAGTTGGCCGACATGCGGCACTTGACCGTTCTGTTGCGCGCATGGGCGGGAAGCGGCGACGAGACGTACGCCGAGGTCGCGCGGAAGTTCATCATCGTGTGGACAGGGAAATACCAGCCGACCGGCAACCCGATCAATGAGGACAAACTCGAGCCACTTCTGCTCGGATATTTCGCGTTGCGCGCAAGTTTCACGCCCGAACAATGCGGAGATATTGAAGCGTGGGTACGACGTCTCGCAGACGCGGAAGCGGAGCACCCCACCGAGCCGCAGAACTGGGGCGTTAAGCGGATGAAGCTGTTGGCATGGTGCGGATTCATCTTGAACGACGACAAACTCATAGACCGCGTATCGCGCGACACGGAGGAGTACGTCGCGGCGAGTTTGTTTGCGGACGGAACCAGCAAGGACCTGAAACAGCGCGACGCCATGAGTTATCACGTCAGCGGCATTGCGCCATTCCTGCAGCTCACAATCGCGCTCCGCAGAATGAGGCCCGATCTGCCGGACTACTATCGGTGGCAATCGCCGACGGGGTCGAGTCTGCAACGAAGCGCGGAATTCGTCCTGCCGTACGCGCGCGGCGAGAAGGTTTGGGAGCAATGGCGCAACACCACGGCCAAGATCGATCGCGACCGCGCGAAGGCCGGGCTCGCCGAATACCAGCCTGGAACGCCCTACCTCGCCAAGAACGCCTCGGCTTTGGTGGAGTGGATGACTTTCTATCGTCCGGATTTGGCTGGGTTGGCCGCGGCTTTGCGCGATGGGAAACCGTCCTGGCTGTGGTTGGAGTTGGACTGCGCGCGAGGGAACCGGTAGCTCGCCCCGTCGGCCCGACTTGGCCTGTGGTCTAGCTCCAGCCAAAGGTGTATCCCCTACGAACGGCGTAGAATAGCGAAAGGAAGAACCGCATGAGCGAACGCATCGATTTCCACGCCCACCACAGTCCCCTTGGCGCCTATGCCACGTTCACCTGCGGCCGGTTCGGCGCGGGCGGCGGGATGACCATCATGGGGGCCAAGCCGCCGGCCGACGAGCTGGTCGTCGGCTACCGCGACACCGATGGCGTCATCCGGGCGCTACCGTTCTTCAAGGGCGCCGAGGTGTCGCTGGCGGACTACCAGCCCGAGCAGGAGAGCCAGCCCGACCCGAAGAAACGCGTACCGCTGGTCAACGGCCTGACCCGCGTCTACGGCGGGGGCACGGACGCCTGGACGTGCGGCGACCTTGCCTTCCGCATCTTCACGCCGGTGTGGGACCTGCCCGATCCGGCCCGCGACGAGGCGCGGCTTCAAGAGCGCATCCTGCCGGTCATCTGCTGCGACCTGACGCTCGACAGCCGCCGCGCGACGGGCGTCCGCACGCTCTTCTTCGGACTCAAGCCCGAGCGCGGCAAACCGCATCTGCTCCACCCCGATGGCGCCCTGCCGGCCGTCGGCTGGGACAACCGGTACGCCGTGGCTGCCTGTCCCGACCCCGGCGTGCGCGCGTGGGTCCACTGGGACGAACGCATCTACTTCGAACAGGGCCGCGGCTTTCGCGGCGGCGGCATGGCGGGTCTCGCGCTCGACGTCGCGCCCGGCACGCACGGGCGCATCCGCGTGGTACTCGCCTTCCATCACGGCGACGTCTGCACGACCGGCAGTGTTGCCGCGCGCTTCTTCTACACGCGCGCCCAGGGCTCGCTCCTCGCGACCCTCGCCGCCGGCGTTGACCGCTGGGAGGCCTGCCGCGCGCGCGCCGAGGAGATGGACCGGACGCTTCTGGCCGCGCCACTGGACGAGAACCAGCGGTTCCTCGTCGCGCACGCCGAGCGCAGCTACTGGGGCAATACGTGGCTGCTGGACCACGGCGGGCGGCCGCTGTGGTGCGTGCTCGAAGGCGAGTATGCCATGCACAACACCTTCGATCTGACGATCGACATGTGTTTCTACGAGTTGCGCCGCAACCCGTGGACCGTCCGCAACGTGCTCGACCAGTTCGTCGAGCGCTACGCCTACCATGACCGCCTCAACCGGCCCCCCGCCGAAGCGCGCGCGGCCGGCCAGGGAACGATGATCCCGTCCGAGGTGGAACGCATGCTCCCGCCCTTCGTCGACACCGGTTTGCCGGGCGGGATCGCTTTCACCCACGACATGGGCGCACGGGGCTGGTTCTCGCCGCCGGGCACGTCGAGCTATGAACTCGACCGCGTCTACGGGTGCTTTTCGTACATGACCAGCGAGCAACTGCTGAACTGGATTCTCGTGGCGGCCTCGTACGTCGCGGCCACGGGCGATGACGCGTGGCTGCGCGAACGCGCCGGCACGGTGCGGGAATGCCTGGAGTCGCTGGAGAACCGTGACGACCCCGACCCAGCGCGGCGTACGGGCATCGTCTCGCTCGACAGCGACCGCTGCGGCGGGAGCTGGGAGATCACCACCTACGACAGTCTCGACCACAGCCTCCAGCAGGCCCGCGCGAATCTCTACATGGCCACCAAGGCCTGGGCCGGCTGGCTGGGGCTGGAACGGATGCTGACGCGCCTGGGCCGCAGGGCCGAGGCCGCGCGCGCCCATGCAGGCGCCCACCGCGCCGCCGCCACGATTGCGGCGAAGGTCGACCCGGCGACGGGGATCATCCCGGCCGTGTTTGACGGTCCGTGCGAATCGAAGATCATCCCGGCCATCGAGGGGCTGGTCTACCCGCTGCTCTGGGGTTGGGATGCGGCGCTCGACCGCACCGGCGAGTTCGGCGCGCTGCTCGCGGCGCTCGAACGCCACCTGCGGGCGGTCCTCCAGCCGGGCGTCTGCCTGTTCCCTGACGGCGGCTGGCGCATGTCGAGCACATCGAACAACAGTTGGATCTCGAAGATTCTGCTCAATCAGCACATCGCAGCGCGGGTCTTCGGGATCGAGGCCGCGCCCGAGGCGCATGCCGCGCATGCCGCCTGGCAACTTAGGGGCAAGGCGAAGGAATGGGCCATGTGCGACCAGTGCGTCAACGGCGAAGGCCGCGGCAGCAAGTATTACCCGCGCTGCGTGACGGGGGATCTGTGGCTGGGACAACCACCAATCGCTGGTGGAGGGGATGACAGAAGGGGGGTGCGTCCATGATGACCCGACGACTCGAAACGAAAGACATCGTCAAGGCATTGGTGCGGCAGGTTGCGCTGCGCGAGGAGTGCCCGGGCCACCTGGTCTTCGACACCCGAGCCGTGCTGGCCGCGAAGCGCAAGCTCTCCTCCGCCGATTCGCAGATGGCCGAGCAGGCGGCGCTCGCCCGCGTCGGGCAGACGGTCGAGGGCACGCTGCGCATCGACCTGCTCTCCGACCGCGCCTTCCGCGTGCGCTATGCCGAAAGCCCGGCCGTGCCCTCCAACGACACCCCCATGGTCGAGGCGTGGCCCACGGGCCGGGCGGCCGGCGCCACGACGAAGGCGTCGACCGGCAAGTCCCTGGAATGGGCGACCGACGCCATGCGGCTGAGCATTCAGCTCGACCCCTTCCGCGTCGAGGTGCGCGACGCCGCCGGCCGCGTCGCGTGCCTCATCGGCGGTCCCGAGAAGGACCAGTTCAACAACTGGGACGCCTACGGCACCGGGCTGTGTCGCACGCTCGACGGCACTGCCGCTCTGGCGGTCGAGTGCTTCGCGCTGCGGCCGCAAGAGGCCATCTTCGGGCTGGGCGAACGCTTCCTGCGGCTGAACAAGGTCGGCCAGACCGCCGACCTCGACATGGTCGACGCGCTGGGCGTCACCACCCCGCGCGCCTACAAGAACATCCCGTTCTTCGTTAGCACCGCTGGCTATGGCGTCTTCTTCCATCATTCGTCGCGCATGACCTTCTGGGTCGGCAGCCTGAGCGCGGCGGACACCCAGGTCGCCGCCGAGGACGACTTTCTCGACTACACCGTCTTTCTGGGCGACATCCCGTCGGTGCTGGCGCAGTACGTCGCCCTCACCGGCCGGGGTTGCGTGCCGCCGGATTGGACCTTCGGCTACTGGCAGAGCAAGATCTCGTACACCAGCGCCGAGGAGACGCTGGAAGTCGTGAAGCTCTTGCGCGCCCACGAGGTGCCGTGCGACGTGATCCATCTCGACACGCACTGGTTCGCTCAGGACTGGCTCTGCAATCTCGAGTTCGACGCGCAGCGTTTTCCGGACCCCGCTGGCTACATGGCGGAACTCGGACGCCTGGGCGTGAAGGTTTCGCTCTGGCAGTTGCCCTACATCCCGGAGGGGTCGGAGTTGTTCGAGCGGTTCAAGGCCGTGGACGGCTTCGTCAAGACGCGTGAAGGCGCCATCTACGACGTCGGCATCTGTTTCACCAAGGATTTCAAGGGCGTGGTCGGCTGCATCGACTTCACGAACCCCGCCGCCGTGCGCGTGTATCAGGAGGCGCTGGCCCGCCTCTTCCGCCTGGGTGCCAAGGTCATCAAGACCGACTTCGGGGAGGCGGCACCGCTCGACGGCGTGTACCACGACGGAACCCCCGGCCACCGCATGCACAACCTCTACCCGCTGCTCTACAATCGCGCCGCGTTCGAAGTCACCCGCGCCGAGACCGGCGGCGGCGTGGTCTGGGCGCGCTCGGCGTGGGCGGGCAGTCAGCGCTTTCCGGTACACTGGGGCGGCGACAACAGCCCCAACTGGGCCAACATGATCCCGCAGATCGAGGGCGGCCTGTCGCTGGGGCTCTCGGGCTTCCAGTTCTGGAGCCAGGACATCGGCGGGTTCTGCGGTCATACGTGGGGCGAGTTGCTGATCCGCTGGATGCAGATGAGCATGTTCCTCTCGCACAGCCGCATCCACGGGTTCGGGCCGCGCGAGCTGTACCGGTTCTCGGAAGACGTGTTGCGCATCTGCCGGGACTTCATCCGGCTGCGCTATCGCCTGCTGCCCTACATCCTCGGCCAGGCGGAACGCTGCGTGGAGCGGGCGCTGCCCATGGCCCGCGCGCTGGTCGTCGAATACCAGGACGACCCGACCACCTGGCACCTCGGCGACCAGTGGCTCTTCGGCGACGACCTGCTGGTGGCGCCGATCGTGGACGCCAGCAACCGCCGGCGCGTCTACCTGCCCCGCGGAGGGTGGACCGACTGGTGGACCGGTGCCACGTTGGCCGGTCCTTGTTGGCTGGACGTGGAAGTGCCGCTGGAGCGCATCCCCCTCTACGTGCGCGAAGGCGCCGCGATCGCGATGGGGCCGCCGATGAACTACGTCGGCGAGAAGCCCGTGGACGTGCTGACCCTCCGCGTGGCCCCCTTCGTGGTCGACGGCTGCTCGAGATGCACGCTCCCCGTAGACGGACGCCCCGTCGAGATCGTGTACGAAAGGAAGGCCGGCCGTCACCGTGTCACCGTGACGGGCTGCCCCGCGCGGGTGGAACTGGAAGTCATGGGCGAGACGCTGCCGCAGCGTGACTGGCGACTAGAAGCAGACTCGATGGGAGAAAGCCGATGAGTTCGGACCGTCAGACGCTCACCGAGACGATTCGCGCCCTGGCGCTGGATGAGGGGGCTGACCTGGTTGGATTCGCCCCGGTGTCGCGCTTCGAAAACGCGCCGCCGCATCTGCACCCGCGCACGCTCTTTCCGCCGGTGCGCAGCGCCATCGCCATCGGGCTGGTGCAGCCGCGCGGCGCCCTGAAGGCCGTCGAGGAGGGCTGCTACTGGCAGGCCTATCATTGCGACTCGTACTGGTATCTCAACGAGGTCGAGTCTACGCGCATCCTGCGCCGGATCGTGATACGCCTGGAGCAGGAGGGCTACACCAGCCTGCCGGTCCACAATCCGTTCCACTCGTTCTCCGGACGTCCCGTGCGCGAAGGCCAGTTGCGGGGACCGGATGCCTTGATGTCGCTGCGGGTGCTCGGCGTCGCGGCTGGACTGGGCGAGCTGGGGCTCTCGAAGGTCTTCCTCTCGCCCGAATTCGGGCCACGCCAGCGCATCTTCGGGGTGCTGACCGACGCCGAGTTGGAGCCGACGCCGCTGTTCCGCGGAAGAGTCTGCGACGAGTGCGGTGCCTGCGCCCGGGAGTGCGAGGCCGGCGCCATCGCGCGCGAACGCAGCGTGAAGTTCCGCATCGAAGACGTCGAGTACGCTCACGGCGCGCTGGACTGCGAAGCCTGCGTGAAGGTGCATCAGGGCATGGACCCTCGCTTCTCGCCGTTCTGGAACGGGAGCGAGAAAGAGGGCGAGGCGCCGGCCTACAACCGCTTCTGCAAGGAACGCTTCCGCCATCTCGCCATCTGCGCCGGGCGCGGCTGTCTGCGCGCCTGCCTGGACCATTTGGAGAAGCGAGGGCGCATCGCGAGCCGCTTCCGCACGCCCCTCGTCGAACGCCCGCGCTGGAAACTGGACGCACCGCCGGAACGGAAGGAGAAGACATGACCATGTCGAACGCAACGATCGGATTCATCGGACTCGGCGTCATGGGCCGAAGCATGGCCGGCCATTTGCTGGCGGCCGGCCACCCGCTTGCCGTACACACGCGCACGCGGGCCTCGGCCGACGCGACCCTCGCGCGCGGCGCGCGCTGGGCGGACACGCCGGCCGAGGTCGCGCGCCAGTGCGCGGTCGCTTTCACGATCGTCGGCTTTCCGAGCGACGTGGAAGCGGTCCACTTTGGGCCGGACGGTCTCTTCGCCGGCATGCGGCCGGGCGCCTGCTTCGTGGACATGACCACGTCGGACCCCGCGCTGGCGGTGCGCATTGCCGCGCGCGCGGCGGAATTGGGCGGGCAGGCGCTCGACGCGCCCGTCTCCGGCGGCGACAAGGGGGCGCGCGAGGCGACTCTGTCGATCATGGTCGGCGGGGATGCGGCGGCCTTCGAGCGGGTGCGGCCGTTGCTCGATACGATGGGCAAGTGTGTCGTGCATCACGGCCCGGCCGGCAGCGGGCAGCTCTGCAAGCTCTGCAACCAGATCGCCATCGCGGCGAATCTGATCGGGGTGTGCGAGACGTTCGCCTGCGCGCGGCGCGCCGGACTCGACCCGTCGCGCGTGTTCCAAAGCGTCGCCTCCGGGTCGGCAGGCAGTTGGTCGATGAGCAACCTCGGCCCGCGCATGCTGGCGGGCGACTTCGCGCCGGGCTTCTACGTCAAGCATCTGGTCAAGGACTTGACGCTTGCGGCGGACGCGGCGGCGGCGCACGGTATCGAGCTTCCCGGCCTGGCGCTGGCGCTCGTACGCTTCCGGCGGCTTGCCGCCGAAGGGCACGCCGTCGAGGGCACCCAGGCGCTCTACCGGCTTTACGAAGAGACGACGCCATGACGACCGATCGAATCGCCGCGGCGCGCGCGCTGGCGCTCGAAGCGCTGGCGCGCAGCGTCACGCCGTTGGGTATGCTCGCTTCGGGTGACGGCCATTACCCGCAGGTTTGGGCGCGGGACTCGATGATTACGCTCCTCGGCGCCACGCTCGACGGCGGCGCGGATGCGCTGGCCTGCCTGCGAACGTCGCTGGAGACGCTGGCGAAGCACCAGAGCCGCTTCGGCCAGATCCCGAGTCTCGTCGCGCTCAAGGACGGACGCGCGACGTGGGGCGGAATGGACGGGAATAGCTGGTTCGTCATCGGTGCCGCGCGCTGCGCCGAGCTGTCGGGCGACGCGGCCTGGCGCCGCCGGATGGCCGACGCGGTGGTGGCCGCGCTCGACTGGTGCGAGGCGCACGACCTCTACCACTGGGGGTTGATGCTCTCCCCGGAAGCCGGCGACTGGGCCGATCTGCTGGCCTGGCGTGGGCACGTGCTCTTTCCCAACGCGCTGTGCGCCGGCGCGCTGGGGCGGGCGGCGGACATGCTTGCCCCCGACCGTCCCGAGGTGGCGGCGCGGCTGCGGGCGCGGCGCGAGACCGTCGTGGCTGCCTTGCGCGACCGTTTCTGGGTGAAGCCGCCAACCGCGTTCGAGGACGATTCCCACGGACGTGTGCGCACGCTGATGGCCTGCCAGTTGCGGCGGCGGCCGTATTATCTACCCTGGGTCGACTTCTACGCCTACGGCGATCACTTCGACGTGGCGGGCAACCTCCTGGCGATCCTGTGCGGCGTGGCGACGTCCGATCAAGCCGGTGAGATCCTGGACTACATCGATCAGGTCGGGATCAACCGGCCCTATCCCGTGCGCGTGCTTCACCCGGCGATTCAGCCCGGCGGACCCGAGTGGCGGGACTACTACCGGATCTACAACCTCAACAACCCACACCAGTACCACAACGGCGGCATCTGGCCCTGGGTTGGCGGGCTTTACATCGCCGCGCTGATCAAGGCGGGTCGCCGCGAACGGGCGGCGACCGAACTCGCGCTGTTGGCGGAAGCGGACATGGCGATGAAAGAGGGTCAGCCTGGTGCGTTCAACGAATGGCTCCACGGCGAGACCGGCAAGCCCATGGGCGCCCGTTGGCAGGCTTGGTCGGCGGGGATGTTCCTCTACGCCTGTCACGCGGTCGAAGCGGGCGAATGCCCTGGATGGGGAGCGAAAGCATGAACTCACGCGAAGGCGCGAAGAGGCGAAGGGGAGGCGATGATGAGAAGACATGACCGGCCAAACATCCTGCTGCTGATTTCGCACGACTCCGGGCGGCATCTCGGCTGCTACGGAGCCGACGTGCCGACGCCGAACCTGGAGCGGATCGCGGGCGAGGGCTTGCGCTTCGACAACGTCTTCTGCACGGCGCCGCAGTGCAGCCCCAGCCGGGCGAGTTTGATGACCGGTCTCTACCCGCAACAGCACGGCCTGATGGAATTGGAGCATCTGCGCGAGCGCATGGAACTCCGGCCGACCTGCCGCACCCTGCCGCAACTCCTCGCCGCGGTGGGCTACGACACCCGCCTGATCGGCTTCCAGCACGAACACCACGACGCCCGACGTTTGGGCTACCGGGCCGACGAGCAGACCTTCCCGCTGCGGTCCGCTGCGTCGCTGGCCGAGTTGGTCGAGGGGTATGTGGGCGCCGCGCCAGGCCAGCCGTTCTTCCTGAGTGTCGGTTTCATCGAGACGCACCGGCCGTTCCCGAGGATCGAGGGCGACGGCGCGGCCCTCCGCCTGCCGTCTTGGATGGCCGACAGTCCGACCAACCGCCGCGATCTCCTCGGCTTCCGGCAGCGCGCCGCGGACATGGACGCCGCGATCGGTCGTATCGATGCCGCGTTGCACCGTGCCGGGTTGACCGACAACACGATACTCGTCTACACGACCGATCATGGCACGCCGTTCGACCGCGCCAAGATGACGTTGTTCGACGCCGGCCTGGAAACGGCGCTGGTTGTCCGGTGGCCGGGCGTGACCCCGGCCGGCCGCACCTGTTCGGCGCTCCTCTCGAACGTCGATCTGCTGCCGACGCTGCTGCAAGCGCTGGACATGCCGCCGCCCGAGGACCTGGCGGGCCGGAGTTTCCTGCCCGCGCTGCGCGGCGAAGCGTTCGCTGGGCGGGATGAGGTGTTCGGCGCGCTGACCTACCACGTTCGCTACCTGCCGCAGCGCTGCATCCGCACGCGCCAGCACAAGTACATCCGCTACTATGACTCTGTTGGGTTGGCCCCGCTCCTGCCGGCGGGCGTCGTGGCCGATACGGTCATTGCGCCGGAGCACGTCGCGGGCGAGGCGCTGTACGACCTGGACGCCGATCGCTGCGAACGCAGCAACCTGGCGGGGGCACCAAAACACCGCGCCCGACGGAATGAACTGGCAACCCGGCTCGATGCTTGGCTCGATGCGACCGACGACCCGATCCGCGAGGGGCCGGTCAGCAAGTGGGACTGCGGTCCCGAACATGCGCGAAGGCCCCGAGGTACAGAGTGAAGACAGAAGACGAATCTCGCGCGAAGCCGCGAAGGACGCGAAGGAAGAAGGATACCATGACGGGTTCAAACATCCAGACACCGGTTTCACGAGTTGCCTTGGTCGCCGGAATCGCAACCGCGGCGGCGGGCGCGCTGGCCTTCGATATCCCGCGTCTGGAGCGCGTTGGGTTGACCGCCCGCGCCGAGGAGTGGGGCGACGCCGGCTTCCGCGTCGAGGTCCTGTACGACGGCAAGTCGCCGCGCCGGCCCTGCGCGAACCTCGACGCCCAGTTGCGGCTGGCTTGGAACGACCGGGGCCTGCTGGGGCTGGTCGAGGTCACCGACGACAGGCTCGTCGAGGCCGACGCGGACGAGGATCTCTGGCAGTTGGACACCGTCGAGGTGTTCGTCGGCACGGGGGTGGGCGAACTCGACCTCTACCAGGCGGTGTTGGCGCCCGGCCTCGCACCCGCAAAGGAGGGGGCACGTTTCAGCCTCTGCGACTTCCGGCAGTCCGCGGCCCTCAAGGGCACGCCGCTCGCGGCGCAGGTGGCACGGCAGCGGACGGCCGGCGGCTATGCGCTCGAGTTTCTCCTGCCCTGGACCAACCTCGCGGTCGAGCCGAAGCTGGGCGCAACCCTGGCGCTGCAGCTTCACGTCAACGACACCGACCGCAAGGAAGAGGCGATCTGGGGCCGGCGCACGCTGTTCCTGCACCCCGGCGGTGTGGGGTGCCAGTGGGACACAACCAAGATGGTGTCGTTGCGCCTGGCCGAACGAGCCAACGAGCCCCTGACCGCCGTGGCCCGCGCGGAGCACCAGAACTTCCGGCGCGTGGTCGTGGACATCGCCGCGCTGGCTGACATGGCCGGCAAGCCGCTGACCGTCAGCGCGGGCGGCGTCGCGCTGGCCCCGACGACACTGGTTGCCGACGGCCGCCTGGCCACCGCCTCCCTTGTTCTGCCCATGCCGCCGTTCGGCGCCACCCACGACCCGCTCGTGGTCTCGGCGGAAGACCCGACACTGGCCACAACCGGGCTGCCGGGGCTGCAAGCTCAGCGGATCGCGGCGCTCGCCAAGGCGACGTTGAGCTGCAAGTCGTTCGTCTTCGCCGGCCGCAAGTTCCCCAAGATCGAGTTCGAGCAGCCGGCCGCCGTCGAGGATCTGATCGGTCCCCACATCCTTCAGACCGTCTGCCACGATGCCTCCTTCGCGCCCGTGACCGAAGCCGCTACGCCGGGGCGTTACGGCGCTGTGGTCGAGGTTCGCAACGCCGACGGAGTCGTCGCCACGCGCTTCGTCACGCTCTTCCGCCTCGCCGGCGAACTCGACTGGCCGTCCGCCGCGTTCGACCTTGAACTGCCTGCCGGGCTGGGACTGGACCCGGTCGTGGCCGCCGAGCAGCGCGCGCTGCTCACGGACTTCGCCCGGAAGCGGTTCCAGGAAGGGCTTGCGCGCGACCCGCGGGGTGCCGTGCTGCTGGCGGGCCTGCACGAAACGGTGCCCGGCGTGCGTCTGACCCAGCGCACCGGCGTCGAGGCCAGAGACCGCGACTGGTGGTACGAACTCAAGAAGCGCACCGGCCGCCTGGTCCCCTTGCCGTATCACCTGTATGTCCCCGAGGCGGCAGCGGCCGATCCCGCCCGGCGCTGGCCGGCCTTTCTGTGGTTGCACGGCAGCAGCACCACATGGGAGAACGCCGCCAGGACTGAACTGATCGCCCACGCCCGGCGCTCGCCGGGGTTCCCGTACATCGTCGTCGCGCCCAACTGCCCACCGGAGCAGCGGTGGGAGTCTCGCGCGCTGAAGGACCTGCTCGACGACCTCGTGACGAAGCTACCCATCGACCCCGACCGCATCTACCTCAGCGGCACCAGCATGGGCGGATACGGCACATGGAGCACGGCCACCGCCTATCCCGAGCTTTTCGCGGCCGCCGTTCCGCTGTGCGGAGGCGGCGACACCACCGACGTCGAGCGGCTCAAGGACCTGCCGATCTGGGTCTTCCACGGCAAGAGCGACACCGTGGTCCCCACCGCGCGCAGCGAGGAGATGGTTGCGGCCCTGCACCTGGTCGTCGGACGCGTGCGCTTTTCGGCTCTCGACTGCGGCCACGATCCCGGCCGGCTGGTCTTCTCCGATCCCAAACTCTACGCCTGGCTCGCCCGCCAGGTACGCGGCAGACCGGGCGAGCCGCGCGCCTCTCCCGCCGCGGCTGCGCCATGAACCTGCAGCCGGTAGTTTGTACTCGCCATCTGCCGTAAGTGACCGGTGATCCGTAATCTGTAATCGGTGAGCTTCACTCCCGATGGTCGTATCCTTAGACTGTTCCACTATGACAGGCGACGCATCTGCGCCGCATCTCTCTCGGGGTCGGGGGCGGGATCGGCGTCGGTAGATCCCGTTCGCCTGCATCAGCGCATAGGCGCGGCTATACCACTGACGCAGGGTCCAGTTCGTACCGCCCGGCTGGATGCGGCCATCGGGCAGGATGTAGCCGTTGCCGGCCACGATCTCGCGCGAGACGCGACCGCACATCGAGATGTCGTAATAGAAGTGCCGGCAGCCGCCCTCGGCGACCTGGCGCTGCTGCAGCCACATCATGTAGTCGCGGTAACTCTCGTTGAGCGTCTCGCCGCTGTCGCTGGTCTCCCAGTCGGAGGAAAAATAGCTGTAGATACGACCGTTGTCCCAGGCCACCGAAGCCTACGCCAGGGGGTGCGAAAGGTAGTCCGCGTCGAAGGTGGTGTCGATCGACGCCGCGACGGCTGGATCGAACGCACCGCTGTGGCAGGCGACGACGAAGCGGCTTTCCAGCAGGCCCGGCGAGTAGGACGGGAAGTTGGTGCCCCAGTAGTTGTTGTAGATCCAGAGCGCCACAAACGGGTCACGCCGTTGCAGGGGCTTGGCCGGCGCCTGCCCGAAGGTGAAGCCGCCGAACTGGAACAGCGTGGTGTCTGCGGCCACGACGTAGACGGTGGCGCCGCCGCGGCTGACGGCTACCCCCGAGTATGCCTGGTAGAAGCTGGTACACGTGCCGGGCAGTTGGCCGCGTTCGGCCTCGAACCAGACGCCGCAACCGTCCACCCAGTAGGCGCACTCGCCGGCGCCGGGCAGCGCGAGTGGCAGGGCCAGGTAGTAGGCGCGCTGCGTGGGGTCCGCGTCGAAATGCCAGCGCGCGCTCACGCGCAGCCGATCGGGCGCGCGGTCGTCCAGGTCAAACGAGAGTCCGGTCAACGGGCCTCCGGACCATTCGACCTCCAGTTGTGCGCGCGACCCGGTCTGCCACCGGCGGGCGCCCGTCACCCGGCCCGGCACCGGCCGGCGTTCGAAACACAGGGCCGGGTTCCAGGCGCAATCGGCCGGGTCCAGGTCGGCCAGCCCCGAGATCTGGAAGCGGCCGACGGGGCGCTCCTCCATGCAGGCGAAGGAGGGACCACCGGATTGCGTGGCAAGCCGTTCGCGGCCGTCGGCGCCGGTCCACGACAGGACCCCGGCCGCGGTTGCGTTCCACGTGAGCGCGCTGTCGCGGGTTCGCAGCGTCAGATCCGCCGTGGGGTCCGCCGCCAGCCAGGGCTGTGGCGTGAGCGGCTGCAGCGGGGTGCGGCTGACGGAGCGCGGCGGCGTGACAATGTCCGTCGCTCCGAAGGTGCCGGCGGCGGCGAGGGCCTCATGGGTCGGCTCTCGGTCGAACTGGAAGAGATGCTCCGGTTGCCGCGAGGTCGCGAACTGCAGCATCCCCTTCTCCTGAGTCAGGTAGTCGGAGCGCAGGGGGTGTTCGTGCGGATTGACGGACAGCACGGCGACGGGAGTGCGGGGTTGGTCCGCGGCGATGGCGGCGAGATGGTCGCGCAACAACACCATGGCGGCCGATTCCGCGATGGCGGCCTCGGACAGGATCTGCGCCTTCTGTCGCAATGCGTCGGAAGAGCCGCACGCGACGCCGCTCGAGGTGTGGCTGTCGTAGGTGTGCTCGCAGGCGGCCGCCACGGCGGCGCGCGCGCGGTCTGCCGTCAGCGTGCCGCCATCCGCGTGGGCCCAGCCGGCGTCGCGGATGGCGTCGACGAGGCGCAGTCGGCGTTGCGCGCGGCGCAGCGAGGCAGCCATCTGCGGCAGCGCGCCCGCGCCGAAGGTCCAGAAGTCGGGCCAGTTGCCGGCGTGCGCGCGACGCGGCGCGGGCTGACGGTGCAGCACCTGGGCGAAGGCGTCGGCGGTGACCAGTTCCAGGCGCACGCGCGGTTCGCGCGCGTTGTACTGGCGCACCTGTTCCGGCAGCGACACAAATGGCCCCGCGTTATCGCCCATGGTGGCGCTGGTCATGGCGAAATCGTAGGGGTAGTCCGCCGGGAGCGATGCGAGAAAGGCGTCGATCGCCGCCGGGAACGCGTCGGCCAGCCGGTCAAGGTGGCAGAAGGTCTTGATGCGGTTGTAGATCCAGCCGTTCCAGACGAGCAGCTCGCGGTTCGGTGCGACCTGCCAGCCGAAGGCGCTGCAGCGCGGGAAGGGGGAGTGGCCCATGGTCGTGTTCAGCCCCATGAGCAAGGTGCCGACTCCGGCCTCGGCCAGCGGTCGCGCAAAGGCCAGGGGAAAGCCGTTGACGTCGTTCTGCACCGCCGTGTTCGGGCGGTAGCCGGTCAATCTGGCCAGTCGTTCGAGCTGCGCCAGTTCCCAGGCGACATCGCCCGGGCTGTAGAGCTCCGTGCCGTTCAGGTAGCGTGCGCCGATGGCGATTTCACCGCGCGCCAGGCACACACAGAACCGGCGGCGGTCCACCTCGCCGCGGTGTTCCCACCAGTGGAGCGCCGAGAAGAAGACCTCAACGGTCCAGCGGAACTGCGTCCCCTCAGGCCAGTCGCGGGTCTGTTCGCAGAGCACGATCGCACGGTCCAGAAAGCGGTCGTGCAACTCGATCGCCACGACCGGGTCGTGGCTGTAGCCAAGGTCGGTATGGCTGTGCGGAACCAGATAGATCGTTCGGATCATTGAAGACGATATTCCCCTGTTGTGCCGCCGGACGGGGGCGTGCGTCGGCGCATGGGCTGCAATTCGCGGGCAGCATAGCGGAACGGCTGGTGCGTGGCAACGGGCGCACGCGCACGTGCTGTAGAATGGTCCTCCGGGCCGTTCGTCTTCGCGCGCGTGGGAGTGGGATTGTGACCACCTGACGTCGGCACGCCGTGGCTCACGAATGCTCGGGCAGCATTCGGGTCAGCTCCGAGGCGAAGTGCCGCATGGACGCCAGCAGCTTCCGCCGGCGGGCTGGCGGGCAGCGGAAGGCTGGCGCGTAGAGGCCCAGCGCGCCCCACAGTTGGCCGTTGCCGGCCAGGATGGGGCAGGCGAGTGCAACCAGCCCCTCGTCCGGCGCGGCCGAGCAGAGCCAGCCTTGCTTGCGTAGTTTAGCGAGCGCGGCGTGCAGCGCCGCCGCGTCGCCGATGTTGTCCCAGAGAGCGCCTGGCAGACCGTGACGGGTGATGATCGCGCTCAGGTCCTCCTCACTGGCGAATGCCGCCAGTATGCGGCCTGTGGCCTTCGAGAAGAAGGGGGTGTCTTCGACCGTCGCGTGCGAGACACCAACCGCCTGCGTGCTGTCCGCGCGGGCCAGGGTGACGCGCAGGCCGTCCACCAGCGCGGTCAGCAGGCAGGCTTCGCCCTCGCGCGCCGCGAACTGCATCAGGCTGCTCCGCAGAGCGTTCTGGACCGCCGGCGACGAGAGGGTGTTCATCAACCCCATCTGCCGGCATCTGACCCCCTGGGTGTAGAGCCCTTGTTCGGGGTTGTGGACATAGCCGCAGGCCACCAGGGTCTTCAGCAGGTTATGCGCGGTGTTGGGGGGCAGCTTCAGCCGCTTCGCCAGGACGCCCAATGACGCGGTCTCACCCAGCAGATCGGCCTCGATGACCAGGTCGAGCAGATCGAGCGCCTTCTTGACCGCGCGAACAGGCACGGTCTTCCCGGCTACCGTTTTCATAGCCAGGTTCCTCTCACATCGCCAGCGGACACTGAATGACGCAAGGCTCGGCCACCACGGGACGGTACTTCTTGATGGCGTCGTGACACTTCAGCGCGTCGCTCAGCGCTTCCGCGGTGATGGGCTCCGGCGGCGGCAGATCCACGGTCGAACCAAGATAGCGGAAGCCGCTCTCGCCCATCAGCGCGTAGCGTTTGACCCAGTCGCAGCGCCTGGCGTCAATTCGGTTGAAGCTCCACGCGCGCCCCTCAAGGCTCAGTTGAACCGTCTCCTCCGAGATCGCCCGCGAGGGACAGGCTGTGACGCACGGCCGGATACAGGTGCGGCAGGCTTCGGGACGACCTGCCGCCGGGAGCGGGGACGCGTTCAGCGGCGCGTCGGTGACCAGGGCAATCAGGCGCTGGCGAATACCGAAGGCGGGCGTGGCGAGATGACCGCTGACAGTCAGTTGACCGAGCCCGGCGGCCAGTCCGGCGAAGCGGTTGCTGAAGAGATCCGGCTGCGGCCCGCGCGGGTTGGCCGTGAACGAATCGGTCCCGGTGATGTCCGAGGTCAGGACGGCCGCGAAGCCGAGCGCTTCGAGCCGCTTAACCAGCCGGTAACCGATAACCGAGCCCAGCCAGTTTGTGACATAGGTCTGAAACGCATAGGGGCCCACGGCCTCCGCGGGCGGCCGAGTTGCGTGACGCAGCACCTCGCGGTGGTAGCGCAGCCCGAAGACCAGCACTGAGCGGGCCGATGGCAGCCAGTCGGCCGGCGTCTTCACCCGTTTGCGTCGCGCCTGGACCGCCGGATCCCAGGGCGTGAACCGGATCGAGCGGTCGTCGGCGTCCAGCACGTCGTCGCGCTCAAATGCCGGCCGCAACTGTACCGCCAGCTCGTCCAACCGCGCCACCGGGGCGATGCCCACCAGGTCGGCTCCGAGCGCCCGCACCTGTGCGAGCAGGTCTGACGTCAGGTCGGTCTCCGCGCTGCCGTGGTCGACGGTGCGAGGGGCATCCGTGTCCCCGCCCAGTCGCAAAGACGGCAGTTCCATGCGCGTGACGACGGTGTTAGCGATCACCGTGCGGCCTTGCCATTCGGTGATGCCCGCCACGATGCTGCCGCTTGGGTTGGCGTCGTTCACGGGGTCGGGATGCGAGCCGCTGCGCTGCACCGTCAGCAGGGCGCGATGACCGAGCGCCTCCAGGGCGCGGGCAAGGTCGTAGCAGAGCGAGTCGATCTGGTAGCTGGCGCCGAACCAGAACGCGTCGTTGCCGCCGGTCCGCGGGCACATGACTGCGACGGTGATGGCGCTGCGCGCGCCGGGCAGGAAGCGCTCCAGGTCCAACCCGCGGCCGCGGAGGTCGGCCGCCGTGTGGATGGCCACTTCGTCCGCGCCGCCGGCCAGCAGGGGCAACAGCAGGCGGTCGACGCTCGCGCGGTCGGCCTGGGCTGGAGCCATCGTGTAGCGGCGCATCGGGGTCCGGGAGTAGGCTTGGTCAAAGGTGCGCTGTGCCTTGGGGACGCAGAACTTCAGGCATTGGCCCATTTCGCCGGAGCGGATGCCGTGCGCCTTGACGTTGTCCAGAATGACCTGTTCCGTGACCCGCTCCGGAATCTGCAGGTCGAGGTCGAGGTCAAAATGCTCCCCCCAGGCGCAGCGCCACAGATTCTTGTCTGGAAAGCGGTACTCGTATTCGCCGATCCTGAGCACCTTGTCGCCGGCGATCTCCTTGGACAAGGCCTCGGTGGGACAGTGCGTGCGGCAGAGCATGCAGCGGTCGCACACCGTACCGGGCCGAATCAGCGGGTCGGCCTCGACTTCCGCGTCGGTGATGACCGTGATGAAGCGGTTGCGCGCGCCATATTCGGGTGAGAGCGCGAGACCGTTGAAGCCGAGGTCGGCCAGGCCGGCCACGACCGCCATGTAGATGTGGCTGACATCCGGGGCGAAGACGGCCTTCAGTTCCTTGTATTCGTTGTAGCGCCAAATGTTGCTGGAGACGATCGGCACGGCGCCGTAGCCTTGGCGCTCCACGAACGTCGCCAGGCGGTAGGACATCTCGTCCAGGCGCGAATTCATCAGGTACTGCACCGAGTAGGGGCCGATCTCCTGCGGATGCCGCTCGCCACCCAGCTCGATGCAGGCGTCAGGATGGTGGATGGCCATGACGATCACGGTCTTGGCCTGGGGGTACAGCCCCTGCGGACTCATCATGGGCGGTGCATGGCGGCAACGGTCGATGCCGCCAAAACCGACCAGATCTGCGCCGAGATCATAAGCGGCCTTCTTGATCCGTTCTTTCAACGACATGCGCTAACTCCTTGGTCACGGCGAAACGGGAAAGCAGCAGCGTCGAGTATTCCACATTATGGAATAGCATGCTACGATGTGGAAATGCAGCACGTTGTCGCGGCGGGCGTCAAGGACGCGACGACTTTGGTCGTGACTATTCTCGATCATCCGGCGCGGATTGCAGTTCGCCAGGTCGAGCGCAGACCCTCCGCAACGGGCTGCCAGAAGCCGCGCGTGGCGGGTGGCAGCGCCGCGAGCGCCAGGTCGACGACCTTGTGGTGGTTGGCTGTATTCATCGCGGACAGCGTCCGCTAGTATCTGAACACCACCAGTTGGTGACAGGAGAACTCGGGCACGGTGACCGAGACGGTGCCGCCCGCGCGGCGCAGCGGCAGGCGCGCGCGCTCGAGCGGCAACTCGGCGCGGGTGATCGCTTCCGGCACGCGCAGGCTCACGGGCGTGTCGCGCAGCGGCACGAGGTCCTCGATGAGCTGACAACGACCGCGCGGCATGGGGGGCGCGTACAGCAGGTGGGCGACATACCGCCGCTGGTCCGGCTGGTGCAGGAGGCTCACCCGCGCACCGCTTGGGAGCTTCGTCGCCAACCTCTGGCGCCGCTCCGGGTAGACGAGGCGCAGGGCATTCAGGAAGAGCTGGCGGTGCAACCGCGCGGCCTCCTTGTGGTACATGGCGCCGACGGGGTGGGGGAGGTAGACCAGGTCCGGCAGTTCCCATCCGCCCGGGTGGGGCGCGTCGGTGAGCCGGAAGGGCGTGTTGGCGTGCGAGCAGTAGTGGCCGTAGGTGCGGTCGAAGTAGGGCTCGCGGATCGCGGCCAGCGGCTGCGCGCGGGTCAGGCGCGCGCGGAGCGCGGCGTCGATGTTCAGAAAGGGCGATGCCACCAGATCACGCGCGATGCGGCGGCCCGCCACCAGGTAGTCGAGTCGGTAGCGCGATGGTCCCAGGTAGCGCGCGCCGACGTCGAGGATGAAGCGCGAACGGGTCGCGGCATCCAGCCCCGCTTCGCCCAGCACCAGCAGCTTGCCGCCCTGCCGACGGTAGGCCTCGAGCGCGGCGGCCTGGGGCTTGTCGAGGCAGGCCGCGCCTGGCAGGATGATTGCGGCGAAGCGCGTCAGGTCGTCGCCCGCTTCGGCGATCTCGAAGTCGATCTGCTGTTCGAGCAGCATCTCGCTGACGCCCCGCTGGTTGTCGGCGGCGCTGAAGGCCCCGGTGGAGGTGGCCTGCTGGGCGCCCCACCAGATCGCCAAGCTGGCGGAGGGCTTGCCGTCCAGCCCGTAGGCTTCGATCCGGCGAACGTAGCGGAATGCCTCCCCGATGTTGCGGTAAGTAGCCAGGTCCATCTCGCCGCTGGGGTGGAGCTGATCGCCAAAGTTGCAGCGTGCGCCAAAGGCCACCATCGCGGCGGCCTCGTAACGCAGGGCATCCGGGTGCTTGAATCCACCAAACTCGCCCCATGAGGTGTGGAACTTGCCGCTCATGGCGACCATTGGTCTCGGGTCGCGCGCGAAGTAGCGCGCCCGCATCGGAAAGCGGTTGTAACCGCCCCAGGTGGTCGGCAGATCCTCAAGGTCTTGCTGGGTGTTGAATGCATAGGGGCGGTGGGGATTGTGCGGGTCGGTGGTGCCGTTGAAGTAGACGACCGCCTCGGGGAAGCGATTCAGGACCACCTCGCGGCAGGCGGCCATGAAGTGATCCCACTTGCGGCGGTTGTAAGCCGCCACGGCCTCGGCGTCCTCCAGCTTGATGCCCTCAGCCGCCAGGCCCGTGCGGCAGGTCTCGCAATAGCAGGCAGGACCGTTGGTGATGTCGTACCAGAGCCCGTCGACGGCATAGAGCTCGCAGATCTCGGCCGTCTGGTCCAGGATCAGCTTCAGGTAGCCCCCGCTAGGGCAGAGGAAGTGCCACGAGCACTGCGGTCGGGGCGCCTCGGGCTTGGCGGCCGGGTCGATGTTTACACTGTGAATGCTGCCGTCGAGGCGGCGCACACACCATTCAGGGTGGGTGGCGGCATCGTTGGCCGACCAGCCCACCGTGTAGTAAATGGGTGCGGCCACGCCGATCGCGTGGCAGGCGGCGATCTGCTCGCCCAGCAGGTCGCGGCGCAGAGTGGGGTGGCGCTGGCCGACGGCGGTTGGGTAGTAGCTCCAGCCGTGGTGGCACTTGGCGAAGATGTTGATCGAGTTGACGTGGCCGAGTTTGAGCGCCTGCTGCCATTGCTTGGCCGAGAAGCGCGCCCCGACGTCGGGGATCAGTTCGGACGTGTGGAAATCGAGATGCACCTGCCGGGCGGGAAGTCCACGCTGCATGCTGCCTGCTCCTGGCGCCGACACCTCAGGAGCCTGTCGGGCGTAGGCCACGTGTGTTGCCTCAGACACGTACCGACAGGCTCAAAATACGAGGGTACCCATGCGTCGACGCGAGGGCATAGTTTACCGCAGGTGCGCCGCGCTTCAACGGAAAAAGCGGCACGGGAAAAGCGGGCGACTCATCTCGCGCCTCACCTGTTATACCAGCCCGGGGTCGTGGCTCTCCGCGTAGGCGGCCTCCAGCATGGCCACGATGTTTTCCGGCGGTACGTCGCCCAGGATGTTGTGGACCTGATTGAAGACGAACCCGCCACCGGGCTTGAAGATCCGGACCAGATGGCGCACGTGCTCTGCCACCTCGCGCGGCGTGCCGCGGCTCAGGACGTTCTGGGTGTCGCAGCCGCCGCCCCAGAAACAGAGACGGTCGCCAAAGGTCGCTTTGAGCTGCTCCGGCTGCATGCCGGCCGCGGAGATTTGGACCGGGTTCAGGACGTCGATGCCGGCCTCGATCAACTGGGGGATGATGGCCCGGATCGATCCGCAGCAGTGCAGGAACACCTTGATGTCGCTGTGCGCGTGGACAAACTCGCAGAAGCGCGCGTAGTACGGGAGGCTAAACTCGGTGATGTAGTCGGGACTGCACATCAACCCGTTCTGGCTGCCCATGTCGTCTGCAATCGACACGATCTGGATGTATTGGCCGAACGCGTCGATCACGCGCTCCATGCGCCGCAGGCTGTGCTCAAGACTGCGCTCACGGATCGTGTGCAGGCGTGCCGGATCGTCGAACGCGAGGATGGCGTCGCTGACCACGCCTCCGCCGTACGAATGCATCCCAATGCCGTGGCTGTAGCCGACGAAGTTGAGGGCGTAGTCCGTGTCTTTGTAGATGCGCTCGGCCTCGGCGGCATACAGAGCGATGCGGTTCTCTTCCGATCCCTCGCCCCAGTCACTCAGCCAGGCACCGTCGAAGAAGAAGCCGTTCGATGGCATGCGCATCGCCTGGTCGCCCTGGCGGATGACCCAGCCGCCGTCGGCGGTCGTCGTCGGCTGCGCGGCGGCCGGCAGGTCAAACTGGTACTCGCCGCGCGGGTTCCAGCGTACGGTCTGGCGGTAGGGCGGTTCCAGCAGCAGGCAGTCGCAGTGGAACCGTTCCAGGACGTCGCGATCAACGGCCGCCAGGCCCTGGACCACATCGTAGACGCGGACCGACTCGGTCGGCAGGCCCAGATGCCGGCGGAGGTTCCAGTAAGCAAACATGGAGATGCCGGTCGAGGGGTGGCAGCCAAGGTCGATTGGCAGCCGGTCCACCGGCTGGCGGTTCAGGGTGCGGATCACACGTTCACGCGAGGTCATGGACATGATGTTCACATCCTTTTGGCTGGTCGTCCGATGGCGTATCCTGCCAGCGCGTCGTCAGCGTCTTGGCGGGACAGATCGGAACAAGGACGTCGGCAAGTCTACCGGCGCCAGCTTCCGTATGAAAGGAAATCCGGCAGGCTGCGCCTTGTGGCTCGGCCTGCTCGCCGGGTTCATGAAACTGCAGCTATCACCGTACTGGTTCGTCGCCGCGCAGTCGCTCGTTGATGCCATCCTGGTGATTGTGCTATTCCATGGGGACATCCGCATCCGCTAGCACGAGACACGCCCGCCGCCCGCGGAGCGGGAACAAACGAGGGGGTAACACGAACCTCCTATCGGTGGACGATTACGGGCGACGATTACGGATTACGAGGAGAGTCTCTCGATCGTCCACCGTAATCGTCGCCCGTAATCGTCAACCCATGTTATAGGCAAGCCCGCCGCGCGGCTGAGCCGCGAATGTTCGAGGGCGTAACTTTCTTTCGCCGTTGGAGCACCTGAACCGCAGATTGACGAATCATGGCGGCTGCGCCGCGAATGAACGCCGGGGTAACTCTGTCCGAACCGCGGATTGGTC
>CAZZCT010000006.1:0-44254 GCA_964652365.1 uncultured Lentisphaerales bacterium
GGCGCAGGGGCGCAGAGGCTGTTCTTCAAGACCATTCACGCAGCGGGTGATTCCAGTCCTCATCACCTCTTCCCCAAAGCTCAGCAGGTAGCCGAGCTTGCAGCCGGTCAGCTTCAGGTACGTTTGAACCTGCTTCTTGTGGGCCGGCGCCACCCGTTCGACCGATTTGAGTTCCAGTATCACTCGATCCTCAACGATCAAGTCGGCCCGGAAGCCTTCGTCGAACTGAATCCCCTTGTAGGTGATCGGCACCGGCAACTGCCGAACGACCTTCAGCCCGCGCTCCGTCAGCTCGCGAGCCAAAACGACCTCATAGACCGTTTCAGACAGCCCCGGTGCAAGTTCCCGGTGTACCGTAATCGCCGCTTCGATCACACGTGTCCCAATTTCGTTCTCTGTCATCCTCTGTGCCTCTGCGCCTCTGCGGGAGTTATCCCTCTTCTTTTCTCAGGTTTCAACGCCCGCGGTCATGGTGGCGAGCTTGCGAGCCTGCCATGGACCGCGTTGTTGGCGCGGTCCCTTCCGGTTCTCATCGGGGTCGGCGTCGGTATCGGTATCGGGGTCGATTCCGGCTCGTGGCCCATCGTCTGTTGGCTTCGGGGGGATTCGATACCGACCCCGATACCGACCCCGACCCCGAGATGGCTTCTCTGCCTCAATCCGGTCTCCTCTGCATCATCATCCCCGGTCGCCAACGTTACGGCTCTGCGGCGGCGGCGTGCCGGCGACGCAGCAGCCGTTGGTTCGGCGGTTGGCTATCATCTTTGTGTGTTGCCGACCGCATGTATGACCGAAGGATGGCATTCATCTTTGTCTGATAGCCACGCCCCATGCCCCGGAACCAAACCAGTACGTCATGGTCGAGGCGGAGAGTCAGGCTCTCTTTCTTCTGCGGCATCCTCACAACGGCCCTCTTCCAGAAATCTGGCCCCAGCGGAGGGATGTCGGAAAAGTCGATGTCATCGTCCGTGGCATTCTGCAAGAACTGCCAGTCAGTACCCGATCTCTTCTTGGAGTCTTTCACGTTCATGTCGAGTTGCCTTTCGGGCGGAAATGAGTCTGATCGTGTCCGGTCTCCTTTCGACAAAGACCACCACGATCACCGCGCTGTGGAGTAGGCCGATGCCAACAAACCTATCTTCGCCATAGTCCCTTCTCGTGTCTTGACTGACGAACATAGGTCCGTCAAACAGAGGCTGAACGTCGACAAAATCAATCCGGTGGTTCCGGATATTTGCCCGGTTCTTGGCCTCATCCCATTCGAAGGTCATTGGCACCATCGTACCTACATGGCGTAGTTACGTCAATTCAAATTGCTGATCATTTCTATCGCGCCGAACGTCCGGCGCGGGGCAGCGTGTCTGGAGGAGGTCGGTCTGCGACGGCGCGATGCGGCGACGGGATTGACATCCCGCGGGCGCCGGATACTCTAGGGACCTGCTTGGGACGACGAGGCCGCCGAGCTGAGTACGACCGGTCGCGGACGGCTTCACCTTCCTGGCAATCGGCGTGGACAGCGTGTTCCTGGGACGCGGCGCGCGTGACGCGCTGGCGTGTGCGCGGGGCTGACCCAAGGGATCTGAAAAAAATGAACCGAATCGGCATCGATCTGGGCGGGACGAAGATTGAAGGCGTGGTCCTCGACGCGGAGGGTCATGAGCTGCTTCGTCAGCGCATCGCAACCCAACAAGACGAGGGGTACGAGGCAATTCTGGGACGCATCCAGCACCTGTACGAACGGTTGCAGCGCCAGGCGGGGGATGCTTGCACCTTTGGCATCGGCACGCCGGGGGCCATGTCGCTCAAAACCAACCTGCTCAAGAACTCCAACACCGCCTGCCTCAACGGCAAGCCCTTGCGGCAGGACCTGGAGACGCGGCTTGGCCGTCCCGTGGCGATCCAGAACGACGCCAACTGCTTCGCCATGGCTGAGGCCATCTACGGGGCTGGCCGGGGCCGCGACCTGGTGTTTGGTGTGATCATGGGCACCGGTTGCGGCGGTGGCATCGTGATCGGGGGCCAGGTGCGGACCGGTCCGCAGGCCATCGCCGGTGAATGGGGGCACATGAGCATCGATCCGCAGGGCACGCCGTGCTACTGCGGCAACCGCGGCTGCGTGGAGACGCTCATCAGCGGCGGCGGACTCGAAACGCGTTGGCAGCAGCGCCACGGTGCGAGCCGGTCCCTCCGGCAGATCGTGGCGGCCTTTCGCGCGGGCGAAGCGCCGGCCGTGGCGTTCATGCAGGAGTTCTTCGTGAGTTTCGGCCGCGCCATGGCCAATCTGATCACGATCCTTGACCCGGACGTCGTGGTGCTCGGCGGCGGGGTCTCGCAGATCGACGAGCTTTACACGCTTGGCGTCGCGCAGGTCGCGAACTTCATCTTCAGCGACGGGCTGGACACGCCGATTCTGAGGCACACGCTGGGCGACTCGGCCGGCGTCATCGGCGCCGCGCTGATTGGCGTATAATGAACTTGGCTGCTGCCCCCATAGACCGACCCATTACTACTGACACGGAGCGAAACCATGCGACGCATCCACTTATCTGTCGACGGGAATGACCTCGAAGGCGACGGTACCCGGCGCCGGCCGGTCGCCTCGCTGGCCCGGGCCGTCGCCCTGGCGCGCGCCTCCGGCGAGACGCGCCGCCGCATCGTGGCCGGCGACGGCTGCTATTATGACACCGACGTCACGCTGGAGGCGGCTGATACGGGGCTCGAGATCGTGGCGGAGGCGGGCGCCCGGCCTTTCTTTGCGGGCGGCACGCGGGTTGACGGGTGGCGGCCAGAGGGTGGCGCCTCGCCATTCTGGGTGGCCGATGTGCCCGGCGCGCGTGATGGGGCGCGCGATTTCCGGGCCCTGGTGGTCAACGGCCGCTTTGCGACGCGCGCGCGGTTTCCGGAGAGCGGCGCCATCCGGCATGCCAGCGAGTTTCCCGTCAACTGGATGAGTTCGACGAAAGGCGGCTGGGAGCGCAAGCCGACCGACCAGGAGCTGACCACCCTGCAGTTGGTTCCGGGCAGCCTGCCTGAGACCCTTTCCGAGCGCAATGCCGAGTTGACCATCTATCACAGTTGGGACGAGAGCTTGGTGGGGATCCGGCACTGGGACCGCGCGCGGGGGCTGATCACATTCTCCACGCCCGCCGGGCACCCGCCGGGCGCCTTCGGCAACTGGAAGGATCAGGCGCGCACGTTCGTGGTCTGGAACGTGCGCGAAGGCCTGAGCCAGCCGGGGCAGTGGTACCTGGACCGCGAGCAGGGACGGCTGGTCTACTGGCCGCTGGCGGACGAGCAGTTGGCGGGCGTCGAGGTGCTGGCGCCGACGCGTGCGGTGATCCTGCGGCTGGCCGGCACAGCGGACGCGCCGGTACGCGACATTCGACTGAAAGGGCTGACGTTCGGTGTCACCACCACGCCGCTGCTGGCCGGCGGTTTCGGCGCCCTCAAGTTTGAGGGGGCCATTGACGGTCAGCAGGCGCATGGACTGCGGTTGGAGGATGTCACGGTGCGCTGGGCCGGCGGCCAGGGCGTACGGGTGCTCCAGAGCGATGGGGTGCGGTGCGTCAACACCACCATCCACGACGTGGGTGCTGGCGGGGTGGTCTTCTCCGGCAGCGACGGCGTCGTGACCGGGAGCCTGATCCATCACAACGGCCGGACCTATCCGAGCGCGCTGGCCCTGCGCGCGAGCGGTGCGCGCTGGCACATCCACCACAACACCTTGCATCACACGCCTTACTCGGCCATCAACGCAGGCGGACAGGCCCTGCGCTTCGAACACAACCGCTTCCACCACATCATGGAGGAACTGGTCGACGGCGCGGCCATCTACGTCTTCGCCGGCAAGTCCTGCGTGCTGCGCGGCAACTACACCTACGACGTGCGCGACGAACAGGTGCACGCCTACTACCTGGACGAGCAGAGCGCCGACTCGCGCGTCGAAGGCAATGTCGCCGTGGACGTGGCCTGGCCGATCCACAACCACATGGCCTGGAACTGTCTGCTGCGCGGCAATGTCTGCCTGCACCACGGCCGCATGCGCATCAGTTTCCCGAATTGCGACGGCTTCACCCTCGATCGCAACGTCTTCGCGTGCGACGGCGAACTGCAGTTCGAGCCCTCCTACACCGGAGTTGCAACGCTGCGCCGGAATGCCTGCTTCAGCCGCACGGGCAGCTATCGGTGGGGGTTTCATGACCGGTTGCCCTCACTGGAGCGCAACGCGGCGCCAACGCCACTGCTGCCCGCGAACGACGGCTCCGTGATGGCCGACCTCGGGTGCCGTTGCGAGGACGGTAAGGTCGCCTATGCCAACCCGGCGCTGGCGGCGAAACTTGGTCTGCGGCCATTGGACGTCAGCGGCGCCGGCTGCGGGCGAGACTAGTGTGCCAACGTAGGACGGTCCTCCGGGCCGTCCGAACGGCGCAGGAGCACCGTTGGATCGAGACTGAACGGCGCAGGAGCACCGTTCTACGAGGGAAGAAACAGGAGCGAGCCCCATGATACCGATGCCATCCCGCAACCCGCTGCCCCGCTGGCGCGGGTTCAACCTGCTGGAGAAGTTCTCCGCGGCCGATCCCTCGAAGAGCGCCCCCAACAACAATCGCAATGCGCCCTTCAGCGAGGACGACTTCCTCTGGATGTCCGACTGGGGGTTCGACTTCGCCAGGTTGCCGATGTCCTATCGCTGCTGGTCCACACCGGAGCGGTGGATGGAGATGGACGAGCAGGTGCTGGTCCATATCGACCAGGCCATCGCGCTGGGCCAGCGTCACGGCGTGCATGTGTGTCTGAACCTGCACCGCGCGCCCGGATACTGCGTCAACCCGCCGGCTGAGCCCCGCAATCTCTGGCGCGACACCGACGCGCTGGAGGCTTTCTGCCATCAGTGGCAGACCTTTGCAAGGCGCTACCGCGGCATCGACAGCCGGCAACTCAGCTTCGACCTGGTCAACGAGCCACCGGGGCCGTCCGCGGAGCGCGGCCTTTCGCGCGCTGACCACGAACGGGTCGTGCGCGCGGCGGTTGGCGCGATCCGCTCGGACGACCCGGACCGGACGATCATCATCGACGGGCTCTCCTGGGGCAACGACCCGGTGCCGGAACTGGCCGACCTGGGCGTCGGCCAGAGCTGTCGCGGCTACCTTCCCATGGGCATCAGCCACTACCAGGCGCCCTGGGTCGGCGGCGAAAAATTCCCGGAACCCCGGTGGCCGGGCGGAGCCAACTGGGGCGAGTCGTGGGATCGCGCCCGCCTGGAGCAGCACTACGCCGGCTGGGCTGCGCTGATGGGGCAGGGCGTTGGCGTGCACTGCGGCGAATGCGGCTGTTTCAACCGCACGCCGCACGCGGTTTTCCTGGCCTGGTTCCGCGATCTGCTCGAGGTCCTCGCGTCGCTTGGCATCGGCTTTGCCCTGTGGAACTTCCGCGGGGCGTTCGGCGTGCTGGACTCGGGCCGGACCGACGTGGCCTACGAGGCGTGGCACGGTCACAAGCTTGACCGTCAACTGCTGGAACTGCTGCGTGAATCATGAGCCGCCCGGAGAGGGTCTCCGGGCGTCTGCCGACGAGGGGTGGGTCATGACGGATGGCTGGAGTGTGCGGTGCGCGGCGGACGACGCCGTGTGGATCGTGGAGTCGGGCGGCGTTCGGCGGGCCGTGATTCCGGTCGGCGGTGCACGGGCGTACCGCGGCCCCGCGGCGGCCCGCGGCACGGTGCAGTGCCGGCCGGCGGGCGAGTGGCTGGTGGCCGAAAGTCAGGTCAACCTGGTCGGCGGCGGGCCGGCCACCGTGAACGTACGCGACGTGGTGCGTCTCCGCGCGGGCTGGCTTGAACTGCATCGGTCCTGGTGGCATGCCGAGGGGCGCGTGCTGCCGGGCGTCGAGTTTGCCATCGAGGTGCGCCCGGACGGCGCGCTGGAGGAGCACCTGATTCCCGGTTGTCTCTATGACGGGAACGCGGGGGCCTCGACCGAGCGGCTGGTGCCGCGACTGCAGGGCGTGGCTCTGTTTGAAGAGCACAAGTGCCCAACACCGATGGTGTATGCGTGCTGCCGGGGTGCCGACGGCCAGCGGTTCGGCATCGGGCTGCTGTCCGAGCCGTGCGCGGTCGTTGACGGCAACGTGGCTGACCAGTGGTGGTCCCTGGGCCTGGCCGTGGACGGCGAGGCGGCCACGCTCATGACGCTCTCCGGACGCCTGGCGGTCAACGGCCAGGACGAGCGCATCTACGACGCGCAGAACCGGGTCTCTCCCTACCCGGACGCCTGGGTCAACGCGCGTCCGCATCATGTCTACGAAAAGCACATCCGGCTGGCGCTGCAGGCGCAGCCCGCCCGCCGCTGGGGGTGGCGCGAGACGCTGCACGCGGTGCTGGCGGCACAGCCGGCCCTGACTGCGGCCGAGGAGGCGCTGACGGCGCCCGCGGAACTGGACGCGGCCATCCGCCTCAAAGTCGGCTACGCGCTACGGCGGTGGCACGACGACGCCGCGTGCACGGGCATGACCTGGCACCCGCAGCGGCCCGAGTTTGCCGACCGGCCCCGTTCGGTCGAGTACGGCTGGGTGGGACAGAACATGCGTCTGGCGATGTGCCTGTGGCGCTGGGGCCGGCGCTGCGGCGATGCCGACCTGGTGCACCGCGGCGAGCGGTGCGCGGCAGGGTGGGTGCAGGCGGCTGGCGCGGCGCTGGCTGCCCGGCGCGTGGTGCCGACGCACTACCTCGTTGGCAAGGGCTGGCATGACACGGCCGGCGGTGACGACGGGTATGCGCGTCCGACCACCGAGACGCTCTTTGAGCTGGCCGAGTTCTGCCGCCGCAAGCGCGAGGCGGGCGAGCCCTGCGTCGCATGGGAGCAAACGCTGTTCGATGGGTTGCGGTTCTATGCCGCGCCCGAACGGCGCGGGGCCGACGGACTCCTGCCGCTGCGCTGGACCCGCGAGGGCGCTCCGCAACCCGGACCGACGGTCACGGCGGGCGTGCTGCTGGTGGCCGCCCTCGCTGAAGCCGCCGCGCTGCCGGAGGGCGCGCCGTGGCTGGATTGTGCGAGTGGACTGTGGGAGAGCTACGCATCCGCGTTTCTGGGCGACACGCCACGGCACCCCTGCGGTTCGGCCTTGGACTCCTGCTGCGAAGACATGGAGTCGGGGATGTTCCTGCTGATCAGCGCGCTGCGCCTCGCGGCGGCGTTGCGCCGGGCCGGGCGAACCGGCGGGGAGCGTCTGCTCGCGCAGGCTGCGCAGGCGGCCGACTGGGTGTTGACCTGGACCTACACGTGGAACGTGCCGCTGCAGCCGGGCACTTTTCTGGCGTCGGCGGGTTTTGGCACCCGGGGATGGAGCGATGTGTCGGTGCAGAACCGCTGCTGCCATCCATTCACATCGGCGGCGGCCCTGGCCGACCTGGGCTGCGCGTTGGATGGTTTTTCAACAGTGGGGCTCAGCGACGTGTCGGTGCAGAACCGCCACCTGCACGTGTTCAGTGTCAATGCCGAGATTCTGCGTCTGGCAGGCGAGCCGGGCTGCGCTGCGGGCGAGATCTACCGGCGCCAGGCGTACCGCATGCTGGCCCCGATCCTGCGCACGATCTCGCGCCCGCCGTGCCGCTGGGGCATGGATGAGGACGGCGAGCAGACCGAGCAGTACAACCAGACTAACTACATCCAACACCCCTGGGATCCGGTTTGTCGGCCGCGCGGCGGGATTGCCCGCTGGTTCGTGCCGTGGATCACGGTGTGGGTGCTCTCCGTGTGCCTGGACTTCTCCTCAAAGGAAACCTCGTGAATACGCCCGTTCGAACCCGCCCCGAGATTCTGCTGGGAACCGTGTTGCTGGAGCGTAATCGCTGGTCGCGTGAGCGGGTCCCCTCGTTTGCCGTCAGCGACTGGACCGTCCGGGCGAAGGCCGCCGGCTTTGACGGGCTGGAGCTCTGGGAGCACCATGCGGTGGATGAAGGCGAGGTCGAGCTCGCGACCCTGTGTGCCGGCCCCCTGCCGACACGCGTGTTCAACTCCTATGTCCGTTTCGACGCCGCCGGGGCGGTGCGGCGGCAGGTGGTGGCGGACGCCATCCGCCGGCTGAAGGCCCCGGCTGTGAAGTTCAACCTGGGTCACGATCCGGCCGGCCAGGCCGCCGAGGTGGGCGTGGCGCGGGACTGGTTTGCCACCCTTCCAGGTGTGCAGCCCTTGTGCGAGTGTCACCCCGGCTCCTCGGTGGAGACGCCCGCGGTGGCGGCCGCCGCGTTTTGCGACTGGCCCGAGGTCGCGGTGATCGCGCACGCCTTCTCGACTCCGCTGGATACTCTGGCCGCCTGGCTCGCAGCTTTCGGTCCACGCGTCCGTCACGTGCACGCCCAGGGGCGTGACGGATCCGGTCGCTGGTTGACGCTGCGGCAGCACGCATCCGAGGTGCAGGCTGCGCTGACGTGCCTGCGCCGGCACGGCTATGCCGGGAGCTTCACGATCGAGTTCACGGAAGGCGTGGCGGCCCAGCCCGAGGACCGCGAGCAGCTCTTTGCGGCGGCCTGCCAGGATCTGGCCGACCTGCGGGCGTGGTGGGCGGCAGGGATCGAGTCTGGGACCGGTGACCGGTGATCGGTGACCGGCAGCCGCCGACGGACCGGCGGCGGCCGCCCAGAAAGTGCGGGAGATAGCGGCGCGCTCGCAGAGGACGCTCGCCTTCCCGGCTGGGTGCCACTCGTCCATGACTTCGGTTCACGATTACGGATTACGAGGGGATGCTCCGAATCGTCCGCCGTAATCGTCGCCGTAGTCGCCAACCGGATTCTTCCGTCCCGCTTGGCGAGAAGAATGCCGGCCTTGAACCAGTCTAGCGTACCGGGCAGCTTGCGTCGGGACGAACGGCCCGGAGGACCGTTCTACGGTGCGAGCACATGTAAGCCTGTAGCCGCCAGCGGCCTGAAGGCGGCCTGCCGTAGGGGCGGGTCAGGCCCTTGACCCGCCCTTCCTGAGAGCACGCCCCACGGATGGGGGAGCCTGCTGCCGGCCAAGGGTCTGCGGCTGACGTCGCCTGTGCGCCGCCATCTCTCGCAGAACAGGGGCCGCGCTCCAGTCTTGCGTCACGCCCACCGACGGGCTACCGTATGGGCCGTTGCCCGAGCCAATCGTCTCGGGCCTGCTCAAGGAGTGCGCGAACCATGGCCGAATCCCTTCGTTTCCGTCAGATCCATCTCGACTTCCACACGGCGCCGCAGATTCCCGACGTCGGGCAGGAGTTCGACGCCGAGGTCTTTGCCGAGGCGATGCAGCGGGCGCACGTGGACAGCGTCACCACCTTCGCCAAGTGCCACCACGGGCACCTCTACTACGACACCCCGCATCCGGCGCGCCACCCGGGGCTGAAGCGCGGGCTGGACCTGCTGGGCGAGCAGATCGAAGCGTTGCACCGCCGCGATATCAAGGTGCCGATCTACATCAGCGTGCAGTGCGACGAGTTCGCCGCCAACACCCATCCCGAGTGGCGCGTGGTTAATGCCGACGGCACGCTGGCCGGCAGCCCCCTGCAGCCCTGCTGGCACATCGTCGACATGTCGAGCCCCTACCAGGATTACCTGGCCGAGCAGATTGACGAAGTGCTGAAGCGCTTCAAGCCCGTGGACGGCATCTTTCTCGACATGTGTTGGGATCAGCCGAGCTGTTCCACCTGGGCGCTGGCGGGCATGTCCAAGGCCGGGCTCGACCCGCTGTCCGAGCAGGACCGCATGACCTACGCGCATCGTGTGACACACCAGTACATGAAGCGCTACCAGCGGCAGATCGACGGCGCGCACAAGGGCCGGCCGGTGCGGATCTGGTTCAACAGCCGTCCGCTTGTGCACCTGGCCGAGGAGAAGCAGTTCGCGCGCCACGTCGAAGTGGAGGCGCTGCCCACCGGCGGCTGGGGCTACACCTACTTCCCGCTCAACATCCGCTTCGTGCGAACCTTCGGCCTGCCGACCCTGGGCATGACCGCGCGCTTCCACAAGAGCTGGGCCGATTTCGGCGGGCTCAAGCCCGAGGCGGCCCTGATGTACGAGTGCACGCAGTCGCTTGCCAACGGCGCCGCCTGCAGCATCGGCGACCAGTTGCACCCGCGCGGCCGGCCGGACGCCGCGGCTTACGATCTCATCGGCCGGGTCTACAGTCATGTCGAGGCCTGCGAGCCCTGGTGCCAGGGAGCCAAGCCGGTGACCGACATCGCCGTTATCCGCCAACTCGACACCCAGTATTTCGCGCGCGGCGGGGACGCCAACGAAGGCGTGGTGCGCGCCCTGCAGCAGCTGCGCCACCAGTTCGACTTCCTGCTGCCCGAGGGCGATCTGTCGCCCTACCGCGTCGTGATTATCACTGATGCCGTGACCGTCGCGCCGGCGCTGGCCGCGCGCTTACGCGCATTCGTGCGTCAGGGCGGCGCGGTGCTCTTCACGGGTTCCGGGGCCCTGGATGCGGCCGGCCAGCCGGTGCTGGCGGAGCAGGGGATCCGGGTGGACGGGCCGTCGCCGTTCCAGACCGTCTATCTGCGGTTCGACGGGGCCATGGCCGAGGGCGTGGCCGCGGCCGATCACGTCATGTACGAGCGCGGGTTCCGCCTGCGTTCGGCGTCCGGGGCCAAGGGCTTTGTGGGTGTGGTGGAACCCTACTTTGACCGCACGTTGGAACACTTCTCGTCGCACAACCAGACCCCGCCCGACAAGCTCTCGAGGTACGTGGCCGCCGTCCAGAAGGGGCGGGTGATGACGGTGGCTTTCCCGATCTTCAAGGCCTATGCCACGCACGGCAACCTGCCGTACCGTCACCTGATTGCCAAGTGCCTGGAGCGGCTGCTGCCGCAGCCGCTGGTGCGGGCTGGCGGTCCGAGTTTCGTGGAGGTGACAGTCAACCGGCAGCCGAAGCGCACCGTGGTGCACCTGGTGGCTTTCTGTCCGCAGCGGCGCGCGCAGAACATGGACATCGTGGAAGACGCATCCGACGTGCGCGATCTACCGCTTTCGTTGCGTCTGGAGCGGGCGCCGCGGCGGGTCACGGTGCAGCCGGCGGGGCAGGAGCTGATCTGCGTGCACCGTCAGGGTCGCGCGGACGTGGTGGTTCCGGAGTTCCACGGACATGCCATGCTGGTGTTCGAGTAGCTGTCGCGCGGCCGGGCGACAGGAGGCGGGGAAGCATGCAGGCTGAGCCGGCGGTGCAGGCGCGGCGCGAGATTGAGCGGCGGTTCTTGCTGCGGGCCTGCCCGGACGTGGCGTACCGCGAGGTGCTCGACATCCGCCAGTTCTACACGGTTTGGGACCGCCCGCGTGCCTACGCGGTGCGGTTCCGCCGGAGCGAGAACCGGACCACGGGCGTCTGCCAGTGTTGGGAGACCCACAAGCTGGGTGGCGGCGTGGGCGTGCTCGAAACCGAGTACCCGGTGCCGGTGGCGCTGTTCGAGACCATGCAGGGCTACCGGCAGGGATGCGAGATCGCCAAGCGGCGCCACGTTTTCAGCCGGCCGGACGCTGGCACGTGGGAAGTCGACGTATTCGAGGGCGCCTATGCCGGGTTGGTGGTGGCCGAGCGCGAACTGACGCACGCCGACGAGCCCATTGCGGTGCCGGCCGAGTTCGGGCCGTTTCTGGAGGTCACCCAGTGGCGCGGATTCCGCAACGTGGCGCTCTGCATTCTGGGGCTCACGGCCGAGCACCGCGAGCAGTTGCGCGCCTGGTATGGCCGCGAGATTGGCTCCCCAACGTAGCACGGTCCCACCGGGCCGTTCGCGCGGCTGCGCCGCGAACACACGTTGGGGTAACTATGTCCGCAGATTGCGCAGATGACCGCCGATGGAGCCAAAAGCGCAATTTGGTCTCACCACGAAGGCCACGAAGAGCACGAAGCAGAGGCGTCGTATGGGGATCGGTGCCTGGCCTGCGTGCACGCTGCACGAGGTGCGTGCATCCATGTTGACTGTCTGCCTGCAACTCGTTGCAGCTTCGGCTGTTGCTTCGTGCCCTTCGCGTCCTTCGTGGTGTAACTCCCGTTTCCGGGATGAACCAAGGTCTGCGAAATCTGCGGACAACAACTTCAAGTTATAGACGAGCCTTCCGCGCGGCTGCGCCGCGAATGAACCCTGCGGTAACTGCGACAAAATGTCCAAGTTGCGGACGAGGGTGACGGCGGCGTGACTCGGCGCCGGAAGTCTCAGAACTCGATCCGCAGGGCCGCGCCGAGCGTCACGGTGTCGGTGTCGATGTTGTCGACCTCGGCCTCGAGATCATCGGTGCTCTCGAAGCGGTAGTTGGCGTTGATGTCGAGGTAGATGGACGGCAGGGCCTCGGCCATGATCCCCACGCGGAAGGCGTAGAAGGGGTCATCGGTATAGAACTCGCCGTCGGAGTAGTAGACGCCGGCGCCCATTGCGGCATAGACACCCTTGCCGACCACGAGGTAGCCGGCGGGCGCGTAGATGTCTTCCGTCAGGCCGGCGTACTCGTCCGGGAACTGCTCGACCTCGAAGCCGAGATGCACCCAGTAGCGCGGAAACAGGCGCGTGGACAACGACCAGGCGATGCCATCCTCGGAGAAAGACTCCTCCTCGCTGGCCGTCTCGATTGAGTGCCAATAGTGCGCGCCCACGCCGATCTGGAACCATCCGCCACGGTCCTCATCGGCCCGGGCTGATGGAAGCGTCGCGAACAGGACGCACGTGAACACGGTAAGCGCGGCGGCAACTGCACGATGCATGGAACCCCCTTAGACACGTAATTGAGACCCGTACACGACGGGCGTTATGGGTACGGATTGTGGCACAACGGTTCAGCTAACGCAACCTCCTGGCGCAGCCACGCCAACAGGCTCTCACGGTCCGGGAAGCGCGCCTCCAGCTGGGCGTCGTAGGCCCGATTCAGCCAGGCGCCGACGGCCGGTCCCGGTTTCAGGCCCAGCGCCAGGAGGTCGGCGCCCCGCACCCAGGGCGGCGGCAGGACCGGCTCGGCCGCGAGTGCGGCCCGCTGCGCCTCCAGGAACGCCACGGTGCTGGCCGGGCCGGAACTGGCCTGCAGGTCGAGTTCATGCAGTTGGAGTTCGCGCGCGAAGGTCGGCGCGCCCATGAAGCGGCGTAAGGTGGCCGGGCGCATGCGTTCGACCTCGGAGAAGGTCATGTGACGCCGCACCATGGCGGCGACGTCGCCGGCGACCGACTCCGGCTGTCGCAGCCGGCGCAGCAACTCCGGGGTGAGTTCGGCGCCGCGCGCGGCATGGTTGGGCGAGCGGATTCGGGTTGCGCCGTCCTCGCTGGCGGTGATGGTAGTGGTATCGGGCTTGCCGATGTCGTGCAGCAGGATCGCGTAGGCGAGGGTCGTGTCGCGCGGCGGCGGCAGCGCGTCGAGCATCAGCAGCGTGTGGGTCCAGACGTCGCCCTCGGGGTGGAATTCCGGGGGCTGCGGGGTGTGTTGGAGGCGGACCACTTCCGGCAGGAACTGGACCAGCAGGCCCATCCGCTCCAGCAGCACGAGGCCGCGCGAAGGGCGGGGGGCTTCGGTCAGCAGGCGTGTGAACTCGTTGCCGATGCGTTCGGCGCTCACGCTCGCCAGCAGTCCGGCCTGCCGCGCAATGGCCGCCTCGGTGGCTGGATCGAGGTCGAACTCCAGCACCGACGCGAAGCGCACCGCCCGCAGCAGGCGCAGGTGGTCCTCCCGGAAGCGCTGGTCCGGATTGCCGATCGCCCGCACACAACGGGCGTCCAGGTCGGCCCGTCCGTTCACGTAGTCGAGCACCTGGCCGTCGACCGGGTCGTAGAACAGACCGTTGATTGTGAAGTCGCGGCGCTGGGCGTCGGCCGCCGCGTCGCTGAAGCGCACCTGCTCGGGCCGGCGGCCGTCGCGGTAGTCGCCGTCGCTGCGGAACGTGGCGACTTCGAAGGCGGCGTCGGCGGTCCGGACGACGATGACGCCGAAGGCCTTGCCGACGGCGACCGTGCGACCGGGGAAGAGCTGTTCGACGGCGTCGGGGGGCGCGGACGTGGCAATGTCGATGTCCTTCAGCGCGCGGCCCAGCAGCGTGTCCCGCACGCAGCCGCCGGCGAAAAGTGCGGCGTATCCGGCGTCGCGCAGGGTGCGCACGACCTCGAGGGCCGGTTCGACCAGGGAGTTTGAGGCGGGGAACATGCCGGGATGTTAGCGTGTTTCGGGGGGCGATGCACGCGTCTCGGGGCGTGGTTAGCCTAACGCGTGGCTACATCGCGGATGATCGGAGGGTCCGTGCGGCAGCCAGTGGCGCACGTCGGCCCGACGTGCGTGCCGACGAGTACGGGCGCCCCAGGCCCTTGGGGCACCCGGTTGTCCGGCGCCCAACTGCTGACGAATCATGAGGTCCGAATCATGAAGGGATGGGATTGACTTCGACATTCTGCGGTTTGGTGACGTATTCACAGACAAAGACCAAAGACAACGACACCCGACAAAGATTCCGCACTCCGTCGTTGTCTTCAATCTTCGTCTCCGGTCTTTGTCTCGTGCCTGCCTCCAACCGAACTGCGACAAAATGACCAAGTTATAGGCAAGCCCGCCGCGCGGCTACGCCGCGAATGATCGCGGGGGGTAACGGCGCCCAAACGTCCCAGCCATGACAGACGGAGAAAAGTGGCCACCGAGGGCACAGAGACCACCGAGCAAGCCGAGGCCAATCTCGGTGGGCTCTGTGTTCTCTGTGGCTGCCCCGCCGCGGGCTACTTCCACACGGGTCTTGTCGGGGTTTCTGTCGACAAAGCTCGCGACAAAGATGCGAATCGATCACGGATGACCGATCACCTGCAGCGCAGCACGTTCTAGGCGGAAACCTGCGGACAACAGCTTCAAGTTATGGACGAGGTGATGAGGGGTGTCGCTCCCCGTAGCACGGTGCTCCTGCGCCGTGCGGGAACGGCCCGGAAGACAGCCGCCCGCGCGCGGTGCTGGCGCCGACCGCGCGACTTGTGGTATGAAAAGGCCATCCGATGCCGCGGCGACGGCATGGCGAGGACCGCACGATGAGCGACTACGCGATAGCTTTGGAACGTCTGACCGCACACGGGCAGGCCCATGTGCTCCAGTTCTGGCAGCAGTTGAACGAACGGCAGCAGCAGGCCCTGCTCGGGCAGGTGGCGCAGCTGGACTTCGCCAGCCTGGCGCGCATGCAGGCCATGCTGGCGGCCCGGAGCGCGCCAGCCGAGGCCGGTGAACTGGTGCCGGCCCCGGTGGTCGAGCTCGACGTGGCAGCGCGCGCCACGGCCGTCGACCGCGGCCTGTCCGAGCTGCGGGCCGGTCGGGTGGGCGTGGTGCTGGTGGCCGGCGGTCAGGGGTCGCGGCTGGGTTTCGAGGGCCCGAAGGGCGCATTCCCGATCGGACCGGTCAGCGAGGCGCCCCTGTTCTTCTTCCACGCCCGCAAGGTGCTGGCGCTGTCGCGTGCCCACGGCGTGCGCCTGCCGCTGTACATCATGACCAGCGAGGCCAACGACGCCGCCACGCGCGCCTGTTTCGATGCGCACGGCTGGTTCGGACTGGACCCCGCCGACGTCTTCTTCTTCACGCAGGGCATGTGGCCGGCGCTGGACCCGGACGGCCGGATTCTGCTGGAGGCCCCCGACCGCATCTTCCTGAGTCCCGACGGCCACGGCGGGACCCTGAGCGCACTGGCGGCCAGCGGCGCGCTGGCCGACATGGAGCGGCGGGGGTTGGCGACCATCTTCTACTTCCAGGTGGACAACCCGCTGGTGGAGGTGGCTGATCCGGCCTTCCTGGGTGTGCATCTGGTGCGGGGGGCCGACATCTCGCTTAAGGTCTGCGCCAAGCGCGATCCGCAGGAGGGGTTGGGTGTGGTGGTCGTGCGCGACGGACGGTGCGCGATGGTCGAGTACACCGAGCTCACCAACGCGCAGAAACAGCAGCGCACCGCGTCGGGCGAGTTGCACTTCAAGTACGGCAGCGTGGCGATTCATCTGCTGTCGCTGCCCTTCCTGCGCCAGGAGGCGCTGCGCCCGATGCCGCTGCACCTGGCCCGCAAGAAGATCACCTGCTGTGGGCCGGACGGCCGGACCGTCACCCCGGACGCCCCCAACGGCTACAAGTTCGAAAAATTCATCTTCGACGTGCTGCCGGATGCCCGCACCGTCGTGAACTTGGCTTTCGACCGCCGCGAGGAGTTCGCGCCGGTCAAGAACGCCACGGGCGCCGACTCGCCGGCCACCTGCCGCCGCGATCTTTCGGCCAAGTGGGGGCGCTGGCTGCAGGCGGCCGGCGTGGCCGTGCCGCTCGACGCCGAGGGCTATCCTGCCGTCGCGATCGAGATCGACCCGGTCTACGCCAACTCGGCCGAGGAACTGCGGCGGCGGGCGCCCGTGGCGACCGAACCCGGCCGACCGATCTGTCTGGCGGGCGGGACGCCGTGACCCGTGGTTGTTGACCGGTGAACCGCAGGCCGCGACCCGGGGGAGAGACAAACCGTGCGTATTCGGACCCGCTTCGCCGTCATCCTGGGCACGTTCGCGCTGGTGCTGATTGCGTTGTCGGTGGTGATGGTTTTCTTCGTGCTCAGCCGGCACGCCCGGCTGGTTGACGAGGAGATGGCCCGTATCGCGACGGCGCGCGGACTGCGCGTGCTGGCGGACGACTGCGATACGTTGCAGCGCGCCGTGACGGACTGGGCCGCATGGGACGACACGGGCGCGTTTCTGGAGCCCCGCGACCCGCGCGGCACCGGTTCGGACCGGATCGACGGCACCCTGAAGAACCTGAACCTGCAGCTCCTGGCGCTCTTCGACCCGGCGGGCGCGGTGGTTGTGGCGCGGACATCGTCGGACGTCGGTCCGGGTATCGAGGAGCTTCCCGGCGTGCTCCTCGCGCACGTGCGGCGGCCGGGTGGCGTTCTGGCGCACGTGGCATCCGGCGGTTCCGTCAGTGGCTTTCACGTGGGTGATGGCGAGCTCTGGATCCTCGCCGCCGCGCCGATCCGAACGCGGAACGGGGCTGGTCCGAGTCGCGGCACGATTCTGATGGGGCGCCGCATTGGCGTGGCGCAGACCCTACGTCTGCGGGGATTGATTCACGAGTCCGCGGCGTTGTTCCCGTTACCGCCCGGTGGCGTGCCGTCGAACGTGACGGCGCACGCACTGGGACCCGCGGTGATGGCGGGCCGGACGGGCATCGCCGATCTGTGCGGCGCGGGCGGCGTCGGGCTCGAGATCCGCACGCCGCGCGACGCCTTTGCACAAAGCCTGGTGCACACGTTCTACCTGGTGGGATGGGTGCTGGTGTGCGGCGCAGCAATCACGGTGTGCACGTTCTGGTTTCTCGACCGCTGGGTGCTCGAGGACATCATGGAGTCCGTGGCGGTGATCCAGTCAGGCATCGTGTCGGTGACCGCGGCGGATGGCAATCGGGCCCGGTTGCGGAAGCGGCGCGCGGATGAAATCGGTCAGTTGACGGACGCGATCAACGCCATGCTGGAGGCCTTTGCATCGTCGCAGGAACGGTTGCGAATCTCCGAGGCGCGCTACCGCGAGTTGGTGGAGGCCATGCCGGAGCCGATTGTCGGGGTGGATGACGATGCGCGCGTGATCTTGGCCAACCGGGCCCTGGTGGGCCTCTGCCGGGTGGCCGATGAGTCCATCCTGCTGGGCCAGTCGCTGGACCAGGCCTTGCCGGCGCTGGCCCTCGGCGTCCGCGAGCGCCTGCCGGCGCTGGCCGAGGGAAGCTCCGCGGAGTTCGGCCCGGTGGCCGTCAACGCGGCCGACACGCAGCGCTGGTTGATGGCGAGCCTGACCCGGTTGGCGGCCACCGGGGCCGTGCGCGGGTACGTCCTGGTGAGCATGCATGACGTGACGGCGCGCGTGGCGGCCGAGCGCGAAGCCGAGGTCCGGCGTTCCGAGGCGGTCCAATCGCAGAAACTGGCCGCGCTCGGCACGCTGGTGGCGGGTGTCGCGCATGAAGTCAGCAACCCGAACGGCATTGTCAGCTTGAACATGAGCGTCCTGCAGCGGATGCTCGAGCGCATCTTCGCCGATCCGGCGCGCCACGGCGTGGACGCTGCTGTGCCGGCGCTGGCACCCCTGCGTCAGGAGCTCGGCGACATCATTCGAGAGACCCTGGATGCCTCCACGCGCATCGCCGGCTTTGTCGCGTCGCTCAAGCGCTTTGCGCAACCGGGCACCGGCAGCCGGGCGGAGCGGGTGGACATCCACGCCTGCATCCGCCGCTCCTGCGACTGGGTGCGTCACGACCTGGCACAGCGGCAGGTCGACCTGCGGCTCGAACTGGCCGCCGATCTGCCGGCGGTGCGCGGCGACATGCAGGAGCTTCAGCAGGTGTTCGTCAACCTGGTGCAGAATGCCTGCCATGCCGTCGATCGTCCCGGGACACCGGTGACGGTTGGCACCGCGTTCGACCCGGTTGCGCGCACGGTCACGATCACGGTGCGCGACCAGGGGCGCGGCATCCGCCAGGAGGATCTGGAGCGTGTGCTCGATCCGTTCTTCACAACCCGGCGCGAGGTGGGCGGATCGGGACTGGGCCTGTCCATCGCGGTCCTGATCGTCAATGCGCACGGCGGACGGCTGCGTATCGAATCGAAACCGGGCGAGGGTACCTGCGTGTCGGTCACGCTGCCCGCCGCGGAAGGGGAGTCTGCCGCATGAGAGATGAGACCGTGCCGGCCGCGAACGGCCGCATCCTGCTGATTGACGACGATGATGCGATCCTGCGCAGCGTCGAGCGGGCCCTGCGCAGCGAGGGCTACGACACGGTGCTGCTGTGCCACGACCCGCGCGAGGCGGTCAACCTGCTTGCGGCGCATGCGGTTGATGTGATCCTGCTCGATCTGGTGATGCCGCACATCTCGGGTGAGCAGTTGCTGCCCGTGCTGCGCGAAGCCGTGCCGGAAACGCCGGTGATCGTGGTGACGGCCATGGACCAGGTTGACACCGCGGTGCGTTGCATTCGGGCGGGGGCGTTCGACTACCTGGTCAAACCGGTGGACTTCTCGCGGCTCATTGCGGACGTGGCCCGGGGGTTGCAGCAACGCAGCCTGCGTGTCGAGAACCGCGAGCTGCGTGAACGGCTGCAGTCGCCCGCGCTGCGCCGCCCCGAGTGCTTTGCGCGCCTGGTGACCCGCGCGCCCTCCATGCTGGCGATCTTCCGCTACATCGAAGCCATCGCGGGATCGTCCGAGCCGGTCCTGCTGGTCGGCGAGACCGGGGTGGGCAAGGAGTTGATCGCCGACGCGATTCACCAGGCCAGCGGCCGGACGGGTCCGGCGGTGTCGGTCAACGTGGCCGGGCTGGACGAGAACGCCTTCAACGACACGCTCTTTGGCCACGTCAAAGGGGCCTTCACCGGCGCGGATCGCGAGCGCGAGGGGCTGGTGGCCCAAGCCGCGGGGGGCACGCTGCTGCTGGATGAGATTGGCGACTTGAGCCTGGAGCTGCAGGTCAGGCTGTTGCGCCTGTTGCAGGAGCGTGAGTTCCTCCCGTTGGGCGCTGACCGCTCCCGGGCCGGCACCTGCCGGGTGATTGCCGCCACCAACCGCGACCTGCGGGGGCGCCTGCGCGACGGGCGTTTTCGCGAGGATCTCTACTACCGGTTGCACGCGCACACGATCCGGATCCCGCCGCTGCGCGAGCGTCCGGAGGACGTGCCGTTGCTGGCCGAGAAGTTCCTGCGCGAGGCCGCGGAGGCGCTGGGCAGGCCGGTGCCCACGCCGCCGAAGGAACTCTTCGTACATCTGGCGACCTATCCCTTTCCGGGTAACGTGCGCGAGCTTCGCGCCATGGTGTTCGATGCCGTCGCGCAACACACAAAAGGGATTTTGCCGCTGGCCGTCTTCCACGACCACATGAACCAGGCCGCGGATGCCGGCAAGACGGCGCCGGCCGCGCCGCCGGCTGGCGAGGCCGAACTGGTCTTCGGGCGCGCGCTGCCGACCTTCCGGCGCGCGACCGAACTGCTGATCCGCGAAGCGCTGCAGCGCGCCGACGGCAACCAGGGCATCGCCGCCCGGATGCTGGATATCTCGCGCCGCACCGTCAACCGCTTCGCCACCCAGCATCCGCCCGCCTGAAACCGCCCTGCACGGGTGCGCGCCGCGTCTGGACCCCTGTGACAGGGTGCCCGCGCGCGCAGTACGCTGCCCGGGTGTAAGTAACTGGCAGGAAGCGACTTGCCGTCTTCTGAGCACGGGCCATCGGACAATCTGGCGCAACCCTTTCGCACGGTCTCGGCGCCGGGGCTTGCACGACCGGCCGGACGTGTTGGCCGGCCCCGCGGGGTTGATTCGACGGTCCGGCGGCGGCCGGCGCCACGCGCCCGTCTAGCGACGTAAGCAACGTCACGGTAATTGCTTACATCTTGACTCCCGCGGCGGCTCCGATCGTGCGCCGGCGCCTCCCGCAGGCGTTGCACGCCAGGTTCACGCCGCCGCGTGCGGACGAACTGCGCCGGCTTGGCACGCCCCACGCTAAAGGGCAAGCACACGAACGCCGCGCCGAACGACCCGCCACGGGGGTGCGTCTGACGCCGCGACGGCGTTCCGTGGGAGACCCGAACGAGCATGGACGTCACTGGGCAGAGAGACTCCCGCGCGAAGCAGGCCCGCCGGTCGCGCCGCAGCGGCTTGACGCTGATCGAAGTGGTGGTGGCCATCGCGCTGATCGCGCTGATGTCGGTCGGGCTGCTCGGGGTCGGGCTGCGGGCGCGACGCTTCTCCGAAACCGACCGTCTGGCCACCGAGGCCCGGGCGCTGGCCCGCGAACGGATGGAGGAACTCGTGGCGATCGGCCGCGCGCGCCTGGCGCAGGAGACCTGCACGCTCTTGAACTCCGACAGCACCATGAGCACGTTCGATCGGCCGATCGTCCGGGTGCCGCGGCTGGTTTGGCACGCCGGGGACGGCAGTGTGGTCGCGGCCGCGGCGGCGGCGTATGCCGAGGTCCACGTCGATGTCATCTACACGTCGCCCCTGGCCGGGCGGGCGGTGACGAACACCTACTCCACGTTGATCCAATAGCCGACGCGCGCCAGACAGGACACCCAGACCATGAAACGCAGACGCGACCAAGGCCGGAGCGCCGGGTTCACACTGACCGAGCTGGTGTTTGCCAGCGGGTTGAGTGTCTTCGTGGCATCGGCCGCGATGTGGTTGTTCATCTGGTGCGGCCGGCAAGCCCAGCTCTGCGGCAAGATCGGCTGGTCGCAGCAGACGTGCATGCGCACGGCCGAGAAGCTGACGCTCCTGCTGCGCAACGCGTCCGAGATCGTGGCAATCGACGAGGTCGACGGACGCTGGGTCGAGGTCGCATTCCCCGATGGAACCACGGCCCGAATGGTCTACACCAACTCGCCAGCGACTCTGCGCGACGGCCGACTGTTGCTGAGCCGCTCGGGCGGCGCAGGCGACGAGGTGCTGATCGCACGCGGCCTGACGGGCAGCATGGGATCCGACGGCTACACGATGCCTTTTTTCGCCCGCAATCAGGACAATTCCATCCGGGTGGCCTATCGCGTGGCCGAACCGGTGGATCACGACGCCGATCAGGAGGTCTGCGACGGCGCCTTCGCCGCCCAGGCGCGGTTTGTGGTCTGTTTGCGTAATGTCGAGGCGGCGGAGTGATCCGCCAGCCTGGTCCGAAAGAGGAGGAAGTGCCATGAAGAACACCGCCATGTTTCGGGTACCGGAGGGTCGCACCGGATCCGTGTTGGTGCCGGCGATCCTGCTGCTAACCGTCGCGGCCGTGGCCGGCGGGGCCGTCATGACCGCCAGCATGACCTATGCGCGGCAGTCGGAGATGACCTACCGTCGTGAACGCGCGGCCCTGCTGGCCGACGCCGGCCTGCGGGCGGCCGCCGTCACGCTCAACAGCGCGTCCGAAGGCGGCATCAGCTATGCGCAGTCGCGCGACTTCTTTGCGCAGACGGACTCCTTTCCGGACGAGAACTGGGGGTTCCAGACCGAGGTGGTCTACACCAACGGCCATTATGTGATTCGTTCGGTCGGAACCTACCGCGGCCACTCCTCTGAGGTGCAGTCGGACGTCGAACTCGGCTCCGGCGTCCGCAGCGTGCACGCCCTCTACGCCCATGCGCTGTTCGCCGGCAACTCCTCGGGCGCGTCGAACTACGTGCTGCGGGTCGGTGGCACCGGGACTGCCGCCGACTTCGTGCGCGGCGACACCTATTCGGGGTGGGACATCGAGCTGTCGGGCGACTCGTACCTGCGCCTGCCGGAGCTGCTGAACGATCTGAATGGCGATGGCATTTGCGACATCGCCACGGACACCTGGGTCAACGCCTTCTGCCCTCTGCTCTACTCGAACGCACTGCCGCGCGCGGAGTTCGACGCCTACAAGGCCAGCATGCTGTCCGTCATGGGCCTGGTCTACAACAACGGCGTGCGTGACCCCGCCGAGGCCTACTGCGATACGATCGGCAACGGGCTCTACGAAGTGGGCGAACCGTTCGCCGACACCAACGGCAACGGCGTGCGGGACCTGGGTGACAGCTATATCGACCGCAATGGCAACGGCGTCTATAACGCGGGGACCGACACCGTCGTCGATCTGGGCAACGGCCAGTGGGACGCGGGCGAAGAGTGGAACGAGGACACCGCGGCGCTCCACCACAACAAGCGCGTCAACGGCCGCTATGACCCGGCCGGCGGCTACTGGCTGAAGTCGAGCGGCGTCTGGTATTGGAAGACCGCCCGTTACAAGGTCAGCAACGTGTATTACTACCCCGATACCTGGCCAGCCGAGGAGTACGAGGACGTCGGCGACGGCGTCTTTCAACCGGCCGAAACCTACACTGACCAGAACGGAATCTACGACCTGGGCGAGGAGTACGTGGACGACCGCAACACGATCTACGACTACGGCACGCAGGCCTTTCATCTGATCTACGGCATGCCCGCACCCGCCGCCGGCCAACGGGCGGCCTTGGGCGGCGACCCGCGCATCGACCCGCCGGACCTGTTGCACATGTTCTACCACGTCAGCCGCACCGCGAGCCGGCCAACGGGCGCCCTGGCGCGCTGGGGCCATGACGTGGCCGTGACCGCCAGCGACTATGGCACCGCCAAGGCGATCACCGATGTAACCAAGCCCGAGCACATCTTCGTGCGCAACCCGCCCACCAGCGGTAGCGTCTCCAGCGCCGGCAAGACCATCCAGGGCCGCACGTACACGGCCCTTTACAACACGAGCGTAGTACCAAAGGTGCGCATCGACGACTACTTCTTCGAGGATCCGGCCGATACAACCTACAACACCGACGTGGATGCCGACTCGCTCGACGGCTCGATGTACACTCGGCCCATGTACATCGACGTGCGGCCGGAGCACAACAACTTCCTCTACTACGTCGACGGCAACGTGTACATGCACCATCCGGCTATCTACAGCCTGCGCTTCCGCCGGCCCGGCACGCGCATCACGATTGTCGCCAAGGGCAACATCACGATCTCGGATGAGTTCTACTACAAGGCCGATTACCCGGCTGGTCTGGTCCGTACGAACATGAATAGCACCGTCGTGCACAACCCGTCCGACGCGCTCTGCCTGATCGCGCTGAAGAACCCGGCCTGCGCCGACAGCGGCAACATCTACATCGGGGACCGGCAGTTCGGCACGGGTGGCAGTATCCACGCCATGCTCTATGCTGAGAACGACTTCGTGGATAACAACATCAACAGCACGGATCAGCAGTTCATCAGCGTCTTCGGCAACATGACCGCCGGCAACCACGTGCGCCTCAACCGGCAAGTGGGTGAGGGCACCTATCGCACGCGGCTGGATGTGACGCTGGACGAGCGCATCCGCAACGGCGAGATCACCGCCCCGGGCTTGCCGCATCCGGAGGTCGGTCAGCGCAGCATTCATATCGACACGGCCTGGCATCTCGTGCCGGGCACGTGGCGCACGTGGTCCTTCTTATAGAGGCGCTTGCATAACCTTCGGGTTGGGTAAGCAGAGGGTTCAGGGTTCAGGGGCGTTTCATGCCTGAACCCTGACACCCTGAACCCTGTGTGCCGGCTTTTGCAGGGGTTCTGCAGAAGCCTCGGAGTCTGAGTTTGGCTGCGGGTGCAAACAGTATCGAATCGCGAAGGGACGCAAGGCATGAGGTTGTGGAGTGCGGGCGCGGGATGCGCGGTGCTGCTGCTGGCCGCAGCGCCTGGACGCGCGCAGGTCGGGCTCGACGCGGCGGCGTGCCGCGCGCGCTGGGGTCAACCGGTCGTGGTACGCGAGGCCGGGGCCGCCACGCATTTGACGTTCAGGGCGGGCGAGCTTTCGATCGACTGTGAGCTGGAGGGCGACAGCGTCCGGCGCATCGCGTACCGCCAGCTCGGTTTGGACGCCGATACGCTGAACTCGCTGCTCGAACTGAACGCCGATGGCCAGTCGTGGCATGCGTGGCAGGCGCCGGGGCGGGCGGCACCTGCCAATGGCCCGCGGAAGTGGTTGCGCCAGGACGAGATGGCCTTCGCCACCTGCGCGGGCGACCTGCTGACGGTGCTGGCCGGCGAACGTGAATCGCCGCCCGAACCACCGGCACGCGGGGCGACCACCAATCGTGTCGCCACGGTCATCGCCGGCGCGACCAACAGCACTCCCGCCAAGGTGCTGGCGGCGTGGCCAGGGTACTGGCTCAGCCGGCGTGAGGCTGGACCGCCCGTGGTGCTTGAACTTCGCGCCGATGGCACGCTGCAGTGGACGGAGATGGGCTCCCAGCGCCGACGCACATTCGACGCACTGTGGCGCCGTGAAGGTGAGCAGCGCGTGGCGCTGTTCGCGGCCCGCGAGCGAATGCCCGAGGACTTGGAGGCCCTGCGACTCGGCGTGATCGAACGCGCGGACGATGGGCAGGTCGTTTTCACACGGGCGGAGGAGGGCGAATCGGCCCGCCGTCTGGCAGCGGACTGGCTGTCGGAGGAGTCGGTGCCGTTGGCGCGGGTGGAAGCGATCCCGGAGTGGAAGCCCGGCGCACCGGCCGAACTCCCGCCTCTGGGGGCATCCAAAGCCGCGGTCCTGCGGCAGTTGGGCGAACCAACCGGCGTTCTGGCGGCACGCGGACGGGAGATCCTGGTCTACCCGTGGGGCCGCGTCTGGCTTGACAAGGGCGTGGTATCTTCGATTGAATGAACGCCACCGACGGTTCTCGCTGACCTGCGCCAGCCGGTTCGGAACTCGGAAGAGCTCAGGGAGGTGTGCGATGGGGTTGCTGCAACTGTTCCAGCGGGGGGGGGAAGCGGCTGGCAACCGTGCAACGAGCCCTGTTGCTGCGCCGACCGCGGCGACCTATGTCGACTGGCTGCTGCAGCACATGCTTCGCAGTTCGCAGACGGTCGTGACCATCGACACGACGCGCCCGCTGCCCGGTGATGACGCCGCGGCGAGCGACTCGCCCCCGCCCTGCATCCCAGCTGCCGAATCCGCGATCAACCGGCTGAAGATCCTGTGCGGACTCAACCCGATTCGCCAGTCCGCGCCGGTAGAAGGGCGGTTCGAGCAAGTCCACGGACGCCATGCGCTGCTGGTCGCGGTCCGCTTCATTGACCAGCCGGAACGCTCGCTGTGCACGCTGCGCATGGCCATCCGCGGCCGCTAGCTCCGAGCCCCCCCCCCGCGTCACGCACACCGCCCCGAGCCGGCCGGAGTGCAGTTCGTCCCCGCGCGCCGCCAGCAATTCTCATTTTGGCGGGATAGCGCCTCACCGCGCCGGATGACTGACGGTATTCATCGCATGTCCCGCCTCGGCGACGGTGCGACCGCATCAACTGCAGTTGCCCCTCGGTCATTCGCGGCGCAGCCGCGCGGCTGTCCGCGCGGCCCGGCGAGGACGCGGCAGCGACCACCAACGCTGGCCAAACGTGTGCGTCAGGGCTGGGGTTTCGCCAGCTTCTGCCAACCGGCCTCCGGCAGGCAGACGCGCAGGCCGTAGTAGGCGTGGCCGGGGTAGTTCTGGCTGTTGAACTCGCGGTCGGCGCAGCGCTGACTGTGGTTGTACCAACTCCAGGATCCGCCGCGGATCACGCGGTAGTTCCCGGGGGTTGTCGGATTAGGATCGGTCTGCGCATCCGCGGGGTAGGGCGCATACCAGTCTTCGCACCACTCGGCGACGTTGCCGGCCAGGTCCATGACTCCGTCGCGGCTGGCGCCGGCCGGGTGTCCGCCGACCACGCAGACGCCGGCGTCCTCGGTCGACGGCCGCGGCAGGCGCGGCTCCAGGGCGGCTGCGCCGAGGAAGCGCCCATGCACACCGGGGACGGGTGTGGCATCGCCCCAGGGATAGCGGCGGTTCTGGCCGCGGCCGGAGGCGACGTACTCCCACTGGGCCTCGGTGGGCAGGCGGAAGCCGTTCGCGGCGGGATCCGCGCTCCAGGCCTTGGCGCCGGTGGGCTTGGCCGGATCGACCGGCCGTTCGGCGTAGGCGGGCGTCAGACCGTTCTGTTCGCTGAGCCAGTTGCAGTAGCGCACGGCGTCCACCCAGGAGAGGTGCAGCACGGGCTCGCGGTCACGCCAGGAGTTGCCGTTGCGGAACTGGCGGTGGGCCGGGTCGAAGCGCTCGAACTCGGCATTGGTCACTTCGTACTTGCCCAGGGCGAAGCCGGCCAGCGTCACCGGGTGCCGCGGCTGTTCGTCGGGCTCGCCGGCCTCTGAACCCATGGTGAAGGCACCGCCGGGGATGACGACCAGTTCGGGGACCCGGCTGTCGCGCGGCGGCGGCGCGACAAACGCCTCGACCTTGACCAGTTCGATGGCGTCGATCAGCACGCTACCGCGATCGTCATCCAGCGGCTGCGGCTGTCCCCACATCAGGCTGGGCTGCCAGCGGATCGCGAGGGTCGTGGTCGTGGCATAGAGTGGCCAGAAGAACGAGACGGTCTGGAAGGCGCCCTTGGCGGTCGGCGGCAGGAAGGCCGGGATGAAGTAGGGGTACTCCTTGGGGTCGCGCGGCGGACCGTCGGCGGTCAGCGTCAGACGCGCTTCGTCCGCGCCCGGGTTGGCGTAGGAGATCCGGACGTTGTACATGCCGGTCGTCAGGCCGCGCACTGGCACGCTGAACCCGCTGTTGCGGACGGTCTCGTTGCGCACCGCGGCGACGCGGTCCTGCGTCACCACGGTGGCGCCGCCGGTCAGGCTGCCGGACTCGGCTTCCAAGCGCAGTGCGACCGGGCCGATGGCGGTGCCGCTGACCCAGGTGCGGTTGGCGAGGTGATAGCCCAACTGGCTGTTTTGCTCAGTGGGCTTGTCGATAATCGCTTTGCGGGCCAGGACGTCTGCGAGCATCTTGCCGTCGCGGGTGAGGGTCAGTTGCGGGACGCCGACAACCAGCGGCACGGCGGCATGTCCGAGGCCGGCCGGCAGATCGAGGATCTGGCGGCTCTTGCCGATCTGCACCGCCAGCTTGGCGGGTGCGGTCAGGAACGTGTCGATGTAGACTTGGTCGGCCACGTCGTCGTGCATCTGGTCGTACCGCGCATCGGTCTGCAGGCACAGGTCGACCCAGCGCTTGCCATCCCAGGCCTGGCGCAGCCACTTGGAGCGGTTGCGGTAGGTCACGAAGAACTGGTCCTGGGTAATGGCCGGCATGCGTCCCGACTTGAACCAGGCGCTGGCGAAGGCCGTGGCATGCAGGAAGCTTCCGTCGCGCGAGACGTGTTCGCGCTCCGAGCCATGCGGCCAGCGTGCCGGCATCAGGGCCGAGTCTTCGTTGTAGTCGTTCCAGATCACGAGGCTGATCCAGTCCGCGCCGTCGTCGATTGCGCCCCGCCACATGGCGAGGTAGCCGCTCAGTCCGCGGTAGTCCTGAAGGTTGGCGCTATTGTAGGCCGGGATGACGCCGGCCGCGCAGATCTTGCCCAGTTTCTGCGTCGCGCGCCGGGCGGCGGCGTTGTCGGCAATGGTGGTCGACAGTTGGGCGGCGTTAAACATCATCAGACCGTCGAGCGCCGGCATGGCCGCGAACTCGGCGGCGTAGGCATCGAAACTGGGCTGGTAGGTGAAGCGCGGGAGGAAGAGGTTGGGCACCAGGCAGACGGGCACGCCTTCGCTCTTGAGCAGCTCTACGGCGGGCGGGAACAGGTTGCGGCTGCCGTAGCCCGAGAGCACGATCTTGCCATCGTGGCGAAGATGATTGGGATGGTCGCGGAACTTCACCACCATGTCCCGGACCTTGGGTCCAAACGGCTGCACGCTGTATTCGGGTGCAAAGGCCAGCTTGAAGCCCGAGTCGAGCTGTTTGGCCGCATCGAACAGGCGCTCGGACGACTGGATGTAGCCGCCTTCCCAGGCGCCGACGTCGAGCAGAAAGCCGTCGATGCCGCACTGCTGGGCCAGGGCGATCTCCTGTTTGTAGAACTCCACCGAGTTGCCAAAACAGACCATGTACCAGCATAGGACCAGCCGCTCGGGCGGGTTGGCCGCCACCGGAGCTGCCGTTTGCGCGGACGCGCCGACCGCCGACAGTGCCGCGACTGCTGCCAAGGCTGCCAGCCAACGCCCCATCTTTTCACTCGTGGATTGCATGATGCGCATCATCGCTGCCCTCGCTGTGGTTGCAGCGTACATGTTATCTGCTAACGCGGCGAGACTATAAGAATGGGGGCGTAACCGGCGCGAGCTTGGCCGGGCGTACAGACGTTGTCAGGTTCCTGCGGTCTTTCGGTGGGTGGGCCGTATCAGCGGATAATCTTCTTCCGTCCGGCCTCGCTCAACGCCACGCGGAAACCGACGTAGATATAGCCGGGATAGACCTGGCTGTTGAACTCGCGATCGCGGCTGCGCTGGCTGTAGCCGTAGTAGCCCCAGGAGCCACCGCGGATGACGCGGCTATGGCTATCCTGCGTCTGGAGTGGATCGGTCTGGGCGCGGTCGGGGTAGAGCTGATACCAGTCGCCGCACCACTCGGCGACGTTGCCCGCGAGATCCTGGACGCCGTCACGGCTGGCGCCCCGCGGGAAGCTGCCCACGAGCATCACGCCCTGCGCTTCCTGGCTGCGCATGTGCACGGGTACCTCCAGCGCGGTGGCGCCGAGGAAGTTGCCGTGTTGCATCGGAATGGGATGCTCGCCGCCCCACGGATACATGCGGTTCTCCCCGCGCCCGCTGGCGACGTATTCCCACTCCGCTTCGGTCGGCAGCCGAAAGCCGTCGGCTCCGGGCTCAGCCGTCCCTGTCTTTTCGTCGTAGACGGGCGCGAGCCCTGCCTGGGCCGACAGCCAGTTGCAGTAGCGCGCGGCTTCGCGCCAGTTGACGTAGATCACGGGCTCGCGGTCGCGCCAGGAGTAGCCGTCCCGCCACTGACGGTGTTCCGGCATGAAGCGTTCGAATTCGGCGTTGGTTACCTCGTGCCTGGCCATGTAGAAGGAGGACACCTTCACCGCATGGACCGGACGCTCGTCCGCTTCCGGGGACCTTCTATCGCCCATGTTGAAGGCGCCGCCGGGGATCTGGACGAGGTCGGGGAAGGCTGCGGGCGGGGGCGGCGTGAAGGACATTGGCTCGACCGGAACCAGGTCGACGGCCGCGATCAGGACATCGGCGGTGTCGTTCCACCCCGGCTTGTCAGAGGCGTCCGACCCCGGCTGCGCGCCCGCGGCGGGATCGGGTTTGCGGTTGCACTCGATGCGCAGCCAGGTCGTGCCGTCATAGAGCGACCACATCAGCGTGGCCTCGGCCCAACGGCCAGCGCCGGTCGGCGGCAGCCAGAGCGGGATGCGGTACTCCTCCAGCGGGTCGGAACGTTCGACCCCGTCCGCAAAGAGCGTCATCCGCCGGTCGTAGGCGTGGGGGTTGCTGTAGCGGAAGCGCAGGTTGTACAGGCCGGAACTGAGTCCCTTAACCGGCAGGGTCACGGCTGCACCGGGCGCGCTGGGGATATGGACCGCGTGGCCTTTCACGGCGGCTCCCTCTGCAAGCTCGCCCTTGACCGGCTCCAGACGGATGGGCTTGCCGGCCACGGCCTCGCCGGCCCAGATCCTGAACAGGGCGATCGGCGCGTTGGCGGCCACGACGATGCTGTTCTCTTCTGTTTCCCGGTCGATGATCGACCGCCGGCCGACCACGTCGAGCACGGTTTGGCCGTCACGTTGCAGCACGAATCGCGGCACGCCGGGCTCCAGGGGCACGTCTCCGTGCGTCACACCGGCGGGCATGTCGAACGAGCGCGTCTTGCCGCCGACGGTCACACGGAGTCGGGCGGGGGCGGTCAGAAAGGTGGTGAAATAGACCTTGTCGAGCACGTCGTCGTGGATCTGGGTGAAGGGCCACTTGCCCAGCGTGTGGATCTTCCAGACCTGCTTTTCCGCGTCCCAGGCGCGGGTCAGCCATCGGCCGCGGTCGCGGTGGGCGAAGAACACCTTGTCCTGCCGGACCGGCGGCGGGGCGCCGGTCTTGTACCAACTGATGTAGTAGGCCGTCGCATCCAGGAAACTGCCGTCCCGGTTGTAGTTCAGCTTGTCCCAGTCGCGCTTCCACTTGTAATGCATCAGGTTCGTATCTTCGTTGTAGTCGTTCCAGGTCACGATCTCGACCCAGTCGGCGTTATCGCGGATGATGCCTTCCCAGATGGCGCCGTAGCCGCGCAGGCCTTGCATGTCGCGCACGTTCGCGCTGTTGTAGTTCACGGCATTGCCGGCCATGTAGAGTTTGTTCGCACGGATGGTCGCCCGGCGCAAATTGGCGTTGACGTTGACGAGGCCCCAGGGGGTGTCGTCGCAGGCGAAGCGCCAGATCCCGTCCACGTGCGGTTCCTGGCAGAGGCGCAGACCGTTTTCGACGCTTTGCGTCATCTCGTACCGGCCGACGCTGGAAAGCGGGATGAAGAAGATCTTCCGGCCCTCGGCCTTGAGTTTGTTCAGGGGGGATTCGTAGGCGTTGCCGCCCATGCCATAGGACGAAAGGCAAAACACGCCGTCATGCCGCATGGCGTTGGGATGATCGTAGTAGCGGTTGACCATGTGCAGGACGTTCAGATCGATCGGCTGGACGGAGTACTCGGGCGTGAGCAGCAGTTGGAATCCCGTGCCGAGCTGTTTGGCGGCCTCGAACATGTTGTCCATGGATGCCACATACCGCGTGGGTTTGCCGTCGGTGTCGCACCATTCACCGAAGTCCATGGCAAAGCCGTCAAGGCCCTGGGACTGGGCCAGGCGGATCTCCTCCTTGCAGAACGGCACGTCGAGCGTGAAACACGTCATGTAGTGGGCGAAGACCAAGTGCCGGGCGGGCGCAGCGTCCGCAACCTCGTTACCGGAACCGGCAAACAACGCGTCGGCAAGCAGGGCCGCCGCCACTGCGCGGGCGACAACGACTCGTTGATTCATGGGCGTTTCCTCCGTCTGGATTCGTAGCGGCGACCCCACTGCCGGTGTAGGCGTTCAGACCGACGTCGGTCGAGCGTACAGCCATTCAACGTATATGGCACGGGATACCTGGCCAGGCCGGGAGCCAGAATCGCGATGGAGGCCTGGTCCGCATCGGCGCCTGACGGCCTGCGTCGGGGGGCGGTTTGTAAGTTGAAGCGCCCCGCTGCCCACCGTGGGTAGGCCTGACTCCCCAACCTACGCCCATCGTCTCCTGCGCGGCCTGTCTGCCGTGCCCGGCACAGGCAGGCACAGATCGCGCCCAATACGAACAAGAGAAGCGTCCCACGTTTCGGGGCGTTTGTCTACCCCCCCCAGCCAAGAAACAGCAGTTCTAGATATGGAGCCGGAACCATCGGCGTCGGGGTCGGTATCGGAGTCGATATCGACAAAACCAAAGGCGTTTCGACCCCGATTCCGATACCGACTCCGATCCCGAAGCCCCAAACATCTCACAATGAGAATTGCTGGCCAAGAAAAAGACACCAGCAATTCTCGTTTTGGCGGGATCGCGCCTCACGGCGCCACTACGCGCCGAATCCTGCATCCCATCATTCGCGGCGGGCGTGCATCCAAGTCGGAGGCGTTGCTAGCGCGCGGGTGCGCCGGCGTCGCTGGGCGTCTGCGGCGCCGGGCCCACAGTTGGGTCGGTCTGCGCCTCGTACTCCTCCAGATTGGTGCGGCCGTCGGCGTCGGGATCGGCCGCCGGTTCGGCGTACCCGGCGGTGCGCAAGTCCAGCCAGCGCGAATAGCGCACCTCGGGCTGCTCCTCGAGCAGGTCGTCGTCGGCGCGCTTCGGCGTGAAGCCCCGGTCCTTGCTGAACCAGTACATTTCGAACCAGTTGGGCAGCCCATCGCCGTCGCCGTCGCCATACTCGCTGTACCAGAAGGGCGGCGTCGCGCCGAAGTCCTCTTTCCAGAGACGCGCCTCCTCGGATGACCAGCATACCAAACCGTTGTCTTCGCGGAAGGGCGCGTCCGTGATCGGTTCCGGGCTCTCGAGCCGCAGTTGCACCTGGCCGTCGCGCACCAGTTCGGCGACCAGCGGCCCGGACGTGACCGGGAACTGGCGGCGGTGGAAGCCGGCGGGGGCCTCGAAGTCGATGGCGCGGCCCGGCAGCCGCACGGTGGCCGGCTTCGGCAGGATGGTCAGCACCTCAATGACGCCGCCTTCGACGCCGGGGAACATGGCGTGGAAGGGGAAGACCTTCGACTGGGGCGGGTACTTGCGGTAAATCAGGTACACGCGGTCGCGGTCCGGTGCGGGCGCCTTGCCGGTCTTCCACAGCGCGATCTCGTAACCGGTGAGGTCATAGAGCGTGTAGCGCGTGTTGTAGGCCGGCGCGATGCAGGTGTTCTCGCCGTAGTCGTTCCAGGTGACGATCTGGATCAGCGTGGCATCCTGTTCCAGGGCGGCCTGTCCCCAGTGCATCCAGTCGGTCCCCTTTGGAATGGCACACTCGAACGGTATGTTCTCTTTCTGGAACATGCCCACGGGCAGGGACCACTCGGCGCCCGAGGCCCGCACGGCCCGCGCGATGGCTGGCTGTTGCGAGCCAAGATAGCCAAAACCGCCGAGCGCGTCAGCGTAGCGGCCGAGTACGCCCGCGGCTTGTGTCAGGGCGTCCTTCGGCAGCAGGCGGGGCTCCACGTTCAGGAAGAACCAGGAGAGGCAGTAGTGATAGTAGACCGGCTGCCCGACCTGCCGGGCGGCCTCGGTCAGCGACTGTCCCAGGATGTGCCAGCCAATCGGCTCGGCCCGCAACCGGTCCACGCGCTCCGACGCAACCCGGGCCAGGTGGTTGTAGCCGGTCCAGATCGACTGGTAGCCGAAGATCAACGGCCGGCCGTCGCGGCGCGCGAGTTTGGGGCTCTGCCCGTGCGCGGCCAGCAGTTCCTTGACGGAGTCGACGATGTTGCCGCCGCAGACCGGGTCGATGCAGATGGTGAGTTCGAAGGGGTAGTCTTTTTCCTCGGCCACCTTGAACAGCACGTCAAGCACGCGCCGTGCATCCTTGTCGCCGGCCCAGGCGTCGATCGCAAAGCCGTCGATGCCGATTCGCAGGGCGCGGCGGATCTCCAGGTCGGCGCTCTCCTCGGCCGAAAGTGCACGCGTGGGATCCACGAGGTCCCAATTGCGCAGGTGGCCGCCGAAGTAGGCCGCCGTGCCGACGGCCGCATCGTGCCGCACCGCCTGTCCGTCGTTCTGACGGTGGTAGTAGATCGAGGCCGTCCCGATCGGATTGCAGCCCATGTAGTGGGCAAAGACCTTCTTGGGCAGGTTGGACAATGCCCGCTTGGCTGGCATGCTCGCCACAAGCGCCTCGCCGGCCGCCGGGCGCGCCTCGCCGCGGGTCGCGCGAACCACGATGCGCGTCAGGGCGCCGAGTTTGTCGGCCGCCCAGGCTTGCGTGAAAGCCTGTGTCTGGATGCCGCCGGCCGGGATGGTCACGAGGGCAGTCCGGAGTTCCCCGGGCGGGGTCGCGGGCGAAGCGTCGGCCGGAACCAGACCCGCGGTTACGGTCACCTGGACTTCGGTGGCGGCGAAGTTCCGGACCGCCACGTCCAGGCGCACGGCCGCGCCGGGCTCATAGGCCGGCTGGTCGGTGCGGACGGCCTCTATGCCAGCCGGGCAGAGCGTTTCCAGGTGTGCCTCGGCAATGGCCAGGCGGTAGCGCGGCGACGCGCTGTCCAGCGCCGCGGGCTCGGCCGCCTCGCTCTTGTCCAGTTCGAGCTCCATCTCCGCGCCGGCCGCCGACGGGTCGAGCAGGTTGCCGCCTGCGCCGGATTGCCGGCCCTTGGCGATCTCTGCCTCGCGCCGCCGGATCAGCTTCTGGCGGGCGGCGGCCTTCTCTTGCGGCCGCACATCGAGCAGGCTGTCGCCCACAAACCAGCGCACGGACACGACGATCGCCTGGCGGTTCGTCACAACGAAGTCCAGATGCAGCGCGGCCAACTTGCCGTCCTTGGGCAGTTCGTGGGGTTTGACGTGGCGCTGGGAGGCGCCGGCCGTCAGCCGCAGTTCGATCGGGTCGACGATCTCGTTGCCGGCCGGACCGGCGCCCATGAGCAGATGCAGACGATAACGGCCGGGATCCAGGGGTGTGGCCGGGGTCGACTGGAAGGCCAGCCCCTCGGAGCCCCGGGCGAGGTCCACCAGATATCCTTGGCCGACCGTCTGCGCCTGGCCAAGCCGTGCGGCCGCGGCTTCGGCCGTCTGGACCACCGGTAGCGACAGGGCCCGGGCCGGCTCCACGTTGAGGCCGACCAGCAGGAGCAGCAGCGCCACGAAGGCGTGACGGGGCGCGGTTCGTGCGGAGGCCCTACGATCGGCTCGCAGCGAGGGGGATGTTATCCGTTTCACGATGGGGATTACTCTGTCATAAGGCCTCGGAGGCGTCGAGCGCCCGTTTCTTTCAGAAGCACGGTGTCGGTTCATGGGCGGGCGGGCCGTGCCGACGCGGCGCTTGACCCGGTGTGAAAATGGGTCTATAGGGCGACCCATGCAAACCAACGCCGCTTTCGACGTCCTCGTGATCGGAGGAGGAACTGCCGGGACCGTGGCGGCCATTCAGGCTGGCCGCGCCGGGGCGCGCACGCTGCTCGCGGAGTGCAGCTCCCAGCTGGGCGGCACGCTCACCAATGCCGGCGTGGCCGCGCCGGGTCTGTTCCATGCCTGGGGCCGGCAAGTGGTCGCCGGGATCGGTTGGGATCTGGTGGCCGCTGCGGTCCGCGAGGGTGGCGGCACCCTGCCCGACTTCTCCAATCTCTCCGTGCCGTTTTGGACCCACCAGCCGCAGGTTGACCCGGCGCTGTTTGCAGCGCTGTGCGATGAGGGCGTGCTGGCCGCCGGCGTGGACCTGCGGCTGCACACGATGCTGGCCGCGCTGAAGCGCGACGGTGCCGGCTGGCAGGTGACGCTCTGTTCCAAGGATGGACTGGAGGTGGTGGGCGCTGCTGCGGTGATCGACTGCACGGGCGACGGCAATGCCGCGCGCATGGCTGGCGCGGAGTTGCGCGCACCGCCGGTCTGCCAGCCCGCCACGCTGAGCTGCGCGCTGGAAGGCTATGACCTGGCCGCGCTCGACCTGCCGGCCCTGGACCGCGCATTCGTCGAAGCCGTGGCCGCCGGCGTGGTGCGGGCCGAAGACGCCTGCTGGCGGACGGACCGGCCAAACGCCTCCGACTGGCTGCGCCGACGCGGGATGAATGCCAACCATGTTCCGGCCGCTGCCGCTGCCGCCACTGGCGCCGGCCGAACCCAGCTGGAAGTCGCGGGACGAGCCGCTGTGCGGCGGCTGCTACGCTGGCTGCGCACGCAACCCGGCCTGGCCAATCTGCGCGCAGCCTGCGTCTTCCCCGAGATCGGCGTGCGCGAGACCGTGACGGTGGTGGGGCTGGACACGGTGACCGTGGATGACTATCGCTCCGGCCGCGTCTGGCCCGAGGCGGTCTGCCATGCCTTCTACCCCGTGGATGTGCACGGCCTGACATCGGCTGAGTGGCAGGTAGAAGCGCTGGCCACCGGCACCGTGCCCACCGTGCCGCGCGGCGCCCTGGTCGCACGCGGGTGCCGCGGCCTGTTGATGGCCGGTCGGATCCTCTCCAGTGACCGCCTGGCCAACAGCGCGCTGCGCGTGCAGGCGACCTGCATGGCCACCGGTCAGGCCGCCGGCGCGCTGGCGGCGCTGGCGGTGCAGGCTGGGGTTGCCCCGGACGTCGTGCCCATGGACGCACTTCGCAACTTGCTGCGGCAGCACGGCGCAATTGTTCCGGAGCGCTGACGCGACCGTGGTGTGGCAGGGACACGGGGCGCGCGCCCCGTGTCCCTCGCGGGACGCGTGCTCACTTATCGACGACGATCGGACCCCACCGGTTCGGCTGCAGCCGGGCCTCGCTCGGAACGTCGGAGACCAGTCCGGTCTGCTTGTCATGCCAGTACAGCCGCGCCGCGCGGTTGTTGCCGGAGGGATCCGAGAAGATCACGCCGACCACGCCGCGCAGGGTGGCGCCGAGCGCGCTGTCCAGACCCAGATCGGCCAACGGCACGGTGACCAGCACGGTGTAGGTGCCGATCCCGACCGAGGTTGCGACCTTGGCGCCCGGCAACTGCCGCACGACGGCGAACCGCTGCGCGTTGGCGTCGTTGTTGGCGACCGCATAGGTCGTCGGGTTCTCGGCCGTCTCGGCCTGCTGCTGCCAGTAAGCCGCGACCGGCTTACCCGCCAGCGACGCGGCCAGGAGGCGGATCGGGCCGCGACCCGGCACGTCCAGTTGCAGGTCGACGGCATCCCCGCCGATGAACAGGTGCGTGAAGCGACCCTCGCCGTTGCGCCAGGGCGAGGGGTCCGCCACCTGGTACATGATCGCCAGGTTCCGACCATCGTGCGCCAGGGCCGCCCGCCACCAGCGCGCCGGGTTTCCGGTCTCGGCCACCTGCACGTCGACCACGCCTTCGATCAGCGGCCGGCTGAGCGGTTGCATGACAGGGGCCGGTTCGCGCGGGAGCGCACGCAGACGCGCGATCGCGACGCGCTCCGGTTCGGCCACCGACTGCTGCTGACGCTCCTGAACCACCCGCGCGCCCTGCGCGATGTTCTCGGCCGAGACGTCGAGCGGCAGCGCGGTCTTGACGCAGCTATCCAGCCCGGTCACCTCCATCAGGCGGTACGACGGGCCCCCAAGCTGGATCAGCACCTTGCGGTTCGCCGTGTCGCGCCAGAGGAATCCGCCGAAACTCTCCTGGCCGATGAACGTCTCGTCGAGCGTGACGTTGCCCTTCGAGTCCTGGCAGAGACTGCTGAGGTAAAGCCCGTCGAGGGAGAGCAGGAACCACTCGCCGCGGTCACCGCCGAGCGCCAGCATGCTGCCCACGCCCGGCACGTCCTCGACGACGCCGTTGACACGGAACGGCGCGATCAGGACGCCGCGCTGGGCCGCTGGCGCATCGTGCCGTCCATAACGGTTCGGGTAGGTTCCGCTCCGCCCGTCGGCCGTGCGATAGCCGATGCCGTCGGAGACATTGCCGGCCCGGTCAATCACCGGTGTGCCACAGGATCCCTGGCCGTTGGGGAAGGCTTTGCCGTCACCCGTCTGGCCGGGCTTGGTGAAGTCGTAGAGCGGCACGCCGCCGGGCGTGAAGCCGGTCGGAGCGAAGAGGCGGTTGTTCGGGAACAGGATCGTCAGGTCGGGCCGCACCCAGCCGTTGGCCCAGTAGATCCCCCGCACGTCCACGCCCTCGGCGACCTCGCCGGCATCCTCCTGATGATTGTCGTTGCGGTCCACCCAGGCAGTTCCCAGCACGTCCTGCGGCTTGCCGTTCACGGTGCGGCGGCCGGCCAGCGTCACGCGTACGCAGGCGCGGAAGACCCCGGTGGCATCCCGCTGGAACAGGCTGAGACTCTCGGGCTTATTGTAGCCGGGCGCGCCGCAGGCATATTCGTGCTGGCCTACACGGTAGATCAGGCCGCGCTCGCTCGTCAGTTCGGGATGGTAGATCAGGGGCTGCTCGGCGGTCTTGCGGTGCCAGGGGTCGGGGCTGGGGTCCAGCTTAAACTCGATGCCGTGGGCGACGAAGCGCGTGGCGTCGAAGGTCAGCGGAAAACCGGCCATGGCGCCGTAGTCGGCCTGGCCCCAGTACTGGTCCAGCAACCGGTAGTCGGTGCTCCAACAGGTCACCCGCTTGCAGGTCTTCACGCTCTCGGCGATCCAGAGCCGGCCGGCAGCGTCGAAGTCGGCGCCCAGGGGCTGCACCAGATCCGTGGGCACGAAGGCGCCGGCCGGACGGTCGCCGCCGGAATAGGGCTGACCGACAGTATGCAGTCGCTTGCCGTCCGCCGCTGTGATCACAACCTGGTTCAGGCCCGGGTCGCTGATGGCCATGCGCTGCTGATCCTGGCTGATGCCCAGGCGGGCCGGCCGCCGGAGGCCGGTCACGCGGCAGACTTCCGCAGCCGGGGCGCCCGAGGCGTCCAGCAGGTGAATCACACCATTGGTGGTCAGCGCGTAAAGCTGGTCGCCGCGGTCGGTCAGGGCCGCGAACGGACCGGGCGCCAGGGTGGCTTCCACTGCGCCGGTCTTGGGGTCGACGCGCAGCAGGGCGCGGCCGGGGCAGAGTGCCCAGAGTTTGCCGTGGCCCAGGGCGAGCGAACTGGTGTTGGGGATGTTGGCGTCGGGCAGCAGTGTGGCGTTGGGCGTGCGCTGGGCGTCCTCGAACGGCACCAACTGGCCGTCGGTCAAACGGTAGCGCGCCAGCAGCGTGAGCTTCTGCCAGGAGCTGCGGGAGAGACCGTAGGAGTAGGTGTCGTCCAGGGTGCCGTCGACGAACTCGTTGTGGTCGGCCCACTGAATGATGCCGTGGTCGTCGATGCGCTGCATGCCCGAGCCGCCTTCGGTGCCGGTGAAGAGCAGCACGGTAACGTCGCCGCGCGTGGCTACGGAGGTCGGATGGCCGTGGTTGGCGCCCCAGAGCTTGCTGCCCTGCTCGGTGACCCACGGGGGCGTGGCCGAGCTGTAGACGCTGTTGTAGAACTTGAGCGCGATCGGCAGATGGTGCACGACGGTGGCGGTGTAGCGGCCGGGCGCCACCGGATTGCCCGAGTCGTCGAGACAGTCCCAGTGGTCAACTACCTCGCCCGCCGCACGCGGGTACTGGCCGAAGAGGTTGCGTACGCGGCGGCCCTGGGCGTCATCGATGGCGATCGTCACGTCGCGCGCCTCGGGCAGGGTGTAGCGCAGTGGCACGCTGCCGTAAGTGTCATAGTCCGCGAAACGCTTGAGGCGCGCCTGCTGCAGGGCGCGCTGCTGCTCGGTGATCGTGGACTGGCCGCGCGCCTGGAGCACGGCCTTGCCCCAACCCGTGCGGGCGCGGAACATGAAGATGCGGTTGACGGTCTCGTCCTTGATGCCGTCGGCCAGCCGGTGGGCCAGCAGGGTGCCGTCGGTATTGCCCCACATGGCCTCGATGCCGAAGGTGAAGGCATCGCCCGCCGCCAGCGGCTGGCCGGCTGTGCGGCAGTAGCTCCACGGCCAGAAACATTCGAGGTTATACCCCTTGCCGTCGGGCCAGGCCGCCACCGCGATCCGGCCGCCGTGCTGCTCGACGGTCGGCCCCCACTTCCCGGCCTGGTCGGGACGGTCGGGGCCGGTGGCGTCGTAGGGTGGCGCGGCCTTGAAACCGCCGTGCTTGACAATCAGGTAGGGGCGCTTGTCGGCGCTTGAGTAGTACATGTTGACGTGCAGCTGGTGCTCGTCGGGCTGGCCGTCGTCGAAGATCACCCGCGCCTGGTAGCAGTCGGCCCGCCAACTCAGGCTGAAATCCTTTCCCGAGGCCGCGTTTTGCAGCGGCGACAGGTCATGGTACCGGGCCAGCAGGTAGACGCCCTTGGCGTCCCACATCAGGTGCGTCCAGACGCTGTAGCGTTCCACGATCGTAGGGTCGTTGTAGCTCCAGACGCCGGCGGAGAGATCCCAGTCGGTGGTGGCGCCGTCGACGACCACGGCGCCGGGCGCGGGCAGCGCCGCGACTTCGGAGTTGAACGACATGGTCCGTTCATCGGCGCGGAGCGCCGCGGCCAGGAGTGGCAGGAGTAGCAGGATGCGGGGTGCTTTCATAGGGCTTCCTCAAGTGAGACGCGGAAAAACGGAGGGTTCAGGGTTCGGGGTTCAGGAGGCGCTGGCACCTTTTCTTGCGCGGAAAAAAGCGGCGTCGCGCTTCGCTTGCCACCGCACTCCAGATTGCCTGCGCCCGGGCGGCAGCGTCTGGAGTGCGGCGGCAAGCGGTATCCCGCGCGACGCCGCCTTTTTTTCCGCTCCGCAACGATTCCAGCCCCTTCGAAACGGTGACGAGAGCCGGGAAGAGAAGTATCGAAGACGGCCTAAGGTTGCGACTGGCGGCGCGTCCCGTCGCGCAACGGCCCCGCATCCGCTGGGTCGTGGCCGAGGGTGGCGCACCCGCGGAAGTTCGCGACCGGACCGCCATGTACGACTGGATGAGGTCCGAGTCATGATCTGCCAAGGAGTTTCGTATCCTCATTATTGCGGCTCCAGCGGGATGGCGTGCTCTGCTTCAAACCGCAGCTTGAGCAGGCGCTGGTTGCCCTGATCGAAGACGACGGCGCGCCCGCCGGCCGCGGCGAGGGTCTCGGGATGGCGCAGGGAGTCGAGTGCGTTGCCGGGCATGTCGACCGTCCCGAAGGCGACCAGTGGGCGTCCGCCGGCCAGATTGAAGAGCAGCACGCGGTGGCGTGCGCGGTCTGAAACCCACAGACGGCCGCTGTCGGCGCAGATCCAGACGGGCCCGCCGAAGCGGTCGGCCGGTGCCGGACCCCAACACTGCCAGCGGCGTTGCTCGGTCCAGCCGTCGGGATCGCGCGCCAACACGGCCACGGCACCATCCACGGCCGCCAGCAGCAGATCGGTCGCCGGGCCGCCGGGTGGCGCGGGTTGTACCGCCAGGCTGGTCAGGTTGGTAACCGGCGCGGCAAACTGCATGCGCATCTTCAGGGCCGGTCCGCCCGGCGTCCCGTCCGTACCGAGGCGGCAGGCCTGGGCCGTGCCGTCGCGCTGCGCGAGCAGCAGCCGCAAGCCGGAGTCCTCGCGCCACACTGCGGCGGCCGTGATCGGGCGCGCAAAGGTCAAATCGTCCGGCAGGTTGCGGGTCTTGAGTTCCGCGTCGAGGGTGCCCGTCAGCAGCCGCGCGTGGCTGCCGTACTGGACCGCGGGTGCGACCACCACGTCGTTGGCCAGCAGGACCGGTTGGCCGACCGCGGCCGACGGCACGCCGTTGCGCAGGGGGGTGGCGGGACCGTCGTTCCACTCCCAGTTGCCGCTGCCGCAGTAGACCCGCCCCTGGCGGTCGAGCGCCAGGCCGGCGCAGGCCGGCAGCGCGCCCAGGCGCCGCACGAGGTCGAAGCGCTGTTCGGCCTCACGCCAAACGAGCAGTTGTACCACGCCGCCCATGCCGCTGACCGCGAAGAGCCCGTCGCGCAGTTTTGCCAGCCCCCGGCCGTTGGTCACGTCCGGGTTTTCGTCCAGATGGCCGATGAACGAGCCGGAGGCGCCGCCGAGCACCACGCCGGGCGAGGGGGTGAGGTCGGGCGCAAAGCGGCGGATGGTGCCGTGCCAGGCATGCCCCCACCACCAGCCGTCCAGCAACTGGGGCCGTTCGCCCGGCGCCGGCCGCGGCCAGCCGGACAGGTCCTCCCGGCTGTCGGCGAAACGCCGCAGGCGATTTCCCAGCAGGACATAGCAGGCGCCGTCCGGGCCTTGCTCGAGGCCGGTGGCCGGCTCGGGCAGCACACCAATGGACTGTGACTGACCGGTGGCCGGATCGAACCGGAAGAGGTTGGTGCCGCGGCTGCCGGCCAGCCAGCCTTGCGGTGTGGCCTGGAACGAGATGCGGTCGGCCCGCAGCGCCAGGTTGGTGGCCACGGCGCCGGGCCGGGCGTCGCGCGGCAGCACGGCCACGCGGTCGCGCTGCTTCACTACCACGTAAGCTCCGGCCAGCGTGAGCGTGTCGCCTTCGTGGGCGCTGCCCGCGCCGGGCGGGAGGCCGTAGTGGGCCAGCAGGCGGCCGTCCGGCGACAGCCGCAGCAGCACGCCATCGCCGCCGCGGGTCCAGAGTGCGCCGGCTTCGTCGACGGCCACGCCGGCGCCGACGGCCGCGGGCGCGGCAGCCGCGCCACCGTAGATCACCAGGGTCTCGCCGCCTTCGCCGCTGTTGCCGAGCACGCCGTCGCAGCGCAGGCTCTGGCCCGCGGCCAAGCCCGCAGCCAGGCTGGCAGCCACACCGGCCAGCAGGCCGCGTGCGCGTGCGCGTGCGCGACCTGACTTGCCGTGCCGGTCGGTGCCGTCCACGTTCGGGTCGGCTCGCTGGGCCAGTGGCGCACGTCGGCCCGACGTGCGTCTCGCGATTCGCAAGTTCACGGTTGCGTCTCCTGGGTATTCCGGGGCGACGGATCCAGGGTCAGCGTGCCCCACAAATGCGGCGTCAGCATGATCTCGCCCGGCACGTCGTTCACCAGCATGGTGGCCGGGTTGGCCCAGTAGTTGCGAAACAGGTTGATGGTGCCGCCGGTGTCGCCGTAGATCACGCCCACGTCGGCGCGCAGCTTGGACCCGGCCGCAGGGTCCAGGCCGAGTGCTGCCAGCGGCACGGCGGCCTCGATCCAGTACTCGCCGTTACCGCGGCGGACCGCCATGCGCGCGGACGACAGCTGCGTCACGCTGTCGACGCGTTCGCTGCGCCAGGGGCTCTGGAACGTCACGGCCTCGGGTTCGACTGCGGCGCGGGCGGCGGCGGGAAGTCGGTGGCGGTAGAGCACGACGCGGTTGGTGGCGCCCTGCGGCGCGAACAGCAGCCGCAGGTCGCCGGGCACGGGCGCGGTGCGACCGGGAGGGGCGCGGGGATCCGTGCCGAGTTGCAGGTCCACGCTGTCGCCGGTCTTGAACAGGGCCTGCCAGTCCGTGCCGTGGTTCACCCAGGGCGACTCGTCGCGCACCTGATAGAGGAGGTAGAGAGTGGTGTTGTCGCAGGCCAGCCGCACCGTCACCGGGAACTGCCGGTCGCGGTCCCATTGCAGCGTGGGGGTGGCGGGCCAGTCGTCGGCCTTGCCGTCGAGAAGCGGCGGCTGGGCGCGCCGCTCCAGGCGGGCCAGTCGCGGGGGCTGCGTCTCGGCCTTGCGCTGGGCCGCGGTCCGTTCGGCAGCCGCGGCCTGGGCCGCTGTGACCTGTAGTGTGCCCTGCTGGCGGGTGAGCTCTGACAGACCGTCGAGGCGGAACACCCGATAGGCAATGCCGCCGGCCTGGAGGTAGTAGGTTCCGTCCTTTTCGGAGCGGCCAAAGGTGCCGCCGAAGCACTCGCCGCCGATCAGGTACTCGTCGGCCACGCCGCCCACGCGCACGTCCCGGAACATTTCGTCCAGGTACAACCCATCGGTGGTCATCACGAAAAGCCGGCCATGGTTGCCGTTCATCACCATCACGTCGCCCTGGTCGTCCAGCGGTGCGACGCCCGTGAAGAACAGCACGCCCTGCAACTCGCCCGGCTTGGGCAGGGGTGCGTTGTGGCTGCCGTGCACGTTGGTCCAGCGGTTCGGGTAGGTCCAACGCAGCCGGCCGTCGGGGCCGAAGCAGGTCATGGTTGGGTCCGAATTCAGGATCAGGTTGCCGAAGCGGTCGACCGTCGATTCGACGCTGTTGCGGAAGGGCGGCAGCTCGATCGGCAGGGCCGCGGCGACGGCCCGCGCGAGCGGCGGGTAGCGTGGCGCGCCGCCCGGGTGCCACCCCTCCGGCTTCAGGCTCACGAGCACACTGCGGTTGGAGACCGTGGCGGCGACGCGGATGGTCAGGTCGGCCTGGTCGTGCCCCCAGCCGCTGCCAGCCAGGTTCTGGGCCGTGGTGGCGAACTCGATCTCGTCGGCCTGCAGGTCGCCATCGCCGCTGCGGTCGACCCACAGCATGCCGAAGCCGTGCCCCGGCTGACGCGGACTGCCCTTGCCGACGGTGGTGTCGGGGTAGTCGCGGTTGAAGGCCTCGGTGAAGGCGGCCGGCGGCTTCCAGTCGCAGTAGTAGGCGAACTGGTGGGCGGAGGAGATGCAGGCCAGCGGCTGGAGCGTGCCGTCGGCGCGCAGCTCTTGGATGAAGGTGGCCTTGCCGTAGGAGATCACGAAGGTGCGGCCTTCCTGGCGCCAGAAGCGGTAGTGCATGCCGTCGCGTCCGCCCAGGATCGTTTCCGGTCGGGCTTGGCGCGTGGCAAAGTCGAGCCGGAACTGCGCGCCGAGAGCGAGCCAGCGCGTGGGGTCGAGGGGGTCGAAGCCGGCGCCGGGGGCGTCGGAGGCGGGCTGGCCAAACAGTGCCCGGACCGTTTTGCCCGTGGGGGGGATCAATGGCCGCAGCCCTTT
>CAZZCT010000006.1:44264-56822 GCA_964652365.1 uncultured Lentisphaerales bacterium
GGATCGAATGCCGCCAGCCGTTTGGGGGTCCAGCGCCCGGGTTCGGTCACCCACACCCAGCCGTTGGGACCGACCGTCAGGCCGCCCGTGCTGATCAGCCGTTGCGGATCGTACGCGCCGGTGTAGGCGCCGCCCGGCGTGCCGAGGGTGGTGAGGCGCGGCTGGCCCGAGGCGGTGCGGCCGGCCAGCACCTTCACGGTGTGCGTGCGGGCGTCACTGATGTAGACGCTTCCGGCCGCGTCGGCTGCCAGCCCGCGCGGGTCGAGCAGGTCGGGGTCCACGAGTACCGTGCTCTGGCCGGTCAGCGGGTCGAGCCGCACGACCGAGGTGCCGCTGACCACCAGCAGGTGGTGCCCCGCGGCGGCCAGGGCGCCCGGATGGGCGAGCGGGATGTGGCCGGTCTTCCGGCCGGTCGCGGGGTCGATCACCATCAGGCCGCCGCCGAACCAGTCGCCGGCGTACAGCTTGCCGTCCAGCAGTGCCAGGCTGGTCAGCGTGGTGCGATCCGGGCGCGGCTCGGTATGGCCGGGACCGACCGTGTATTCAGCCAGTGGCGCGACGCGCACCCGGTTGGGCCAGTCGGTCAGCTCGCGGCGCGCCAGGTCGACGCGCACCAGACCGAGGGTGAAGCTGGCGGTCCAGTTGGTTTTGGTGCGGTCGATGTGCTGTCCCCAGGAGATACCGTCATAGGCGGCGTAGAGATAGTTCGTGTCGGCGGCGATGGCGATGGCCTGCAGGCCGTGGCCATGGGGCGCGACCCAGCCGGCGACGAAGGTGCCGTCGGGTTCGAGCGCGACCAGTTCGTGGCCGCCCTCCGAGACGGGGGTGCCGAAGTAGAGGCGGCGACCGTCGGTGGTGGCCGCTGACAGGGTGCCGTGGTTGGAGCCGGGACCGTTGCCGAAGGCGAAAAGGTAGCGCGGCCGGATGCCCGGGTGCGACGCGGACCGCCATCGATACGCTGCAGGCGGAACCGGCACGCCGGCATCGTCGAGTCCGTCCCAGGGCAGATCATGCTGCGCCCGGGACAGATCCCGGCCCGCGATCAGGTTGCGCACGCGGCGGCCGTCGGGCGTTTCGATGACCACGGTGGCGCGGCCGTCGCAGGGCTGCGCGAAGGGGATCGCGATCCGGGACTTGCGATCGGCGACGGTGCGGGCGTGTTCGACGAGGTCGAGCGGTTGCCATTGCTGGGGGTCTGCGGGCAGCGGCGCGTGCGGGGCGCGACCGTCGAGGCAGCGGAAGCGCTCCTGTTGCAGGTCGCCGCCGGTGCCATCGGGCCAGCAGACTCGCACGGCCAGGCGCAGTCGTTGCCACTGCTCGTTGTCATCGACCAGGTCGCGCGCGGCGATTCGGAAGGTCGCGGTACGGCCAGCGTCCGTCCCGCCGGCCGAGGCCGTGCGCACCACCTGGCGGGCAGCCGCGGCGCCCAGTTCGACGCGCGGGGCCGGACTGGCGGCGGCGAGCGGGGCCGCGTCCACCGTGACGACCAACCCACGATCGTCCCGGGCGATTGCCCACGTGACGCGCGGCACGCCCGGGATTGACAGTTCGACGAAGTCGGCCGGCTCGAAGCCGGCGGCCGTGGCGCGCACGGCGAATGCCAGCACGAGCAGGGCCCAGCCCGCAGGGCGACGCCCGGCACGGGCGTCGCCCTGCGGGCTAAGGGCTCGGAGACTCGGGCGGGCTTCAGATACGTTCAGGATTTCGTTGCTCATGAGTTACCTTGAACCATGAAACGCGCAAAGAGGGCTCATCCCAGACCGGCAACGCGTGGACTTCGACCGTCCTCGTCCTTCGTCCTCGTGATCGATTTCCGAGGACGACGACGAGGACGAGCACGATTTCCGCACTCGTTTCATTGACCCCGAATCGTGACCCTGAACCCCTAACCCGCCGCTTGCACAGTTTCGAGGGCGTTCCAGGCGTTTCCTCTGACAGGCCACGCGCGCCTCGGGAGCGTAGCTTCCGTCCGCTCCTATCGGACCAGTACCACAGTTCCACTGGGCGCAACGACGGTCACGTCGATGTAGTTCGCGCCGTACACCACGCTGTAGCGATTGCCGTAGGGCAGGCCGTTCCAGCGCAGGCTGCCGAATGTGCCAGTCACCGTGCCGCCCTCGAAGATGCGGAAGGTCGCCCGGCCTTCCCACGTGTAGCGGCCCGCCAGCCGCACGTCGAGCACGTCGTTCGCTGTCGACAGGTCCAGCGCGGCGCCCGTGCCGGAGAGTCGGAGCTGGTCGTACTGTATCGGGCTGGCAAGATCGATGGCCAGCAGGCCGCTGCCGCTGAAGATGACCCGGGCATTGGCGAATTCGAGTGTGCCGGGCGTGGTCGTGCCGGGCACGAGCGTGCCGGCGTTGGTGACGCGTAATGTAGCCACCAGCGCGTTTGGGGCCTCGTTGACGTACGTCAGCTTGCCGCTGCCGCCCAAGGTACCGCCGGCTGAATTCTGCAGGTCGGTGTACATTGCGTCGCTGCTGTTGTTTCCGTAGTAGGTGGACGTGCCGGCCAGGCGCCGGATCCCGGCATTGGCACCGTCGATCGTCACGGTGCCGGTGTTGTAGATGCCGCGGTAGTCTGGCGCGTGGTTGGGCTGTACGCGCACGCTGCCGGCCAGCGTGAAGGTGCCGCCATTCTGGATGTAGGCGTACAGATTGTTGAAGGCGTGGGGTGCGCCGTCGTCGTAGGCGCGCAGCGCCAGCACGGCGCCGGCCGCCACGTCCAGCGTGTTGCCGGCATAGTTCACGAGCTTGGCATTGCCGCCCCGGAGGGTGAAGATCGGCGCGTTGGTGCCGTCGCCCACGCTGACCGTGGCCCGGATGGCGGTGGCGGAGCCGTTGTTCAGCAGAGCCAGCGCGATCTCGGACGGGCCGCCGAGGAGCGTGTCGCCGGTGACGCGGATGACCGCGCCGCTGGCGTTGTTGAGCGCCGGCGTGGTCGCACTTGCGAACTGCGTGCCGCCGAAGACCACGTTCGTGCCGAGTTCGATGGCGCCCTCGTTGCGGAGGTCGCTGAAGGCCATCCAGGAGCCGCTCTGCATCCGCAGGGTTCCGGCGTTCAGGTTGTCGGCCAGGTTGCCGAAGCCGAATCCGGGCAGGGGGTTGGCTGTGCGCGTCAGCACGTTGCTCGCGCCGTTGCGCATGAGCCACGTGCCGCGGTTCACGAACTTGCGGGCGCCGTTGCTGATCGAGGCGGACGGCAGGTTGATCACGATCGTGGCGGCGTCCTGGGTCACCACCGAGCCGCTCTTCAGGGTGACGGTTCCGGAGCCGGCGTTGGCGCTCAGGTCGAGCAGGAGCCGGGCGCCGGGCGCCAGGTCGGCCGTGCCGTCGAGGTTGAAGGTCACGGTGGTGCCTTTGAGTTGGTTCGTGGCGTTGGCGGCCATCTGCAGACCGTTGAAGCCGGCTGTCAGGGCCGCCGTGGCGTTGTCGTTCAGCAGCAACCGGGCGGCGGCGCCGAGCACGACCGGCCCATTGACAAAGCTCTGCGCGTTGCCGCCGGAGTTGTCGGTGCGGAAGCGGGCCTGCGGCGCGACCGTCAGGGCGCGGGGGGTTCCGTTGAAGTAGAGCGACTGGTTCATACGCGGGATCGAGAGCAACAGGTCGGAGCCGGCCCCCTCGACCACCACGGGCCGGTTGAAGTTCATCGAGCCGGTGATCCACTGGCCGCTGTAAGCCCGGATGGCCGCACCGGGGCCGGTGGCGAAGACCGGCCCGAAGCGCACGCCGAGGTCGTTGTTGCCTGATGGCGTCTGGGCCTTGTAGGTGGCATTTGCAGCCAGGACCAGCGTGCCGTCGCAATAGCTGCTCATGCCGCCGTTGTTGTAGGCGAAGAGCGTGGCGCCACTGCCGACCTCCACGCGCGCCGTGTCAGCCCCGGCGGCCGCCGAAATCGCGAGCGGGGTGGCATTGTTCGTGATGACCAGCACGGAGGTCACCACCAGGCGGTTGGTGGCTCCGACCGTGCTCTGCGTCTGGGCCAACTGGTAGATGGTGTAGGCGGCATCGGCTGTCACCGTGCGCATGCCGCTGGTGGCGTTTGGCAGCGAGGCGACTTCGCCGCCGCTGCTGCCAGTGTCCGGCACATTGTCGCCCGACCAGTTTGAGGCATCCGACCAGTTGCCGCTGGCATTGGCATCGCCAGCGCCATCCCAGGTGCGCGTCGTGGCTGCCCGGGCAGCCGTGCCCGACCAGGCGACGGCGCCAAGTGCACAGACCGCAATCCCCATTCCCATGTTGCTTGTCTTCATGTTGTCTCCCTCTACTCGCGTGTTACCACGAAAAATGTGCACCGGCATGGACAGGTCTTCCGGCGCGTGACCGGCCTGCGCAGTGCTATTCGCACCGTGCATAATCCGTCATTCCGCCCGTTTCGTCCAGAAACGGCTCTTCCGGGGCAAATCCGGCCGGAATCCGATGTGTGCGCGGCTTGCCGCCGGCCCGCTGATGGGCCAACTCGTCCAGACTGGTCTGTAGAGCGATCTGTGCGTCAAAGCCTACGCGGCAGACCGGCACGGCGCTGGGCGTGGGGCAGGGGAAGTTGCAGTGCGCCACGACCTGCACTTCGTCGGGCACCCGGACATCGGCGTCGAACAATCCGGCCGAGGCATGCTCCAGCAGGTTGTCGTCGCTGATGAATAGTGCGTCGGGCCGGTCCTTGCGCGGCAGGCGCATCAGCAGGTGCACGGTGTTACGGGCGGCCTCGGGGGATCCCCGGTTGACGGTCAGGTGCCAGTAGGGCCGCAGTTCGAGACCGTGCCGGGCGGCCAGCTTGGCGCAGGACACGGGCAGCAGCGACTCGATGCCCGGCGGCACCACCAGGGCCAGCCGTCGCCGACCCGCCTGCGCCAGGCGCTGCAGCGCTGCATCGAACATCGAGGCCGTGTCGACCTCGACCCGCGCCAAGTCCGGGAACTCCTGCGACCGCGACATGAACGCCACCCGCGGCAGGCCCGGCTGTTCCAGCACGGGTGAGCCGCGCAACAGGAAGGGCGAACTGGCGAAGACGATGCCGGCCAGCCGCCACCGGCGTACGTCCTCCTCCAGCGCCAGCAGCGCGGCGTTGTCGTGGTGACCGTCAATGCCGTAGTCGACGCGGATCGAACAGGCCGCCCCCTTCTGCCGGCCATGGCGCATGGCCGCGGTGGCCAGCGCCGTCCAGAAGCGCGGGAACCCGACCGTATCCGGCAGGGCCGGGATCACCAGGGCCAGTTGCGACAGATGCGGCGGATGCGCGGCCACGAAGGTCCCCCGCTTGCCGCGCGCCACCACGAACCCGTCGCGGGCCAGTTGGGTGAGCGCCAACTGCACCGTGGCCAGGCTGGCCCGGTGTTGACGCCGGAGATCCAGGCGCGTCGGTAGCCGGGCCGACGGCGGGTAGCCGCCATCCAGGATCCGAGCACGCAGCGCCTCGACGATCTGCCGTTGCTTGCGCGGCGGGCGTCCCAGTGCTGACCGTCCAGTGGACATGATCGCATTGATACAGTATTGCATCTGTATAATCCAGAACAATTTGCCGTTGACATCTCCGCCGGGGTGGTGGATCATGATCGCATAACGGTTTCTGGGTAAGGGGTGACTGGTGACCGGTGACCGGTGATCCGTGAGTAGTGAGCCGTGGTTGCCGATCACTGGTTGCCGACTACCGATCACAGGGTGTTGACTCAGGTGCGGGTGACAGGGAGGGTTTCAGAATGCAGGCGAAAACACGTTGGGGCGTCAAGGCGCTGCTGGCCGCGGGTCTGTGCGGTCTGGTGAGTCGGGGTCAGGCGGCGGGTATTACCTGGGACTACGGCGCGGCGAACACCAGCTGGAACAGCGCGCTCAACTGGAGCGACAACCTGGTGCCCGGCAGCAGCAACACCTACACGATCGCCTCGGACAACGGCTTGAACACCACGCTGGATGCGGACTTCGCCATACAGAAGTTCACGTTCAGCCGCGACAAGAGCAAGACCGCCTGCGGTATCACGGGCGGTGCTGGCGCGCCCCACACGCTGACGCTCAATAATGGCGTGGGCGGTACCGTCATCGACCTGACCAGCAAGACCCCCTATACGATCGCCAGCAGCGTCGCGGTTGCGCTAGGCGTGAACAGCGTCATCAACGTGACCTACCAACGCGGCAACGAAGACACGCTGTTGACCCTTGCCGGCTCTGTCTCGGGGGTCGGCTGCAGCCTGACCAAGACCGGGTCCGGTGCTTTGAAGCTGAGCGGCGTGAACACCTACGGCGGACCGACCACGATCAGTGCCGGCCAGATCATAGTGAACAGCACCAACGCGCTGGGCGGTTCCGGCCAGAACGTGACGGTCAGCAGCGGTTCCTCGCTGGCCTATGACGGACTGGCCCTCACGCAGAAACTGCTCACCAATCGCGTGACTCTGGCATCGGCCGGCACGATCGCCATGGGCGCGGCCACGGCCAACAACCTCGACTTCACTGGGCTGTCGACCCGTCTGGGTGCCCTCACGGACCTCAACTACACCGGTACGCTGACACCGAACGGTTCGGTCTATAAGCTGGGCAGCGGCTCCGGCGCCCTGATCTTCCCCAACGCCCATAGCCTGGTCGACAGCGGCGGACCGCGCAGCCTGGACATCGACACCTCGTTGTTTACCTATGGCTACTCCCGAGTCAAGCTCTCCGCGGCCAACAGTTTCCCGTGGAGTACAGCCCTGAAGCGCCCGTCCTATTCACGTTTCGACCTGGAACTGAGCACGCCGTCGGCGCTGGGCGCGGGCCCCGTCACGATTTCGAGCGGGAGCCTCTATTTCAACACGACCGGCGGTGGCGAGACCGTTTTCACGAACGCGATTGTCTTCACCACGGCTGGGCAGGTCGGTCTGCAGTACAACCAGAACACCACCTTCACCGGCCCCATCACAATCCCGGCGAATGTCGAGCTTTTCCTGAACCGTCAGGGCAACAACGGTACGATCTGCGCTCTGCCGGCCCTGAACACGCAACCGGGCAAGCTTTCTGTCGGGCGCAGCATGTTTGACCTGTCGAATACCAACCAGCTTCCCCAAGGCAACTTCGCGATGGCCGCCGACTCGGGCGGCACCCTCTTCAATGGCGTGACCTGGGCCCAGTTCGCGGCGGCGCGGCCCAATGGCTTCGGCAGCGGCGTTGGACAGTGGCGCGACGGTATGGCTTTCCGGCTGGCGGCCCGCGGTACACCGGTGGTGGTTTCCACCGCCGTGATCCCGGGTTTCAACCCGGCCACCTACACGGATGCTGGCGGCACCCGCGTGGATAGCTACTTGAACCGGGCACTGTTGCTCGGCTCGTCGCTGACTCGCGGCGGGCAGCTCTACGCCAACGCACCTGTTACCATTGCGATCAATACGCGTCTTTCGACCCGTCAATCCTGGTTCCCGGCCACCACGGGTCCGGGCATCCTAGGCGCGCATGGCGGTGGCATCGTCTACACTTTCACGGGCAATATCTCGGACCTCAACTACGATACAGCCGGCGTCACGCCCACCAAGGGCTGCATCCAGATGCAGGCCACAAGCTCGGCCGGCGAGTTCGTCTTTGCGGGCACCAACTCCTGGACTGGCGCGGCCTTGACACAGGATCTCGGTTCGCCCTACCGCAGCTTCTCCAGCGGTCCCGGCGGCATGGGTCTCTCCCGCCAGCATAATGACAATATCCTGATCCGCTTCGAAAACCCCGCCGCCTTGCCGCGCGGCAACCAAAGCGCTAACGCGTATCTCTTCTCGGTCGGTCCGGCGATCTCCGGCTACATGGTGACGGCCCAGGCGACCGAGGCGGTCTACGAGCCGCCGACGGGGTTGCGCTTCGTACTGGGAGGCACGGGCGTCGGCGTGCTGGGTGCTTCCGGCGCGGCCGGCAGCCTTGCTACGCTGCAGAACGCCGACGTCTATGTCCACAAGACCGGCAATGGCACCGACTCCGACACTACCGGAATCAACCTCGACCTCGTGACCCGCGGCAACCTGACGCTGACCCTCGGTGCGGCATCCAAGCCCGTCTCGTTCTTGCCGACCTATGGCCTGCACGCTAACAACAACGACCCGGGCATCAACGCCGCCGCTACGACTGTCTACGACTCCACCTCGGCGCTACGCACGCTCTACAAGCTCAACACGGGCACGCTGGTCCTCTCCAACGTGGCCTACACGGACCTGGCGCACACCGGCGATAAGTCCAGCCTCTTCGCCTGGCGGATTGGGCGCGCGCAGGACGGGAACTCCGCGGGCTTGGCCTACTTCGACGGCGCAGTGCGCTCGCTGGCGGACAGCGACGCGCTGGCCGACAACTCGAACTCGCTGAAGAGCTTCAACCTCAACCTGGCCGGCGGCGTGATCGAGATCGACGGTCGCGGCGCGGCGAGCAGCTTCACGCGGGCGCTGGGCACGGCCGCCAACCAGGTGCGGATCGGCATCGGCGGCGGCGGCTTTGCCGCCTATGGCGGTGACCTAACGGTCAACATCGGCGGCAGCCTCACGCCGGGTACGCTGACCATGGCAACAACCACCTTTGTCGACATCACCAGTAACCCGTTGATGCTCGGCTCCTACACGGCCGACTCGGCGGTCTCGATCCTGAACCCGATCAATCTCAACAGCGGCGTCCAGGAAGTGCGTGTGATCGACAATCCCAGTGCGGCGGGCGACAAGGCCGTCCTGGCCGGCGTGCTCTCGAATGGCGGGCTCAACAAGGCCGGCGACGGCCTGCTGGAACTCGCGGCGAACAACACCTACGCCAACGTGACCACGGTCAGCGCCGGCACGCTCCTGGTCAGCGGTTCGCTGAACGCCTCGGCCAATGCGGTCACGGTATACACCAACGCGACCCTGACCGGCAGCGGCACCATCAGCCGCCCGGTGGTGGTCAACAACGGCGGCACGCTCAACCCGGGTCCGATCGGCGGCGTCGGCACGCTGACGACCGGCAACCTGACGCTCTCGCCCGCCACGCTGATCAACTTCCAGGCCGGTCCGCCGGCCGACTCGATCGCGGTGGTCGGCGCCCTGACCCTGGACGGCACCCTCAACGTGACCTCGGCCACCCAGGGCGGCACGTACGTCATCATGACCTACACCACCACGCTGACGGACAATGGTCTGACGCTCGGCACTCTGCCCAAGAACTTCACCGGACAGATCGTGGTGGATCCCGGCGCCAAGCAAGTCAAGCTCGTGCTAACCGGCCACTTCGGAACCGCGGTCCTGCTGCGGTAACGCTGCCGGTTGCTGCGAACGCGTTGGCGATGGGGGCATGTCGGTTCGGCTCAGATGGCGGCGCGAGGGTTGCGAAGCGTGCGAATCGGGATCATGGGGGCGATGCCGCAGGAGGTCGAGCATCTGCGCCACGGCCTGGAAGGGCCGGTGCAGACCTGCGAGGCCGGGCAGCGCACGTTCGTTTCCGGCCGGTTGCACGGCCGCGAAGTCGTGGTTGTCTTCTCGCGCTGGGGCAAGGTGGCCGCGGCCTCGACGGCGACGACGCTGATCGAACGCTTCGGCGTCGGGATGCTTGTGTTTACCGGTGTGGCCGGTGCGCTGGACCGGACGCTCAACGTCGGCGACATCGTGGTCGGCGCGCGGCTGGTGCAGCACGACATGGATGCCAGCGCGATTCCAGGCGTTCAGCGCTTCGAAGTCCCGCTGCTCGGAACCCGGTTCCTCGACGCCCCCGTTGAGCTCGTCGCCCGGGCCAGGTCGGCCGCGGCGCGCTTCCTTGACGAGGATCTGCGCGCCGCGATCTCGCCGGAGGTGCTGGCCGAGTTCGGCATTATTGCCCCCAAGGTCGTCACCGGTTTGATTGCCAGTGGCGACCAGTTCATCGCCTCCGACGCCGTCGCCGAGGGCTTGCGTTGCGCCCTGCCCGGTTTGCAGTGCGTGGAGATGGAGGGGGCGGCCGTGGCCCAGGTCGCGTACGAGCATGGGCTCCCGTTCATCGTCCTGCGAACCATCTCGGACAAGGCCGACCATTCGGCCCACGTCGACTTCCGCGGCTTCGTGACGCGCATCGCGGCCCACTTCACATGCGGCTGCGTGATCCGGTTGCTCCAGACCACCGTCGGCGCGTGAGGCCGGCACCACCGCCCGAAGCGGTGAACGGCCGGCTTTGAGCTTATTGCGGCAGATCGGCCGTCTTCGATGTGGCCGCAGTCGAGCAGCGCGTGCAGGTGGCACAGGCCGGTGCCAGGGAACGATCACGCCCGCTCCAGCAGTAGGTGCAGAGATTGCCAGCCGGGGCACCGATGGCCGTGACGAGATCATCGAGCCGCTGGTAATGCAGGCTGGTCAGCCCCAGGCGCTGCCGGATGCGCTCGACCATCGCCGCGTAGGACGGACTGTCCGGGTCGCAGTAACCGGCCACCTCCGCGTCATCACCCTCCAGCTCTTTGACGGTGCGGCGCGCGATCAGGTCATACTCTGAGCGGGAGCGGGAGAAGTTGAGGAAGCGGCAGCCGAACAGGAGTGGCGGGCAGGCGATCCGCAGGTGGAGTTCGCGGGCGCCATCGTCATACAGGCGGTGCACCTGGTCGCGCAGTTGGGTGCCGCGCACAATTGAGTCGTCGCAGAAGATGAGCCGTTGTCCGCGGATCAGGTCGGGCACCGGGATCAGCTTCATGCGGGCGATCAGGTCGCGTTGCCGCTGGTCCTGCGGCATGAAGCTGCGCGGCCAGGTGGGGGTGTACTTGACGAAGGGGCGCCCGAAGCGGATACCCGAGGCCTGCGCGTACCCGATGGCGTGGCCGGCGCCCGAGTCCGGGACGCCGGAGACCATGTCGGCCGCGACCGAGTCGCGCCGGGCCAGCGCGGCGCCGCAGCGGTAGCGGGCCGCTTCGACGTTGATGCCCTCGTAGGTAGATGCCGGGTACCCGAAATAGACCCACAGGAAAGAGCAGATCTGGAGCGCATCGCCGGGCGCCACGCGCGTCTCCGCCCCCTCGGGCGTCAGGCGCACGACCTCGCCTGGCCCGAGCTCGCGCACCACTCCAAAGTCGAGGTTAGGGAAACTGCAGGATTCCAGGGCCACGGCCCAGGCGCCGGGCTTTTGCGCCAAGACCACCGGGGTGCGGCCATAGCGGTCGCGCGCGGCATAGATCGATCCATCGTCGGCCAACAACAACAGTGAACAGGAGCCCTGGATGCTTGCCTGGACATGGCGGATCCCGGCTTCGTACGAGTCCTGCGTGTTGATCAGGGTGGCGACCAGTTCGGTGGGGTTGATGCCGCCGCGGCTCATCTCGGAGAAGGCCGTGGCATTGGTGCGCAGGAGCTCGCCGGTCAGCTCGGTGAGATTGTTGATGCAGGCGACCGTTACGATTGCATAGGTGCCGAGGTGGGAGGTCATGACCAGGGGCTGGTCTTCGTAGTCGCTGATCACGCCAATGCCCGACCGCCCCTCGAAATGGTGGTACTCCTGGTCGAACTTGGCCCTGAACTGGGTGGTTGTGATGTCGTGGATCGCACGGCGGAACCCGGTGCCATTCCAAACGGCCAGACCGCCGCGCATGGTGCCGAGGTGCGAATGGTAGTCCGTGCCGAAATACAGGTCGTTGATGCACTCGTCGTTGGAGACTACGCCGAAGAAACCACCCATCACAGACCTCCTTGAGACGCTTGAAAACCTCCGGCTTGTGCAAGCGAAGGGTTCAGACCCACATCGCGCGTAGTGTAGCGCAGATGCCTCGGCGGAGCCAGCGCATTGCGCGAATACGGCCGATAGCGGCCGTTAGAGCCTTTACGATAGGGATACACGGTTTGCGTGTATCTGATCACGAGCTTTGTCATGCGCTAAGTCGACAAAGCTCCCGACAATGTTTGGGTTGCGGGCGAAGCGTCGCTTACGGACGCGGCGGCGCCACCCGCCGACAATTCGCTCACTCCTTGGCTGAAGCAATCCCCTCGTTCCTTAGCGGCGCAGCCGTGCGGCGTTTTTTTTGTCGGATATGCCGCAGCATCCTCACGAACCTCCGCCGGCTGTCGACGGGGGGCGAGTGCCAGGCAGATGCGGTGCAGTTCGCTCACCTGGCGCAGGCGCGCGGTGACGGCTTGCGGCGACATGTCTACGGACACGGCGCGCCTCCCTCCAACCGTTCGACGTCGGCCAGATCCTGAAGCCGGCCGCTGCGCCGCTTCATGGCGATAAGGCCGTCGCGCGAGGCAAAGCAGACGTTTCCAAACGAGGTCTCGAGGTGCTGGCGGTTCGCCCACGCCTCTTCGCCGGCATCTGGCGCCTCAAGAATATCCACGATCAGATGCTCATCCCCAGCCGCTTTGATCGCCCGAACCACGCGGACGCGCCCGCTGTTCATGGCCAGCCGTCCGCTCTCCCCATACCCGAGACCGGCGAGAAGCGCCAGCGCGGCATCCACAGACGGCGAGGCGATCAGCAGGTCGATGTCCTGCGTCGCGCGGGCGTAGCCGTAGGCGGCCATCGCCAGACCGCCGCAAACGGCATACGGGATACCCGCTTTCTCCAAGTCGGCAATGATCAGGCGAAACTCATCAAGGAGATTCACAATAGTGAACTTATGTCAGGAGAGAGAGCCTGTCAACAGAACGTTGACACAGAA
>CAZZCT010000007.1:0-56418 GCA_964652365.1 uncultured Lentisphaerales bacterium
ACTCCTGCCGGAGTCAGATGGCCGAGGGCTGGGCGCGGGCGCTCAAGGGCGACGTGATCGAGGCCTACTCGGCCGGCATCGAGACGCACGGGTTGAATCCGATTGCGGTCAAGGTCATGGCCGAGACGGGCGTGGATATCTCGGGGCACACGTCGAAGCTCGTGAATGCTTTGCTCGGCGTACCGTTCGACTACGTGGTCACTGTGTGTGGCCACGCCAACGAGCACTGTCCCATCTTTCCGGGAGCGGCCAAGGTGGTGCATGTGGGTTTTGATGACCCGCCGGCGCTGGCGCGGCAGTTCGCGGGCGATGACGAGAAGCTGAACTGCTACCGGCGCGTGCGGGACGAGATCCGGGCGTTCGTGGAAACGCTGCCGGATTCACTCCGGCAATAACCAATGGCATGAAATCGGAGAGTGTTCACGTGACGTCAGACAAAACGCCGCAGATCGGTTTCTTTGACAAGTACCTGACCGTCTGGGTTGCGCTATGCATGGTTGCGGGCGTGCTGATTGGCAGGTTCCTGCCGGCTCTGCCTGTGTTTCTGGGACGTTTTGAATACGCACACGTCTCAATCCCCATCGCCGTGCTCATCTGGCTGATGATCTGGCCCATGATGATGAAGGTCGATTTCGCCAGCATCCGGAATGTCGGCAGGAATCCGAAAGGGCTGTACGTCACCTGGGTGACGAACTGGGTGATCAAGCCCTTCACGATGTATGCGATTGCCGCGTGCTTCCTGTTTGTGGTCTTCAAGGCTCTGATCCCGAGGGACCTGGCCAGGGACTATCTGGCCGGAGCCATTCTGTTGGGGGCCGCGCCCTGCACCGCGATGGTGTTTGTCTGGAGCCACCTGACCCGCGGAAATCCGGCCTACACCGTCGTACAGGTGGCAACCAATGACCTGATTATTCTGCCCGCCTTCGCCCCGATCGTCGCCCTGTTGCTGGGCGTGAGCGGCATCAAAGTCCCGTGGAGCACGCTATTCCTGTCGGTCGTGCTCTTCGTGGTCGTCCCACTGGCGGGCGGCGTGTTGACACGGATGCATGTGATCAAGACCAAGGGGTCGGACTACTTCAACACGGTGTTCATCCCGAAGTTCAACAACGTGACCATCGGCGGCCTGCTGTTGACGCTCGTGCTCATCTTCTCCTTCCAGGGCGAGATCATCCTGCGCAACCCCCTGCATATCCTTCTGATCGCAGTGCCGCTGATCATCCAGACCTACCTGATCTTCTTCATCGCCTATCTGGCGGCGAAGAAACTGAGACTCCCGCATGACATTGCGGCGCCGGTCGGCATGATCGGGGCGTCCAATTTCTTCGAGCTTTCGGTGGCGGTGGCGATTTCGCTCTTCGGCGCATCTTCGCCGGTTGTGCTGGCCACCATCGTGGGCGTGTTGACCGAAGTGCCGGTCATGCTGCATCTGGTAAGGATATCCAACCGTACGGCGTCTTGGTTTGGCAACGGGAAAGCCTGACGTGGCGGCGTGTGCGGGCCGGCCATGAGGTGCGGCGCGGGCCGCAAAGCAAGCAGACCGGATCAACGCACCCAACGGGCCGATGGTCGCCGGCGAACTGCGCGCGCGTGCGGCATGGACGCGGAGCGTGAGCCAGACCGTGATCCAGGGCCTGGCGGCCGGGGTTCCGCGGTGGTGTGCCCTCGCGGGATTGCCCGGCTCTGCCGCCGCATCCCGTGTTGGGTCAGGCGGAGACTCCGTCGGCCGGCAAGTCGAGATGGAACCGGGTGTGCCGCCCGGGTTCGCTCTCGAACGACAGACGTCCGGCGTGGTCACGGACGATGGCCAGGCTGGTTGAGAGGCTAAGGCCGGCATGCTCGCTGCGTGACTTGGTCGTGAAGAAGGGCTCGAACACGCGGTCGGTTAGTTCCGGGGGGATGCCTGCGCCATGGTCTTCGACGGTGACGCGGACGCAACGTGCCGGTCGCGGTGCGTCGCGGCTACGCGGCGCCTGGACGCCCGGCAATAGGCGCGCGCTCAGCACGATGAGCTTGTCCGGAGCCGCACCCGGACCGCGCTCGTCCAGGGCCTCGCGGGCATTCGCGAGGAGCGCCATGAGGACTTCCTGGATTTGCTGTGTCTGGCACACGACGGGCGGCAGCCCCTCCGCAAGCTCGATCCTGAGCGTGATCTGGTCCAGTTTCAACATGGCGGTGATCAACGGCAGCACGCCGCCGACGATGTCGCGGATGTCGGCTGGGGTGCGCGCGAACGTCTGCGGCTGAGACAGACTGAGCATCGCCCGCACGATCCGTCCGACGCGGTCCCCCTCACGCATGATCTCGGTCGCGTACTCATGGAGCGGACTGTCGTCATCCAGACGGTCCTGGATCAACTGGGCGTAGTTGATCATTCCCATGATCGGGTTGTTGATCTCATGGGCAACCCCCCTGGCGAGGGTACCGATGGCCGCCAGCTTGTGCTGCTGACGCAGCTCCTGCTCCATCTGCACGCGCGCCATCTCGGCGTGTTTGCGTTCGGTGAGGTCCACGATCACACCGACCAGCCCGGCGACCCCTGCGCTCGGGGCGCCAAACGTGGCTTTCGAGAAGACGACCTCCCGCGCGTCGCCCGCCGCCGTGACGATCCGGCATTCGTAGGACCGGCTGCCCGGCTGTTCGAGCAACTCCCGATTCCAGCGGGTGTAATCACCGACGCACGCTTTCGCCACAATGTCGCCGACGGTCCTGCCGACAATCTCCGCGCGCGGGCGGCCGGCGATCGTCTCGAAAGCCCGGTTGCAGTCCAAGAAGAGCCCGGTGCGGTCCATCGAGAAGACGGGCAGGGGAATGGCCTGCAGCAGTGCCTCCTTTTCGCGTTCCACTCGCTGTCGATGCGCCACTTCCTCCCGGGCCAGGTCGAGTTCGCCCCGGACTTGCTCGGCCTCCTTGAGGATCGCGAGCACGGGGCGATTCGCGACTTCGGCGCCCGCGATACGGCTCTGCCGGATGAGATAGACGCGCAGAAAGGGCCAGGCGAACAGGGAGACCGCCAGCCGACTGGCCAGCGTGGCCTTCACGATGCGCGCGTAGTCGGGCGAGCCAAGAAACGCGCCGGTGGCAAACAGGCCCACATCCAGCCACATCACGCCCAGTAACACCATGAACGCTCTCAGCCCCACCCCGATCCGCAGCCGCGGCTTCCCCAGGTACTCCCAGACCACGGCCAGGAAAACCATGTCCAGGACCGTGGCCACCACGGAGGCCACGTTGGTGCGCAGGCTGGGCGTGGGGATGTATGGCATGCCCGCATCGCCGCTACCCACGGTCTGCAGGTGCAGGAGCACGGCGATGACGGGAACCAGGATCGAGACGCCGGCGATCGTCGAGATCGCCACCCGCGTGGCTCGCGGCCCGTCAAACACGTAGATGACGAAGACACCCAGCAGCAGCGCGGTGTAGAAGACCGTCGATCCGACCATGAACGTCAGTCCGGCCGCCCGGACGGACACTCCCGCGTCGGTGATCCAGGACATCACCGCGGTGAGCGCTCCCAGCAGCGCATAGAAATGCGCCAGGCCGAACCGCCGTCGCAGGGAGTGCGTCCAGAGCACGATGAGATAGACGGCGAGGGCTTCGAGCATCAAAATGGGAAAGTCGATCTGCATCGTTCGGGGCCTTCAGCAAGAACACGGACGTCCCAACTCGTCTGACAGCTTTTCCCCGCCAGCGGGCTGTGGCGCGCCAAACCATAGTTTCTACTTTATAGGCGCGCCGTGCGCCGCGTCCATCAGTTCCTTGGCCCATCTCTCCCCCGAACATACAGAAGAAGGCGCGTGATCCACAACGAGCTCACGCGGGGCTCGTGATTGGCCGAATCCTGCTCCGGGTTGTGGCAAGGCGGTGCATTTTGCTATGCTCAGTCGGCCTGCGGTTGATGCCGCGATCGATTGGGGGATTTTGTGTGTAAGTCGCTGGGATTTGTCCTTCTGGGTCTGGTCGCCGCAGCGGCCGAGGTGCGGGCCGCCGAGGAGCGCAAGCCGCTGGTCTTTGTCAGCATCCCGCCCCAACGCTGGGTCGTCCGTGAACTGGCCGGGGACCGTGTGGACGTCGAGTTGGTGCTTCCCGGCGGCCAAAACCCGCACCTGTACGAGCCCAGCGCGCGCCAGGCCATCGCATTGTCGCGCGCCGACCTGTGCCTGCTGTTGGGGCTGCCCTTCGAGAAACAGGTGATGGCCAAGGCCCTTGCGGCCCGTCCGAACCTGCGGCAGGTGACGCTCGCCGCCGGTGTGCCACGACTGGGCGGGGCCCATGAACATGAGCACGACCATGCGCCTGGCGCGGCCTGCAGCCAGGACGGCACGGACCCGCACATCTGGCTGGCGCCCGGGCCGATGCAGGTGATTGCCGTGGAGACCGCGCAGGCACTGATGACGGTCGATTCGGCCGGCGCGGCCCGTTATCCCGCGGCGCTGGAGCGGCTCACCAACCGGATCGAGCGCCTGACGCGCGAGTTGCGCACAACGCTGGCGCCGCACCCGGGCGGCCTGGTGGTCGTCTACCATCCGTCATGGGGTTACTTCGCCGAGGCCTTTGGCCTGGAGCAGGTGGCGGTGGAGGACGAAGGTCGCGCACCGCCGGCTCGCCAGTTGGCGCGGCTGATCGAGCGGGCGCGTACCGCGGGCGTGAAGACCGTCTTCACCGAGCCGCAGTTCGATCGCCGCCCGGCCGAGACGCTGGCCCGCCAGCTGAACGGGCGGGTGGTGATTGTTGACCCGCTGGCCGAGGACTGGGAAGCCAACCTGCGCCAGGTTGGCGCGCAGTTCGCGCGCGCCCTGGCCGAGGCTCAGGGGCCGCCGGGACGCCCCGCCGCCTCCCGACCGCCGGAGGCACGCTCCCCATGAGTGCTCCGGCGCCCGTCATCACGGTGCAGGACGTCTGCTTTGCCTACGGGCCGCAGGAGGTGCTGCACAACGTCTCGTTCGAGATCCCCGAGCACACATTGGTGGTCATCGTGGGTCCGAACGGCGGCGGCAAGACTACCCTCCTGAAACTGCTGCTGGGTGCCGAGGAGCCCGGTTTCGGCACGGTGCGGGTCTTCGGGCAGCAACCGGCGGCCGTGCGCCGGCGCATCGGCTACGTGCCGCAGCAACTGCTGTTCGACCCGCGCTTTCCGGTCAGCGTCCTGGACGTGGTGCTGATCGGCCGGGTCGACCGCCATCGCTTCGGCCCCTACCGCGCGGTTGATCGCCGCCTGGCGCAGGCGGCCCTGCAGCAGGTCGGGCTGGAGTCCTTTGGCGGGCGCAGTTTCTCCGACCTGTCCGGGGGCGAACGCCAGCGCGTCCTGGTGGCGCAGGCTCTGGTTGCGGCGCCGGAACTGCTGCTGCTGGATGAGCCGACCGCCAGCATTGATGCCGCGGGTGCGGCGCAGCTCTACAGCCTGTTCCGCGAACTGTCGGCGCAACGGACCGTCCTGATGGTCTCGCACAACCTCAACGTGATCACCAGCCATGCGACCCATCTGCTGTGCGTGAACCGCTCGGCCGAACTCCGGCCCGTGATGGCGGGGGATCACCACCTCCGACAGGTGTCTGAAGCACCGGGGCTGCTGATCATCGACCACGATCCCGCCTGCCACGTGATCGACGCCGCGGCCGTCATGCGGGCCCCGCACACGGGCGCGCCGGATCCGGAGGACATCCGCGCATGACCGCGTTCCTTCACGATGTGGCCGCGTTTCGCTTCCTGCAGTACGCGCTCGTGGCCGGCGTGCTCGCGGCGCTGGCGGCTGGCGTGGTCGGCAGCCTGGTGGTTGTCCGCCGCACAACCTACCTGGCCGGGTCGATCTCCCATGGCGTCCTGGCCGGCCTCGGGCTGGCCCGCTACCTGCAGCGCGTGCATCACGTGACCTGGCTCTCGCCCACCCTGGGCGCCGTGGCGGCCGCGGTGGTGGCCGCGCTGCTGGTGGCCTTCGCCGGTCGCCGGGGACAGTCGCGCAACGATTCGGTCCTGAGTGCGATCTGGGCCGTCGGCATGGCGCTGGGTTTCTCGTTCATGGCCGCCACGCCCGGCTACCAGGACGACCTGATGAGCTACCTCTTCGGCAGCATCCTGATGGTGGGCCCGAGCCAGATGCTGGTGATGGCCGTGCTGGGCGTGATCGTGGTCGGTGCCGCGATCGCGTGTTTCGACCGGTTTCTGGCGATCGGCTTCAGTGCCGAGATGGCGCGTCTGCGGGGTGTGCCGGTGATGCTCTACGAGTGCATCTTCCTGGTGCTGACGGCCCTGACGGTGGTGCTGCTGGTGCAGGTCGTCGGCATCGTGCTGGCCATTGCCCTGCTGACGCTGCCGGCCGCCACGGCCGGGCTGCTGACGCACCGCCTGGACCGCATGATGCTGTGGGCCACGCTGATCGGCGTGGGCGTGACGGTGGGCGGCCTGGCACTCAGCTACGCGCCCGAGTGGCCGGCCGGCGCGACGATCGTGGAACTCGCGGCAGTTGTCTACGCGCTCGTCGCGGGCGGCCGGTGGGTCTGGCGCCGGCTGGCGCGACGGGCACACTGACAGGGAGGGAGGCGCGCGATGCGAATCGGCTTGGTCACCGTCAAGATCGGCATTCCGGCCGCCCAATCGCTCAAGGACAAGCGCTCCGTGCTGCGCAGTCTCAAGGACCGCGTGCGGCAGGAGATCAATGTGAGCGTGGCGGAAGTGGGCGAGCAGGACCGCTGGCAGGTGGCGGAACTGGGCTTCGCCACCGTCGCGGCCACGAGCGAGGTGGTGCAGCAGCGGATTTCCGAGATCGACCATTTCCTGCACCGCGACCCGCGCTATCACCTGGTGGACATCCATACGGAAATGCTGTGAACTCCGACGGATCGGCGATTTCAGGACCGGCCACGCCGCCGGTGCCGGCCGAGGCCGCCGACGGCCCGGCGCGGATGGCACGGCGCGCGCAGGCGGTGCAGGATGCGCTGCGGGCTTTCGTGCGCGAGCACTACACGCACCTGTTCGGCGCGCGGGCGCCCGTGCCGGCCGAGCTGCCCTTGGCGCTGCGCCTGACCGCCAGGCCGGATCGCAACTGGGAGGTCACGTTCGATCCGCCGCTGGCCGACCAGTTGGAAGAGGCGTTCGCGGCGTTGCCCGGTCACGCCGCCGCGTGCGGTCCCGGCCGCGTGTTCTGCTTCCGGTGCGAGCGCAACGATTGCGAGCACGCCCGGCCGCCCGCGTCGCTGTCGGTCTTCTGCGGCTACACACCTGTTGGGGTTCCAGAGTGGCGGGACCTGGTGCAGGTCGCGCTCGATGCCGGCGACCCGCGGGCCGACCTGCTGTTTGCCCGCCACGCGCGGGCGCTGGCCTTTGTTCAGCTCGGGCACGTTCTGCGCAGGCACCAGTTGGCATCGTTCGGCAAGGCGGCCCGGCACTACGCCATCCTGGGCCAGGTCGTCGCGGGTTACCTGCCACTCGACGGCACCGCCGCGGCACTGGGCATCGGGGCGGACCGCACGGCCCTGACGGTGCAGATGGTCCAGACCCGCGATGCGCAGCACCGGACGCGCGTGCGCCTTCAGGTGATTGCCGCCGGCGTGACGCCGGAGCAGTGGCTGGAGCTGGGCGCCAGCTCCTGGCAGCCTGGCGTCTTCCGCGCGCTGCGCGTTGCGGCACAGGCGGTCGACCGCCTGGATGCCGAACTCGTCGGCCTGTGCGGTGCGCCGGCCTCCGCGCGCGCCCTTCCGTTGCGGCGCGTTCCGTCGCTGTTGCAGCAGATCGCGCGGCGCCTCGAACAGAGCGTCCGTCAGTCCACCGGACGGACGCGCCATGCCGAAGCCCGGCGCGACGATCGGCGGCCGGTGCACAAGGCGTTGGATGACGCCTCGACCGCCGGACCCGAGGAGCTGTTCGTGGATGTCCAGCGTCAGACCTGGATCGTGTGCGGCCGGCAGGGGCGAACCCATGCCTTCAGCCAGGACGGCCGTCACGTCACCAGCCTGACGTTGCCGCCCGACGGCGCGGCCTTGCGCCTGCGCACGGGCCGCTGGCGCCGGATGGAGGAGCCCGAGCGGGTCCTCTTTCTCTCGGCGCTGCGGCAGCGGCGTCAGGAATAGCCGGAATAGCTGCTTGGAAGCGCGTGCGCGACGGCGTACACTGAATGGCAATCATGGTCAACGCCATCACGCCGACGTTGCTCGGTCTCAGCCGGGCCCTGCGCCGCGAGCGACTCCTGGAGGGAGGGCTGCGCTGCCTGACCTCCACGTTGGCGCTCTGGCTGGCGTGGTTCGGTCTCGACAATCTCCTGCGCCTGCCGGCCGGCATCCGTCTGGCCATGGCGCTCGCCGGCCTGGCCTGGCCGGCCTGGCTGGCCTGGCGGTGCGTGCTGCGGCCCGGCGTCTGGCGGATGCGGGCCGAGCGCACCGCGCGCGATCTCGAGCGCCGCTTCGGCATGCAGGACAACCTGCTTATCAACGCCTGTCAGTTCGAACAGCGGGGGCCGGCCGGTGCGGCCGGCGGGTTCGCGGACCGCACGGTCCAAGACGGGCTGCGACGGGCCGGCGCCGTGCCGCGGGCGGCGTTGGTCAACCGCGCGCTGATGATGCGGCTGGGGGGGCTGGCCCTGACGCTCACGCTGGCGTGGAGCCTGTATGCCGGGCTCCTGACGCGCCACGCGGGCAATGCCTGGCAGCGCTTCAGCCGGCCCCTGGCCGACATACCACCGGTCGGTTCCTATGCGGTGCACCTCGATCCGGGCGGCAGCGTCACGCTCTACGAGGGCGAGCGCCTGGACGTGCGCGTGCGCGTGACCGAGTTCGGCGGCGGTCGGCTGGTGATTCCGCCGGAGGCGCCGGTGGTGCGCCGCTCGCAACGCGCCGGGGCGGGCGAGAGCTCGCTGGCGCTGGCGGCGATTCCCCAGCCCGGCACACCCGGACTGTACGGATGCACCTTCGAGAACGTGCGGGAACCCTTTGCCTGCCGGGCCGTCTGCGGCGAAGTCTGGTCGCCTGCCCTGCGCGTGCGGATTCGTCGCCTGCCCCGCCTGCTGTCGGCCGGTTTCCGGGTGGTGCCGCCCGCCTACACGGCCCTGCCGGCCGAGACGCGGCCCGGACCGCCGGCCGTCCTGGCCGCCCTGCCCGGCAGCCGTGTGACGATCGACCTGACGTGCGACCGCGATGTGGCCGGTCTGAACGGGCACGTCGGAACGAACCGCTGGGAGTTTGTTCCCGCCGGCGAGCAGGCCTGGCGCGCCGTCACCACGATTGACAGCGCCGGCGAGTACGTGCTGACGGTGCGCGAAGAGGATGACACCGCCGTGCGCGAGCTTGCGCGCGGCAGCGTGGTCGAACTGGCGGACGCCGCGCCCGCGGTCCGGTTTGAGACCGACATGCGCAACCGCATGGTGTGGCCGGGCGAAACACTCGAGATCCCGGTCGTGGCGCGGGACGATTTTGGCCTGCAGGCCCTGGCGGTCACGGTGCGCGCGGCCGTGGGCCGCCAGGCCCCTGTGCCGTTGCAGCGTTGGTCCTATCAGGGCCCCCCGGGACGGCCCGGCGAGGTGGTCGAGCGGCTAGCGCTGACGGTCGATCCCGCGCGCTTCGAACCCGGCGAGGTCTATCTGCTTGAGGCCAGCGCCCTCGACTGGCGCCCGGGCGCGGCTGCGGGCCGGGCCGAGCCGATCGTGTTGCGCGTGCGCCGGCCGCAAGACGCCGCGGCGTCCGGCGAACAGGCGTCGGCCATGGCGGCGCTGCATCGCGCGATCGCCGAGCAGCGCCGGGCGCTGGGGCTCACCCGCAACCTGGAACTGCACCTCGACGAGGCCCGGCTCTCCGGCAACCTGGCCCGCCATCGCACGGCCCTGTCCGAATCCCAGGTGCGCGCCCAGAAGCATGGACGCGACGCCCGCGTCGAGCAGGTGACGCTGGGGCACACCGCGGCGGCCGACCGCTTGCGTGATCTGGTGGAGAACGAGATGGCCTGGGTCCTGGCGGGGGTCGCGGCGTTCGATGAGGCCGATACGGCCGCCCTGCCGGAGCGGGTCAAGCGCGCGGCCACGCGCCAGGCCTACATTCTCGATGAGCTGATCGCCCTCCTCGGCCGACTCGGTGCGGCCGACCGTCCGACGACCTCCGCAGGCGGGACCGAGCCGCCGCCCGCCCCGACGTCCGAAGACCGCGCGCGCGACCTGCGCGACCTGCTGCAGGACTTCTCGCATGCCCAGAAGCGGATTGTGGAGCAGTCCCGCGCGTTGCTCGAACGCGGTCCCGACGACTTGACGGAGGAGGAGCAGGAGATCCTCGGGCAGTTGGCGCGCGAGGAGGCCCGCTGGGCGGCCATGCTGCGCGATAAGGTCGAGGATCTCAGCCGCAACCCGCTGCAGGACTTTGCGGACGGCAAACTGGCGGAGGAACTCAACGAAGTCTACCAGGAGGTCACGGCCGCGGCCGAGTCGCTCTACGCCCGCAAGGTTGAACTGGCCGTGCCGCAGGAACAGGGCGGACTTGAGAACGCCGAGGAGTTGCTGCACAACCTCGAGCGCTGGCTGACCGACAAGCCCGACTACCAGAAGTGGCTGATGGAAGAGCCGCCCCAGACTCCCGACGCGCCGCTCGCGGAACTGCCGGCCGAACTGGAGGACATCGTGGGCGAGCTGCTGGACCGCGAGGAGGCCATGACCGAGGAGGTCGAGGACGTGACCAGCTCATGGATCGACTCCCTCGACAAGGGGGCGGGATGGGACGCCATGGATGGGCCCATCTCCAGCATGAGCGCGAAGGGCGTCACCGGCAACCAGCTGCCAAACCAGCAGGAGATCGGCGGGCGCTCCGGCGAGGGTCGCACCGGTCGCAGCCAGGGCCAGATGGTGGAGTCGGCGGCCGAAGGCAAGGATGGGCGGCCGACGCCGGCGCGCGTGTCTGAGACGCCGTTCGAGAGCGGCAGTGTGGCCGACAAGTCCGCCGAGGACCCGGGCGGCGCCACGGGCGGCGGCAAGCTGTCCGGTTTTGCCGGCGAAGGCTTGCGCGGACCCACGCCGCCGCCGCGGCTCGATCAGATGCAGCGGCTGGCCGGGCAGCAAACCGAGATCCGCCAGGATGCCGAGCGGCTGAGTCTGCATCTGCGGGCCTACGGTCTGCCGTCCGGGGACGTGGAGGCCGCCGTTTCGCGCATGCGCGAGGTGGAGTCCCTGGCACGGGCCGGCTCGGGCGCCGGCATCCGCCGGTCGTTCAACGCGGCGATCGACACGCTGCGCGAGGCGCGTGGTGCGATCTCGCGCGAAGCCGTCACCCGGCGCGAGCGCGGGGCCTTGCCGCGGCAGACCGCCGAGGCGCTGTGGGCCGGCCTGCAGGATGCCATGCCGCCCGGTTACGAAGAGCTCGTGGCGGCCTACTTCCGGCGGCTGGCTGAGTCCGCGCAGAACGAGGTTGGTGCGGACGAAGCGCCCGCACCGGCCCAGTAGTGTCCCGTGCTCGGCGCTCCATGCCGCGCGGCTCCCGACAGCCGGCTTAGGCCCCGTACGCCGCCGCAGTTCAGCCCCCGACAACGTCCATGGCGATCTGCGCCCACTGGAAGAGGCGCTCGGGTTGGTAACGCACCGTGCTGATGTCCTTGAGGATCAACTCCAGCGGACACCCGTGCCGGTCGCATGCGCGTCGGGTCGCCAGCAGGTCCTGGCGGATGGCTTCGGGACTGAAGTGATCGGGAGCCAGCAGGGCCGGGTTGGGTTTGCGCGAATAGACATAGTCCTGGCCGATCTCGGAAGCCCCCCGTTCCTCGTCCACCCAGGGGCTCATCGAAACCTTGCGCACATTCGGAATTCGCCGCACCTCCGCCATCTTGAGGTCGAGGGGATCGCAACACCCATAATAGACCAGGCCGAAACGTGCGCAGATGCGGCTGGCGTAGTCGACCTCAAACTCCTGGAACATGGCCGGCGAGACCGTGGAAAACATCTGCGCCAGGCCGAACATCCACAGATCGCGCAGCCGCGGGTGGGTCGGATCATAGCCGGGAGCCGGCAACTCGTCGGTATAGGCTCCGGTGCAGTGGATCAGGCTCTGGGGCTGACACAGCAGGCCGCCGCGCTCGAGTTGGTCCAGCATGTGCAGATAGCCATCCGTCACGCGGCCCACGAGGCGGTGCATGTAGTCCGGCCGGTCGACCAGCGCGTAGAGCGCCTGCTCGACCCCCATCCAGGTGCTGATTGGGTCCCACAGCGACAGGTAGGGATCGGCGCCCCACGCCCGCACTTCCAGGATTCCATCGAACAACTCGTGCGCCACGGCCAGCCGGCGCGCGGTCTCGGCCACGTCGTGGCGGATCCGCGGCAGGGCGATCCGCGCCAGGTCGGCCTCGGTCTCGAACTGGTTGGTGAATTTGTGGCCGACCACCGAATTGGTGGGGTCGCTGACCGCGATGTCCTGCTGCACCACCACGCCGAAACCGCTGTTGTGGATCGCCAGCGGCACTCGGATAAACGGTTCGACCACCATGTCCACCGGGAAGTGGCGCCACTGGTAGAGCGTGCGCCGCAGTCCGTCTTCGTAGCCGCGACACTCCGGATCGGTGCAGCGCAGGGTCAACTCGTCGCCGAGGTCCATCTCGTTCCAGCAGACCTGGTCGATCATGACCATGGGGCGTTCCGGCCGCCGGCTGTTGAGGCGGCGCCACAAGGCGCGCTTCTGTTCCTGTATCGGCAGCGCGGCGATCTCGGCCGTGCGCTCCGCGAGTTCCCGGATGATCGTGCGATCCTGCTGCGTCATGTTGTTGGATCTCCCTCGGCACTGCGACCGGCGCGACCGCCGGACCGGGTTGGTGCCAGCGTGCGCAACACAATAGCGCGCCGTGCGGTGTGGCACAAGCCTGTTACGCAGCCCCTGTTCCGCGGGCGGGGGATGGCGGCGCACCAGCGCGTGTTCAGGCACTGAAACGGCACGGAGACGGCTCGCGAGGACGCTCGCCCTCCAACGGTGCGGAGCTTTGTCGACTTGGTTCATGCCGCCGCAATTCAGGTGACGTATTCCCATGCTCGTTCTCGTCGTCGTCCTCGTGCTCTTACTCGACCAGAGCCAAAAGGGTCTAACGCTGCCAGAACGAGAAGTGATCCTTGCAGGGGCCTCGCCCCTGCAAGTCTTAGGGCGCAGGAGATGCTTGCACGCGAAACCAGGCTGGACTGCCTGGGCTCGCGACCTCTTCCGACTGCGGGCCCGTCCGCGTGGTGCCTTCCCAGGCGGTCTCCCACACGTCGGATTGGAGGTTGGTGCACGACTGTACAATGCACGGGACGTCTGGGTAGGCGCAGGTGAAGGTGAGCGTCACAGGGTTCGGAAAGGGTTTCAGGGAGAGCACCAGCAGTTCGCCGACCAGGAAATGGCCCGTCGGTAACGGACCGAGCGGGTTGACCAGCCAGTGCTTGCTGGTGGCAAAACGCGTACGCCACTGGGGCGGCGTCAATATCCAGTCCAGGAACGGCGTGAAATCGAACCGCGCGCCGGTGTTTACCCCGAAGTTGAAGGTCCAGGCTGTGTCGCCGGCCACCAATCCCGGCGGGATGTCGCCAGTCGCAAGGTTGATTGGCGGTTCGAACCTTCCGGTGTCGTCCAGTACCGCGAGGTGCCGATCGGGCCACAGCAGCGGACTTGGCGCATCGCTCTGAAAGACATAGAACTGATCGCCCTTTGTGTCGAGGCTGGGCCAGTCGTACGACTGTGGCGCCTGCGCGCAGATGCGGCCGCTGGAAACCCAGACGCATCCGCGGGCGGGATCGTCGCTGAGGAGCACCGTTCCGGCCGGGATCGCTTCGCCACAGGCCAGCGCGCAGAGGCTCTCGAGGCCGTTGGCATCGCCCTCGCTTGCACCCAGGAACTGCCCGGTGGAAAAGGCCCCGTTATCGGTGAAATAGAGCACCGTTCCGGTCGGCACGTTGGTGAGTGTGGCGAGGATGAAGCACGATCCGCCAACAATCCCGCCCGACTTCCGCCACCCGGGCACCACGACGGCGCCTGGGTTGAGCCAGACCGACGGCTGCCGGGCCAGCGTCACACGGCCGGTGACCGCCTGTCCGGTGTCGTTCGTGGCAACGACCGTGAGCGCGTGGACCCCCACATCGAGCCCAACCTCGCCGGTCCACGGACTGACCGCCGGCCATTCGCCACCTTGCCCGTCCGACCCCGTCCACCGCAGCGTGCCGACCACGTTCTCGTTGACGGTGCCGACGAGTTGGAACGAATCGGTGCCGTTGGGCAGGGCGGCGAACCAGCCGGGGGGATTCGTGATCGACAGTGCGGGCAGATTGTCGGAGCGGACGACTGTCACGTTGTCGGAAACCACGGAACCCCAGAGATTCGAGCCGCTCACCGTAATCAGGTTGGCGCCAACGGCCAAGCCGACGTCCACGCCCCAGGCACCCCCCGGCCCGGGCACCTGTGTGCCCCCGCCGCCCGCGCTGTTGGTCCACCAGAGGCGACCGGCCACGTTGCTGGAACCGCCGCTGACGGCCAGCGACTGCACCCGGTAGGGCACATTCGTGCTGGCGGCGGCCGGGTCGAGGATGACCACGCCCGCCTCCGCGGGGGTGTGCGTGGCGCGCAGGTAGACGGTATAGGTGGATTCGTTCTCGTCGTTGCAGGTCAGCACGACCCGCGCGTCGTCGAAGAGCCCGTAGTTCGCGCCGGGGTTGAAGCGCACTTCGTAACCGCTGGTCGACGTCCCGCCCGCCAGGTAGAAGTCCGTGCCGCCGGGCGTTCCGAGCTGGAAGGCCCAGGCGTCGCGGCCCTGAAGCGTGAGCGTCCGGACGTGCAGGCTGCTGAGAGCCTCGCCGGCGGCATTGTCGACCACCAGTGTGCGCGACACAGCCCCGCCGAGTCCCTGGAAACTGCCGAAGTCGTACGTGCTGCCGCTGGCTTTGGACGAACCGGCGATGGCCAGTCCGATCTCCGGAAAGCGCACGTCCAGGTCCAGTCTGGGACGATAGCCCGCGTCGTCGCTCTGACGGGAGTGGAACTGCGAGATGTCGTTGTCGTACTCCTCGCGGGCCAGCAGCAGGGTGATCTGGCCGTCGGGGTTCGTCGCGCTGTAGCCGAAGCCAGCATCGCGTCCGACCCCCCAGCGAACACACCGGACCAGGTCGGAGTCGAAGCTCACGGGCGTGTCCTTTGACGGCCCCGCCTGCGTGTCCAGCAGCCTGGCGCCATGGCCGGTGTCCGGGTACTGATAGGCGCCCCAGTAGCGGTCCGGCCAGTTCTCCGCGGACTGCGCGGCGATGGTTTCGTCCCAGCGCGAGTCGTCGTTGGATGCGGTGTCGGTCAGTCCATAGAGCCGGAAGGTCCAGTCGTCGCACTGACTGTCGTAGGCATGGGCGACGAAGGCGGCTTGATGGATGTACTGGCCGGTGAGGTCATGCCCGGCGAAGGAGGCCAGGTTGAACAGAAACAGGGCCTTGCGGTTGTTGCTGTGGGAGTTTGCGTAGGCTTTTACCGCCACATACCCCGCCGTCTGGTGGTCGACGTCGCTGCCGCCCTGTCCGCATACATCCTGCAGCGCCACCTGCGAAAGATCCGTGGCCAATCCGAGAACCGGCACGATGGCCAGAAGCACCGCGGCACCACACCTGCATCTGTGGTTGAATCGAGCGCGCATGGGGCACCTCCCTGATGCGAACTCGACGGCTACGGAGGTATCAGGTTGCCCGCTGGCGGCACGGGGACTGCCAGACGGACAACCACCACGACGCAGCCGCGGTTCGCGATCCGTTACGTTTGTGATGTCGCTGGCGGTGGGCGGAATATTTCCAGCCATCCGCAACTGGATTGCTGGTAGATTCGGCGGTCGCCTTGACGCCCGCCCCTCGCCTGGGGGATGATGCGGCCACATGCGACAGCGCGACTACATGCAGTCCCACCCCCTGGCCCTGCGCATGGGCCACGCGGAGTATGCGCGCCGCCGACAGATCGAACAGGCGCGCATCGTTGACTATGGGCGGACGCTCAGCCCGCAGTTGACGGCCCTCAAGATGCGGATCGTCCGGCCGATCTTGGCTGCGGGTCTACGCCTTTCGGGGCTCTACCGCCATGGACACCGCCAGTTCCAGCAGGTCCGCGTCCGGACGCACGCGATCCGCCTGCCCCGCCTGCCGGTTCCGCTGGACGGCTTCACGATCCTGCACCTGAGCGACCTGCACGTGGACCTCCACCCGGCGCTCGTGTCGGCGCTGGCCGAAGTCCTGCCGGCTTTGCGCTACGATCTCTGTGTGATCACCGGCGACTTCCGCAACTCGACCGTGGGCCCGTGGGAGCCGGCCGTGACCGGCACCGCGGTCGTGCGCCAGTTCCTGACCGCGCCGGTCTACGCCGTTCTGGGCAATCACGACACGGCAGACATGGTGGCGCCGCTGGAAGCCGCCGGCATTCGGTTTCTGCTCAACGAGTCCGTCGTGTTGCGCCACAGCGGCGCGCCGCTGTTCCTGGCCGGCATCGACGACCCCAACATCTACCGTACCGACAACCTCCCGCGGGCCTTGCGCAAGGTGCCGCACAAGGGGTTCAAGATCCTACTCTCGCACTCGCCGGCCATCTCCCGGCAGGCCGAGGCGCGGGGCGTGGATCTGCTGCTGGCTGGACACACGCACGGCGGGCAGATCTGCCTGCCGGGCGGCGTCATCCTGGTCCGGAACGACCCCAGTCCTCGCGCCCTGCTGCGCGGCGTGTGGCAGCGTGGCGAGTTGCGCGGTCACACGTCGGCTGGCACGGGCTCGTGCGGTCTGCCGGTGCGGATCAACTGCCCGCCCGAGGCGAGTCTGCTGGTCCTGCGGGCCGCGGGCGCGGAACGGACGGCGTTGCCATGACGCCCGCGGCCGATTGGAGCTCCGCGGCGGGCACGGCGCGGGTCTATGACGATGCGGCGCGTGGTTGGCGCCACTTCGCGGACCCCGTCTGCACGTATGCCGCCCACACGCCCGGCGCAGTGGCAGAGACCCTGCAGGCCGTCGAACGGGCCGTTCGCGAACGCGGGCTTTGGGCCGTCGGGTTCGTGACCTATGAGGCTGCTCCGGTGTTCGATCCGGCCTTTCGCGTGCGGGATGTTCCAGCCGACCTGCCGCTGGTCTGGTTCGGCCTCTATGCGTCCGCGGCGCCGGTGGCCGAACCGTCCGCCGTGCCCGACCACCAGCGCCAGAATCTCGCCTGGACACCCACGGTGGATCGGGCCGCGTTCGGTCGGGCGATCGGCCAGATCAAGCGGCACATCGCCGCTGGCGACACCTACCAGGTGAACTACACCTTCCGCCTGCGCGCGCCCTTCGCGGGAGATGCCGTCGCCCTGTTCCGACAGATGGTCTCGGGCCGTACGCCCGGCTTCTCGGCCTGCCTCGATCTCGGCCGCTGGGCCATCTGCTCGGCCTCGCCCGAACTCTTTGTCACCCGCACCGGCGACACCTGGCTGTCGCGTCCCATGAAAGGCACCATCGGCCGCGGGCTCTGGCCGGCGGACGACCAGGCCAAGGCCGACTGGCTGCGCGCGTCGGTGAAGAACCAGGCCGAGAACGTCATGATCGTGGACATGGTCCGCAACGACATGGGCCGACTGGCCGTACCCGGGTCGGTCGTGGTTACGCGCCTGTTCGACGTCGAACGTCATCCAACCGTCTGGCAGCTCACGAGTACCGTTCAGTGTCAGGCGCCGTGCAGCATCTATGCGGCGCTGCAGGCGCTCTTTCCTCCGGCTTCGATCACGGGCGCCCCCAAGATCCGGACCATGGAGCTGATTGCCGAACTCGAGACCACGCCGCGCCGGATCTACACCGGCGCGCTGGGGTTTGTGACGCCGGACGGCCGGCTGCAGTTCAACGTGGCCATCCGCACCGTGCTGATCGACCGGCAGGTCGGTTGCGCCGAGTATGGGGTGGGGGGCGGCATCGTGTGGGATTCGGAAGCCGGAGAAGAACACGAAGAGTGTGTGGCCAAGGCCCGCGTGCTTTCCGCGCGACAGCCGGCGTTCCAGTTGCTGGAGACGCTGCGCTGGACGCCGGCCGAGGGCTACGTCCTGCTCGACGCCCACCTGCGGCGGCTGGCCGCCAGCGCCGCCTACTTCGCCTTCGCGGTCGATTCCGTGGCCGTCCGCCAGGCGCTGCTGGCACAGGCGGCCGGCTTCCCCGCCGTACCGATGCGGGTGGGGTTGCGGGTGGCGGCCGACGGCGCCCCCACGATCACGGTGCAACCCCTGACGGACCTGCCGCAACCCTACCGGGTCGGGTTGGCGACGGCGCCGATCGACTCGTCCGACCGGTTCCTGTATCACAAGACGACCGCCCGGCAGGCTTACGAGAACGCGGTGCGGGCGTGCCCGGGCTTTGCCGACGTGCTGCTGTGGAATGCCCGGGGCGAGATCACCGAGTCGACGATCGCCAACGTCGTGGTCGACCTCGACGGGCGGCTGGTGACCCCGCCCGTGTCGTGTGGACTCCTGGCTGGCACGCAACGCGAGGCGCTGCTGGGCGCCGGCGAGATTGCCGAGCAGGTGATCCGACGCGAGGACTTGGACCGGTGCCGAGCCGTATACCTGGTCAACTCGGTGCGCGGGATGTGGCGCGTGAACCTCGGCGGTGAGCAGGCTTTCCGCAGTCAAGCCTGACGGTGATAGTGGGAACGGGAGAGATTTGGGTCTCAGCCCGCCGCGCGGCCGCGCCGCGAACCGACAAGGGAGCAACTCTGTTGCATCAGGAACGCGGGAACGCGGGAAGGCGGGAAGGCGCGGCGCCGTTTTCGCCGGGACTATGCGGCGCACAGGCGACATCAGCCGCAGAACCTTGTGCCAGCAGCAGGCTCCCCCATCCGTGGGGCGTGCTCTCAGGAAGGGTGGGTCAAGGGCCTCGACCCGCCCCTACGGCAGGCCGCCTCGGGCCGCTGGCGGCTACAGGCTTACACGTGCTCGCGCACAGAACGGTCCTCTGGGCCGTTCGTCCCGACTCAAGCTGCCCGGTACGCTAGATTCCCCGGAACGAGAAATCTAGAACCAGAGATACGCCAGTCCGCCGTACCGCACCAGTCCGCCGACCAGCAGGTTGGTCCAGGCATGGACCAGGACACAGGCCCAGAGTGAGCCGGTCTGGCGGTAAAGCCAGGTGGTGAAGCCGAAGTAGAGCACGGCGGACGGGTATTCGATCGGGGCGTGGCCCAGCGTGAAGAGGGCTGCGGCTAGCAGCACCGCCGGTGCGCTCAACGGCAACTCCGTCAGGGGGGCCGGCAGGTCATCGAGCGTGGCCATCAACGACGCGACGAATCCGCGGCCGCGTCGCTGCCGGTGGGACTGGTGTCCCCACTGCTGGACATAGACGCGCATCAGGAGTTCCTCGGCCAGCGCCGCCAGCACGACGGAGTTGACCAGCCGCAGGGCGACATAGGCGGCTGAAGCCGTCCCGGTCACGTCGGAGGCGCCGGTGAGGGCGCGCAGCACGTGCAACGGACCGACCCACACGAGGGTGGCGACCGGCGCGGCTGCCAGCGCCCAGCCGAAGCCGGAGCGGGTGAACGGTCCGAGCCGGTAGTGCCGACGGTACAGCACCAGCGCGGCGGCGACCGCGGCGAGGCGGACCCCTTGCAGCCAGGCCTCCTGCGCGGCGGCCGGGAAGAGCGCCGGTATGGCCGTGTACAGGACATAGGGCACGCCAAAGGGCACGAGCAGTTGCACGAAGGTGCGTGCGGGCGGCAGCCGACCATCGTCGATCATGGCGGGTTCTCGCTTCAAAGATACCTGAAGAATACGTTCCGGCAGACGGTTCGTGAACGCCCGGAACTCTGACAGGTGGTGGCGCGCCCGTCAATCCTATGCCAATGCCCCTGTTCTGCGAGAGTTGCCGCGAAGCCTGCCGCAGTTTCGTGCTCTTGACCCTGCGCTGGCGGCTCGGCAGGAGCCTCGCCCTCCCGGAGCCCAGGTCCATGCGCTGGTGAGGTCAGGGGCGGGAGGGCGAACGTCCTCGTGAGCCGTGATTGCATGGGCATGCGCACGTCGGGGCGGCAGATTCGGCGGCAACGCTCGCAGTTTGAGGGCTGTACGGCCCCCATGCGGCAGGCGCGCCCTGCCAGCTTCGGCCGGATTAGAGCAACTAGTTGCTTGATCATGGACGCCGACCGCTCATGGCACTGTGCATGCCGACTCGACGGAAGCTGCGTACGCCAACACGCACGCGGGTTGCGATCGGTTCCGTTCGGCTGGATGTCGAACAATCTTCACCACGGAAGCGCACGAAGGATCAGGCACAGGAAGGGGCCCGATCGATCAGGCGGAGCAACGTTCGTGGTTTATGTCCGACAGTCTCCCAAGCTGTTCGGCGTCTGGGCATGAGACTTGCTTGACGCTTTAACAGGTGGGATTGCTGGTGGCCACGCGGGGGGAGCTCGAAGGACGAGGACGACGACGAGGCGAGTGGACGTTGCATCACATGGTTTGCGACCGCAGGTACTCAGGCCGCGGGTGGAACGGTGTGTGGTCAGGGAGGCTGGATGCGCGGGATCAAACAGTTGGGTTGGGGCGCGCTGCTGCTGGCGGTGCTGTGCGGCGGGTTCCGCGACGAACTGCGCGCCGCCGAGAGCCCGACCTCCTACGGCGAGGTGGCGCGCTTCGATACGCCCGTGTTGCGGCTGCCGATGACCCGACACCCGCCGACCATCGACGGCGTGATGGATGAAGGGGAGTGGGAGGATGCCTCGGCCCTCTCAGCCTTCTGGTATGACTATGCCCAGGCCAAGTTCTACTTTCTGGCCCCGATCCAGACCCAACTGCAGCTTTACGGCGCCTATGACGACCAGCACCTCTACATCGCCTACGTCTCGCCCGTTTATCCGGAGAACTCGTGGCTGCGTTCGCGCGGCCGGTTTCCGGACGTGACCCACCACCCGCTCTATGGCCTGATCTGGGACGACCACATCGAACTCGAACTGCGGCCGTACGACGACCTGGCCGCGGGCTTCAAGCTGGGGCTCTTCAAGTGGTTCGCCAACCCCTATGCGACCGTGGCCGACCTCTACTGGAGCATCAACCTCGGCGAGGACAACGCCTGGAAATCGCGGGCCCAGGTGCGCAGCGGCGTGACCGGTCAGCGCTGGGTGCTTGAGTTCGCGATCCCGTTAGAGGCGCTGGTGGTCGGCAACTATGCCGGGAAGGACGCGCAGGGCCAACCCGTCGTGAAACTGCCGCCTGTGAACGGCACCGCGTTTCGCGCCTGGTTCGTGCGCGGCATCGGCGGTCAGGGCGCCTTCTTCAACGCCTCGGACAACCACTGCTGGAACACCACCAAGACCCGCCTGGTGCTCGACTCCCAGGCGCCCAGTTTCCAGGTCAACGATCTGGGGCCCATCCTGGAAGACGTGGTCGACCTGCGGCTGACGGTCAAGAACCACAATGCCCGCTCCGAGACCGTGCGGCTCGGGTTTTTCGTCGAGAGCCAGAACGGCATGATCTACTCCAGCTACGACGTGCCCGAACTGAAGGAGGGGCTGCTGGAGTTACGGCCCGGCGAGGTGCGGAAGCTGCGGTTGCGCAAGACCTTCCCCGGGATCACGACCGACGGCAACGTGCTGTGGTTCGACGTGCGCAGCGGCGGGCAACCAGCCAAGAGCCTTTTTCGTACGCGGCTGATCAAGTTCCATTCCATGGATGGCGGCGTAACGACCCGTGGCGAGGAGCGCATCACCTTCTGGGACCGGCGCATCGGCGTGATCGAACAGATGCGGCCGCCACGTCGCGAGTTCGAGTTCTCCTATTCCGTCTCCGCCTACAATCGGCGCATCGCCGCCCAGGTCGACGCCAAGGTACACGGCGCGCCGGAGGAGGTGCTGCGTGCCACCGAAGCCAAGCTGACGGTCCTGCGCAACACCCCGGGCGAGGAGGTTGTGGCCGAGGTGCGTGCGCCCTTCGCCGGCGGCATGGCCGTGCTGCAGGCGGATCTGCCCGGGTTGATCGACCAGGAGTGGTATAAGGTCTCGCTGCTGCTGTTTGACGCACAGAAGCGGGTGGTCGGGGAGCGCAACCCCGAGCCGTTCCAGTTTCAGACCTGGGAGTTCATGTACAGCGCCGCAGGCACCAACGACGTGGTCTGGGAGCCCTTCACGCCCATTGCCCGGCTCCCCGACGGCTTCGAGACGCTCAAGCATCGCATGGCCGTCGACGCCTCGGGTCTGCCGGCCCAGATCACGATCAAGGCCGACCCGCGCGAACTGCCCCTCGAGGCGCGTGACGCGCCGACGCCGCCGCCCGACCCGCAGTTGGTCGCCCTGGGCCGCGGGCCGCAACTGCGGGCGCCGCTGCGACTGGAGGCCGTGATCGGCGGGCAACGCGTGGCCGCCCGGGTGATCAAGCCGGCCACGCTTGTGCGCGCGGGTCAGAGCGAGTTCGAATATGCCGCCGAACTGACACTCGGCGAGCTGCCGGTGAAACTGCTCGCGCGTTACGATTGCGACGGGGCGCTACGCTGCACGCTCGATTACGGCGGCGACCGCGAGGTGACGGTACAGGCGCTCGAGATGGTCATGGACATCGCGGGCCTGGTGGACCTGAAGCTGACCGCCAACAAGGGCGGCGGCATGGCGGCGGCGGACGTCTGGGAGTGTAGCCTGCCCGGCGGCGAGGGCGTCGTGTGGGACAGCACGGCGACCGTGCTGCCGGACCTCTACTACTCGCACTTCATCCCCTGGTTGTGGTTCGGCAGCGGCGACCGCGGCTTCACCTGGTTCTGCGATAGCGACCGCAACTGGAGCCTTGGCCGCGACAGCTCCAGCATGACCCTCGAACGCAACCGCGGCGGCGAAGTCACCTGGCGGGTCAAGTTCGTCAGCCAGGAGACGCGCGTCAAAGGCGCGCGACGCATCGTCTTCCACCTGCTGACGCACCCCGACAAGCCCAAGCCCGCGGACGCGCGGACCCTGGCCTGGCTGCACCGCGGCGAAGTCTGGGCCGACGAGTATCCGGGCATGCGGTTGACTCCCGCCTCGATCGACGACGCGACCCTGCGCGGCAAGGCCGCCGTGATGGCCGGCCTGCTCTCCGGCCTGCGCCAGGCCACGCCCGAGCAACTCCAAGCCTGGGTGCCGGAAGGACCGTCCTACTGGCGCTACTACCAGATGGGCCCCCTGACGGTCGACGCGCCGCCCCGGCCCTACACGGAGGAGGAGCTGAAGAGCTTCAGCAAGGAGAAGCGCGAGGCGATCAAGTGGAACGATTTTCAGCACGCGGGTTTCGACACCTTCGAGCGCTACTACGAGGACAAGTTCCCGCACTACCTGGAGCGCCACCTGCGCGTCGGCCGCCGGCACGGCTGGTGGTGGGACGAGACCTGGCCGCTGGCCCGCACCGCCAACCTGTCCGAGGGCACGGCCTACGCCCGTCCACCCGCGGAGGTACGCGCCGACGAACTCGGCTGGCAGGACGGATTCCTCAGTGAATACCAGCGCAATATGTTCAAGCGGCTGGCCCGGGTCTTCAAGGAGCAGGGCCTGCCGCTGCGCAACTCCTTCTGGGCCAACAACGCCGCCACCCTCTTCGGTTCCTTCGGATGGGATACGATGCTCGTGGAGGAGTGCGGCTCGGCGCCGCGCAGCTACGAACTCGACGTGATGACCCAGTTCCCGGCCAGTCTCTACCGCTACCTGGCCCACAACTGGAGCGGTCTGGTCACGCACCTGGCGCCCGACAACTCGGCCGGGCTGCGCGCCGGCGACGACCCGCGCATTGAACGGCAGTTGCTCGGTCGCTGCCTGGCGCACGAGATCGGCCTGACGCGCCAGGGGCCGCACGGCTCGGTGCAGCAGGTGGAACAGGTCGGGCGTCTGCTCAAACGGCTGCAGGAGTTCGGCTTCTTCGATGAGACCGGTTGCGAGATGTTGCCCTACTGGCGTCCCAACCCGGTGGTTCGCTACGGTGCGGGCGCGCCGCCGCCGGCGCGGGGCATCCTGGAGCAACTGGCCGGGCGCGCCCACGTGACGGTCTTCCGCCACCGGTTGGACGGCGGCCGCGCGGGGGTCAAGGCCCTCTTCGTGATCGTGAACGAGACTGCCGGCGACGTGCAGGAGACGTTGACGCTGACGGACGCGGCGCGCATTCTGGGCGGACCGAACACGCTCAAGGCCGGGGCCGTGCGGGCGCAGGCGGCGGTGCCGCCGGAACTGGCCGCCTGGTGGGCGCAGGTCGGCGGCGGCGGCCGGGACGACACGGTGCTGATGGACCTCGAAAGCGGCGACGTGGTTGCCAAGACCCCCGGAGCCGGTGAAGCATACGGTCCAGTCCATGTGCCGTACCATGACTTCCGGGTCCTTTATGCGGAACGCAGCGAGCCGGCGCGCTGAACCTGCGGCGCGGGCGCTCGGGGAAGACGATCCATGCGGAAGATTGACAAACTGGGGATGCGGCTGGCGATCGGTGCGGCCCTGGCGCTGCCAAGCCTGCGGGCGCTCGCGGCGGAACTGCCGACGGTCGAGCTGAGCGGCCAGCGGGTCGTGGTGGGGCGATTAGCCCTGACGGTCGGCGCGATCGGGCTGCCTGAACAGATTGAGATCGCGGCCGATCCGGCTGAACGGCCGCCCGCGGCGCCGGGCGCCACGGGCGTCACGAACACGAGCCTCGCGGCGTTCGGCCGCGGACCGCAGCTTCGCACACCCGCGCGGCTCGAGGTCCTGGCCGGCGGCACGCCGCTGGCACTGCAGGTGACCCAGCCGGCCAAGCTGCGGCTCACGGATGGCGCGGTCGCCTGCACCGCCAGCCTGCAGGCCGAAACGGTGCGGTTGGACCTCGACCTGCGCTACACCCGCGACGGCGCCCTCCGCGGCACGCTGGCCTACGACACCGGCAGCCGGAGCGTCGATTCCATCGCGCTGGTATTCGACCTGCTGGGCGCAATCGACACGGTTGTGGCGGGTGCGCCGGTGCGCGAGCCGCTGCAGGCCGCCGCCCCGGCCGACTGCGCCGTGCCGGAGGGCGAGGGGTTGGCGTGGGGCAACGCCGCCGTGGATGCCAGCCACGGGGTCCGCGAAGGCGCGCGCGCCCTGCCGGGCGTGGTGCCGCACCTGTTCGTGGGCAGCGGCGACCGCGGGTTCACGTGGCTGAGCGATCCGGCGGGTTGGACCTGCGATCCCGCGGCGTCAACCCTGACGCTCACGCGCGACCGGGAGGGGCAGGTCACGTGGCGGGTCCTGTTCCAGAACCGCACCGGCACCTCCGGCGGACCCCGCAAGGTCGCGTTCATGCTGCTGACCCACCCGGCCGCCCGGCGGCCGCCCACGTTTCGAAGCGAGGTGTGGCTGAACCAGCCCGTCGCAGCCGGGGCTCCCGGCGAGGTGCCGCCGCTGACCCTGAAGTCGCGCCTGGCGGTCGCGGCACCGCTCGACCTGGTGAGGGCCGATGCGGCCACGCTGTACGAGGCCTACGCCACGCGTGGCGTGCTGGCCGGCGTGGCGGGCGGCGACGCCCTCTCCGCCCAACAGGATCACGTGCGGACCTATCCCATGGGGCTCTTCCGGTACCTGGCCGCCACCCACACCGGTGTGCCCATGCTCCTGCGCTCCAACTCCGGCAGCCTGATCACGCCCGGCATGGCGCGTGCGACCGACCGCGTGCTCATCGCGCGGGCCTTGCTCCACGACGCCGGACTCGACGCCTCCCGGCTGGCGCACCGCGGCGATCTGCCGGCGTTGCTGGCACGCCTGCGGGAGTTCGGGTACTTCGAAGGCGACGGACGCACCGAGTTCGTGCCCTACTGGCGCACGCAGAGGCTGGCGCGCTTCGGCGAGACCTTCACGCGGGGCGACGCCTTCGCCCTCGAGGACGACCCGACCGCGGGCCTCTACCTCGGCCTCTACCGGCGGCCCGTGCCGGGCAGCGACCGCGCCTGGCAGGTCCTGATCGTGGTGGCCAACGAGCGCGATCAGGCGGTGCGGGAGCAACTGTACGTGCTCGATCCGGGCGCGCTCTTTGGCGGGCCGAACGCCTGGGCCATCACGGATGCCACCGCGCGCATCGCGGTGCCGGACTTCCCGGCCGCCAGCGACTGGGGCGCCGCGAAGCTGCGTCAGCAGGGCGACCACCGCGTCGTGCTCGAAGACATCGAAGACCACGGCGTGGTGTTCCAGGCGGCAGCCAAGGGCGGCCTCGAGACGTATGGGCCGAGCGTGTATGTGCCGGCGCATGGATTCCGGGTATTTTACGGCCGGGGCAAGTAGGTGGAGTCAGCAATGGCCATGGCTGGCGCAAGCGTGATGCGGAGAGGCCGACCCGGGCGCGCGGGGCGCGTCATGGCCACGGCGCTGCTCCTGGTCTGCGGTGCACGGGCACAGGACGAGGAGGGCGACCGCAGGCCGTTGGAGGTCAGCACGCTCGACGCCGTGCCGGCGCGGGTGCGCGACGTAATCGCGCCGCACCTGGCCAATCTGTCGGCCGGGTACAAGCTCCGCGTGATGCTGGGCAACTACTTCGATTTCGGGCACAACAGCAGCAGCGACCGGCTGGAGCCGTACGTCGAGAGCGTCGTACCGGTCAACGCCGCGGGCCAGCCGGACGGGGTCGAGCTGTTCTTTGCGAACGCGTCCGCCCGCAAGCCGGTGCGCACGGTCACCTGGAAGCAGGGCGTCAAGGACGGTCCGGAGCGGCACTACGACACTGAGGTCTACGCCCGGCAGGTCGAGTTCGCCTGGGTGCAGGGCCGGCAGCAGGGCCTGCGCACAAGCTTCTATCCCGACGGCACCGTGCGGTCCGAGACCACCTTTGTAGACGGGCAGGGGGATGGCCCGGCGCGCACGTTTGCGCCGGACGGCAAGCTGACACGCGAAGGCGCCATGAAGCACGGCAAGTGGCATGGCGTCGTGACCGACTTCTGGCCCGCGAGCGGCAAGCCCCAGCGCGTGGTGACCTATGTGGCCGGACAGGTCTCTGGCGAGGTCAAGGAGTTCCACATGAACGGGGCGCGCCGGCGTGAGACCCCCTTCCGGAACGATCTTAAGCACGGGGCCGAGACGGAGTATGATGAGCAGGGCAAGCTCGTGCGAACCCGGTACTGGTACGAAGGCGACCCTGTTTCGAAGGAGGACTATGAAAGCCGGAAATGAGTGCCGAATGGGGAACCGTAACCGGCAAGCCTGGGCCGGGCTCTGGTTCGCGGTGGCGCTGGCGGCGCAGGGCGCGGTGGCGGCGGATGGGTGGGTGGCGGTGACCCGCGAGACCGACCCCGGGCTGCCGTCCAACGAAATCCAGTTTCTGAAGGAGCTGCCCGACGGGTCGCTCTGGGTCGGCACGCTCGCGGGCGTGACCCGCTGGCGCGACGGCACCTTCGCGCCCCTGAAGGACGCCAAGGGCGCGGTGCGCAACCTGCGCGCCTGGGACGTCCTGGCCTGCGGCCCCGGACAGTACCTGCTCGGCCACGGCAACGGATGCGGCCTGATCGACGGGACCGCATGGGTCGAGACCCTGCCCGGCCATTCGGTTGCGCCGCTGGTGCGCGTGGCATCCAACACGGTTTGGGCGATCGGCAAACACCTGTCGACCGAACGCAATACCGTGTTCCAGTATGCCGACCGCGCCTGGAAACCGGTCGCGAAATTCGAGGGTATGCAGTGCACCGACATGGTCCGGCTGGCGGACGGTTCGCTCTGGATCAGCGTCGAGGGCAACGGGGTTTTTCGCGTCGACCCGGCCAGGGACCTGGCTGCGGCCGCGCATCATCTCTCCGGCCTTGACGTGACGTGCGTGGCGCTGGACAGCCAGCGGCGGGTGTGGTGCGGCACGTGGGGACGCGGCGCCAGCCTGTACGACGGCCAGAAGTGGACCTCGATGTGTGGCGGCGAGAAGAGCGCCATCCTCTCGGTGGCCGAGGACAAGGCCGGGAACTTCTGGCTGGCCACATCGCAGAACGGCATCTGGCGGTACGACGGCAAGGCGTGGTTCAACGACCTGAAGGACGAGGGGTCGATCAGCGTGCTGCGCACGACCTCTGACGGGGGCGTCTGGGTCAGCTCCCAGCATGGCGGCGGCTTGCGCCGCTGGAACGGCAAGAGCTGGGACGTGGCGATTGACACGCCCCAGGCGGTGACATCGTTTTGCGAAACCAGGGCCGGCGCCCTGTGGGTCAGCAGCCCGCTGAACGGCCTGTACCGGATGCAGAAGTAGCGCCCGCAGAACCAACCGCAACCGATGCGCGTCGTGTTTTCTACCCCGCGATTCCATGGACGCCGGCGGCCCGCCGGCGGTCGTGCGGCGCGTCGCGTGCCTTGCGGCGCGGCCTGGGCCGGGCTGCTGATGGCCGGGCTGCTGGGCGGCGGGTGCGGTACGCTGCGCCCGAAGGCGGCCGTCGACTGGAACGGACCCGATGGCGCGCCCGCCGGCTTCGCGGCGACCGGTGGCGTGAGTCGGGTGCCCTGGAATGGGCCGCTCGAACGGCGCGACGAACAGGGGCGGTTGATTGAGACCATTCCCTTCCGGCGCGGCGTGCCACACGGGGAGCGCCGCATCTACGGCGAGACCGGCACGCTGCAGTTCGTGGTGCCCTATGAGAATGGAGCTGTCACGGGCACCGCAATCGCTTACTATCCCGACGGCCGGCCGAAGTGCGTGACGCGTCTGTACCGGGGCCGGGAGCATGGCTGGCAGCGCGCCTACTCCGAACAGGGCGTCCTGCTGCGCGCCACACCCTATCGCGCCGGGCTCAAGCACGGTTGCGAGCGGGAGTATTTCGACAGCGGCGAACTGCACCGCCGGCGCCCGTGGCGGGCGGACCAGCTGTCGGGCGAGGAGGTCGTCTACACCCGCACCGGCGCGGTGGTCTGGCGCAAGCCCTACCGTCAGGGGCGGCTGCACGGACGCGTGCGTGCCTACGGTGTGGATGGTCGGCGGTTGACTGAGGAGATCTATGTGGACGGGCGCAAGACCGGCGACGGTTAGCGCCGGTTCGGTGAGGAAGGGGCAGAGGCAATGGGTTCCGAGGCAATCACACAGGACGTGGCCAACGAGTTCCGCGAGATCATCCGGCGGGTCAAGGCCGAGATTCACAAGGTCATCGTCGGGCAGGAGGAACTGGTAGACCTCACGCTGCAGTGCATTTTCTGCCAGAGCCACGCCCTGCTGATGGGTGTGCCGGGGCTGGCCAAGACGCTGTTGGTCTCGACCATCTCGCGCACGATCGGCATCGCCTTTCGCCGCGTGCAGTTCACGCCCGACCTGATGCCGTCCGACATCACCGGCACGGAGATCATCCAGGAGAACCCGCAGACCGGCCACAAGGAGTTCGTCTATGTGCGCGGGCCGATCTTCGCCAATCTGGTCCTGGCCGACGAGATCAACCGCACCCCGCCCAAGACCCAGGCCGCGCTGCTGGAAGCGATGCAGGAGCGCCAGGTGACGGTCGGGAACACGAAGTACCCGCTGGAACTGCCGTTCTTCGTGCTGGCCACGCAGAACCCGATCGAGCAGGAGGGCACCTACAACCTGCCCGAGGCCCAGTTGGACCGCTTCATGTACAAACTGGTGGTGGATTACCCGAAGAAGAACGAGGAGATCGAGGTGCTGAAGCGCACCACGACCAACTACGACGATCCGCCCCGCACGGTGATCGACGGCCAGGACATCCTGAAGTACCAGCGCATCGTGCGCGAGGTGCTGGTGCGCGAGGATCTGTACGACTATGCCGTGCGCCTGGTGCGGGCCAGCCGCGTGACGCAGGCCGACTGCGCGCCCTACGCCCGTGAGTGGGTGGCCTGGGGCGCGGGCCCGCGCGCCTGCCAGAACCTGATCCTCGGCGCCAAGGCCCACGCCTTCTTCGACGGGCGGTCGCACGCCACGACCGCCGACATCCGCGCCGTGGCCAAGCCGGTGCTGCGCCACCGTATCATCGTGAACTATGCGGCGATCGCCGAAAACGTGTCGTCCGACACGGTGATCGAGAACCTGCTGTCCACGGTGCCCTCGCCGGCCGACGCCGGATCCTGAGCCCGCCACTGCCCGAGACCCCGCCGATGCCGTTGCCGTCCACCTACCGGTTGGAGGAGATCCTCACGCCCGCGGCGCGCGATGCGCTCAAGCATCTCGAGCTGTTCGCGCGGCGGGTGGCCGAGGGGTTCCTGCAGGGCGCCCACCGCAGCCGGCGCAAGGGCGTCAGCACGGAGTTCGACCATCACAAGATCTACCAGGCGGGCGATCCGCTGCGGCACATCGATTGGAAGGTCTCCGCGCGCCACGAGAAGTACTTCGTCAAGCGCTACATCGAGGACACGGCGCTGGGCGTCCGCCTGGTGGTCGATCGCAGCGCCAGCATGCTGCAGGAGTCGGGTGGCCCGAGCCTGTACCTGGTGGCGGCGCGGATCGCGGCCAGCCTGGCCTATCTGGTGCTGCGGCAGCGCGACGCGGTGGGACTGGTGCTGACGGTGGCGGACGAGACTGTCTGGCTGCCGGCCCGCTCGGTCGATCAGCACCTGGTGCGGATTCTGCAAGCCCTGGCCACGCGTGCGGCCGGGGGGCCGGACAGCCTGGCGGGGGTGCTGCAGGCGATTCTCGAGCGCGCCGAACGCCGGGGGCTGATCGTGGTCGTGTCCGACCTGATGTTTGATCCGGCGCCCGTCCAGCGCCAGCTGGCGCGCCTGCAGGCGCAGGGCCATGAGGTGCTGCTCTGCCAGGTGCGCGATCCGGTCGAGGAGGATTTTCCGTTCAGCCGCTGGGTCCAGTTTCAGGACCGCGAACAGCCCGGCGTCCGCCATCGTCTGGACACCGTGTCGCTGCGCCGGATCTATCGCGAGGAGTACCAGGCCTGGATGGCCGAGTGGCGGCGGTGGGCGGCGCGGTACGACCTCCACTTCGTCAGCCTGCGCAGTGACGAGCACGTGGAGACGGCGTTGTCGGAATACATGGCCTTTCGCGAGGGACTGGTGGGCAAACGATGAGTTTTGCAAACCCAGGCCTGTTGATCGCGCTGCTGCTGGGCGCCATCCCGGTGATCGTCTACTACCTGATCCGGTTCCGCGCGCTGCGCATCGCGTGGGGAGCCACCTATATTCTCGAGCGGGCTCTGGCGCGCCTTCGCAAGCGTCTCAATCTCGACCAACTCATTCTGCTGGCGCTGCGCACCCTGGCCGTGCTGGCGCTGGTGCTGGCCTTCGCGCGTCCGCTTTCGCAGACCGTACGCGGCGCCGGCGGCGGCGGGACGGTCCACCGGATCGTGGTGGTGGATGCCTCCTACAGCATGCTGGCCGGCGCCGAAGGCGCGCGGACGTGGGACCAGGCACGCACGACCCTCACGGCGCTGGTCGGCACCTGGGGCCGCGGCGAGCGCTGGTCGCTGCTGCAACTCGGCGGTCCGCCACGCTGGGTGGTGGACGACCAGGCAATCGACACGCCGGCCGCCAGCCAGGCCGTCATCGCGGCGCTGGCGCCGGTCGAAGCCGCCGCCGCCCTGGCCCCGGCGCTGGCCCTGGTGGCCGCGCGCGCGGCCGGGCGCGAGACGGAGATCTACCTCGTGACCGACGACCAGGCGACAACCTGGAAGGACGTGGCGCAGGCCCCCTGGCCGTCGGATGGGACGTGCCGCGCCTACTGGATCTGCCCGCGGCGCCCGGAGGTCGACAACCTGGCGGTTGAACGCCTCGAACTGAGCCACACCCAGGTCCTGGCGGGCCACCCCTGCCGGGCCTTCGTGCGGGTGCGCCATTACGGGCGCGAACCGGTCGAGGGCGTCGAACTGGAGGTGCTCGTCGACGGCGCCTTCCAGGCCCGCGAACCGGTGGCGCTGCTGCCCGGGCAGGAGACCTGGGTTTCCGTCGAGGTGACGCCGACGCAGGCGGGATCCCATTCGGTCACGGTGCGGCTGCCCGCCGATGGGCTCGATTTCGACAACGCCCTGTCGGCCGGCCTCGAGGTGGTTGACACCCTGACGGTGGGCGTCCTGCGCGACCCCTCGCGGACCGGCAAGTTCACCTCGGCCTGGGGATTCCTGGAGGTTGCCGCGAACGTCCTGGCGCGTCCGCGCGAGTCCGGCGCACGCGGGCCGTCCGGCGTCTTCCGAACGGTGCTGCTGGAGGACGACCTGGCCGACGGGATTCCGGCCGGGACCGACGTGGTGCTGCTGGACGGCGGGACGATCCTGACGCCCCGGCTGGCCCGCCAGCTGCAGGACTACGTGCGGTGCGGCGGCGGGCTGCTGCTGGCGCCCGACGAGACGGTGGACCTGGCGCGGTGGAACGACCTGCTCGGCGAGGCCGGCCTGCTGCCGGCCCGTCTGCTCGGCGCCCGGCGCGAACTGCTGGGCGGCGAGCGCTACCGGACCCTCGGACGCGCGGGCTTCAAGGCGCCGGCCCTGCGGGCGTTCGAAACGGCCGACGACGGCGATATCGGCCGGTTGCGGCTCTACACCTGGGTCGAACTCGGTGATCCGGCAGCCGGGGCCGTTGTGTTGGCGGAGTTTGCCGACGGCCAGCCATTCGTGGTGCGGGCGCGTTCCGAGCTTGGCGCCGTGGTTCTCATGGGGGCCGGACTCAACAGCCGCAACAACAATCTGCTGGTGCGCGAGTTCGCCTATCCGGTGCTGGTGAACCTGTTCAGTGAGACCGCCTCCGGCCGCCTCTACCCGCGGACGGTTGGACTGGCCGAACCGATCCGGCTGCGCCTCGAAGCCGGCGATCCGCCGGCCGCGGTGCAGTTCGAGATGCCGGGCCTCGAACCGGTGGCGCTGCAGCCGCAGGACGCGCCGGCCGGTCCGGTGGTGACCTGGCTGGAGGGCGTCACGCGGAGCGGACTGGGATCCCTTTTGTTGAGCTGGCGGGAGCGCCATACCCGCGTCTGGTTCGGCGTGCAGGGGGCGCGCGTCGATTCGGATCTGACGCCGCTGTCGCCGGACCGCCGCGAGCGCGTAATGGTACAACTGGAGTTGGCGCAGGCCGGCAACTGGGAACAGCTGCACGCGTTGCTGGAAGCCAGGTATCGGGGCGCCGAGTGGCACCCGGGCGTCATCGTGGGCGTCCTGGCTCTGCTGCTGGGCGAGATGCTGATGCAGCGACGATTCCTCTGACCCGAATCGGATGTGATGCAACCGATACGCACAACCGAGTTGGAACTGCTCTTTGCCGCGGCCCTGTCGCCGGGGTGGCTGCTGCTGTTCCTGCCGCTGGCCCTGGCGGCGGGCTGGTTCCTCTACCGGGCGCAGGGGCGCGCCCTGGCCCGCCTGCACGCGGTCGGACTGCTGGTTCTGCGCGGCGTGCTGCTGGCCGGCCTGGTCTTCCTGGCCTTCCGGCCCAGTCTGTTGTGGCGGCGCATTCTGACCTATCCCGGCCGCGTGGTGCTGCTGCTGGACGACTCGCAGAGCATGTCGGCCCGCGACACGCGGCTCGGCGACGCCGAGGCCCTGCGCTGGCACCGCGCCCTGTACGACACCCGTGGCGACGTTGCGCAGACCTGCCACGAGATCGCCGGCCGGCTCGCCGAGGCGCAGGAGCGCCTGCGTCTGTTCCAGCGCCACGCCCAGGGCGCAGACCGGACCCAGGACCGTTTCTGGGCCGCCGCGGAGGCCGAGTCCGAACGCATCCAGGCGTTGTTCACCGCCTGCGATGAGCAGGTTCGGAGTGCCGCTGGTCTGCACGATGACGAGCGCCGCCAACTGGTCGAGGCCGGCACCGAGATCCCGGGGCTGCAGGAGGGGCTCAAGGCCTTCTTCAGCGGCACCCGTAATCCCGGGGCGCGCACCTATGAAACCTATGACCGCCGTCTGGCGCAGCTGCGCGCGCGCCTGCTGGGTGTGCAGGCGGCGGCCGATGCGCGCGCGCTGGCTGCAGGCCAGCCGGCCCTGGCCGCGATGGCCGAACGCGTGCGCGGCCAGACCCGCCTGGAACTGCTGGCGCAGAGCCTGGCCGGGCTTCAGCCCGTGCTGCCGGCGCTCGTGCCGCGCCAGGGGCTGCAGTGCCGGCGCCTGATGTCCGGCACCACACAGATGCTGGCCGACCTGGATCCCCGGTCGCTGACGCCGGTTCCCGGCGTGACCGACCTGAGCGGGCAGATCGAGGCCCTGCTGGGCGAGGAATCGCCGTTTCCGCTGACCGCCGTGGTGGTGCTGAGCGACGGCTGCCAGCGCGCGGGCGGCACGGCCGCCGCCACCGCCCGCCTGGCCGCGCAGAAACAGGTGCCGATCACTACCGTCGGGTTCGGCGCGGCGGACGAGCCGGCCGACGTGGCGGTCCTGGACGTGCTGGCCCCGCCATTTGCCGTGCGGGACGTCGCCGTGCCGGTGCACGTGCACCTGAAGACGGCGCTGCCGGCGGCCGCCGACGTGCGGGTCGAGATTCGCCGGGAGGGGGCCGTCGTCGCGGGCGAGAGCGTCCGGCTCGGATCCCGTGGCGAGCAGCAGGTGACCCTGCGGTTCGTGCCCGCCGCGCTCGGCCCGGCCCGCTACACGGTCCACGTGGCCCCGTCGGCCGCGGAAATCTTTCCCAGCCAGAACAACGCGGCCGATTTCGTGGTCGACGTGCGGGCCGAGAAGGTGCGCGTGCTGCTGCTGGACGGCAAGCCGCGCTGGGAGACGCGCTTCGCCCTGAACATCCTGCAGCGGTTGGATTACATCGACCTGAATTCGATCATCGTATCGGTGCAGGAGGGCGGCCGGCTGCTGCGCGGATCCCGTGCGGGCGCCTGGCCGCAGGACCGCGAGTCCCTGGCCATGTATGACCTGCTGGTGCTCGGCGAGCTGCCACCGGACCTGTTGACGGCCGACGAGTGGCTGGCGGTACAGGCCTTCGTGCGCGAGCAGGGCCGGACCCTGTGCCTGCTGGGTTCGGGCGGGCCGGATGTGCTGCCCGGCGGGGGAGACCTGCGCGAGTCGCTGCTGCCTGTTCTGCCGCGGTCTGCCGCCGTACCCGCCGCCGCGCCCGCCGATCCGCTCGGCCGGATCTGCGTGACGCATACCGGTGGTGTTCACCCGGTCACCCGCCGCCTGGGGGCCGCGCTGCCCGCTGCTGGCGAGGAGGGTGTGCCGCGCCTGCGGACCGATACCCAGCCGCTGCTACTCGCCGCTCCGGGCGGCGAGCCGCTCATCAGTGTGCGCTACGCCGGGCAGGGCAAGGTCCTGCTGCTGGACAGTGACCGCCTGTGGCAGCGGCTGAACCCCGGGCTGCTGGAGGACCATGCCGCCATCTATCTGAACCTGGTGACCTGGGCCGTCGCGGGCGACCGGCGGGTGGCCGGGGAGGGCGGCGAGCCGGCGCTGCTGCTGGAACGCCACACGCTGTCGGACCGCGACGCGCTGCAGGTGCTGGTTCCCGGCGGGCGCACCAACGCGTTCGTGGAGGCGGTGGCCGAGGACGGCGTGGTGGCCACGGCGGAGGTGACGCGCGACCGGCCGGAGGCGCTGCTGAGCCGCGCGGTCTTCGCGAACCTGCCGGCCCGTGACGTCCGTTTCCGGCTGCGCGACCGGCCGGAGACCGCGACGCGTCCCGTGCGGGTGGTGGAGGACAATCCGGAACTCGGGTTTCTGGCGCGCGACACGGCCTTCCTGACGACGCTGGCCGACGCCAGCGGCGGCCGCCCGGCGAGCGTTGACGAAGTTCGCGGCTGCTTTGCCGGTATCCTGCCCAAGGAGCGGGTCGAGAAGCAGGAGCGGCTGTGGCGCCTCTGGGACATGGGCCTCGTGCTCGCGTTCCTGGTCGTGATGCTGACCGTCGAGTGGGTCTGGCGCAAACTGGTGGGGTTGGTGTAATGGCCTTTCGCGTCGAACATCTTCCCGAATCGGTGGCCGGCGTGCTGCGCGTTTTCTACCGGCGCCGGCTCCGCTACCGGCTGTACCGCGTGGTGTGTGGCACGCTGATCATCTACCTCGGCGCCGCGCTGCTGGCCATGCACCTGGACCGCTTCCTGTTTCTGCCCGTCGGCACGCGCCTGTGGCTGTTCCGGGTGGTTCACGGGATGGCTGCGCTGGCCGCGCTGGCGGGCGTGCTGGACTGGCTGTTGCGGCGGCCGACCGCCCGGCAGGTGGCCTACGATCTCGAGGCCCAGCTGCCGAATCGCGCCGACGAGCGCTATGCGACGCTCGAAAGCCTGCGGTCGGCGCCGTCGGCAACCGACAACCCGGTGGGACACGAGCTGTTCCGTCAGCTCCGCGAGGCGGCTGAACGGCAGAGCCACGCGATCCGCCCGGTCCGGCTGGTGCATGACGCCCGCTTGCGCGGACTGGTTCGCGGCCTGGTGCTGTTGCTGGGCCTCTATCTGTTGCTGATGCTTCCCCGCAGTTACCAGATGCCGCTGATGCTCCAGCGTTTCGTGGCGCCGCGCGCCAACCTGCCCAAACCGAGCTTCGTGCAGATCGCGGTGACGCCGCGCAACCTGGTGCTGGGGCAGGGCGGCGACGCGGTGATCCAGGCCGAGATCCAGGGTCGCATCCCGCCGTTCCTGGCCTGGGCCTACCACCTGGCCGGGGCCACCGCCGGACGCTGCCTGATCAGCGTGGCCGACGGAGCGCAGGCGGACTTGAGGGTCGATCCGCGTACGGCCCGTGAGCTCAACCGCGTGCGGCGGAAGCTGTTCCTCTTTTCGCAGCGCGAGTTGCAGTCGAGCTTCAGCTACCGCCTGCGCTGCGCCGATGCCGAGACCGGGGTGCACGTGGTCGAGGTCGTGGCGCAGCCGCGGCTGGTGGCGCTGCACGTCCGTGCCGTGCCACCGGCCTACACGCGCCTGCCGCCCGTGGAGCTCGAGAACCCGCGGCGGCCCGTGCGGCTGTATGTTGGCAGCCGGGTTGAGCTGTCCTTCACGACCGATCAGCCGGTCACCGTGCGCACGGTCCTGGCCGGCGCCGAAGAGGTCCCCGACGTGGCGTGGGACGACGCCACCCGCACTGGCCGCTACGCGTTCACGCTGTCCGAGAAGACCGACCTGGAAGTGCGCGTGGCCAACTCCCGCGGCTTTGCCAACGTGGAGCGCGCGGGCGTCAGCTTCGGCCTGCTGGAGGACCAGAGTCCGACGGTGCGACTGGACACGCCGGCCGCCGACCTGGTGGCCGTGCCGGGTGAGGTGATCCCGCTGCGGGCCCTGGCTGAGGACGACCTGGCGATCGTCGAGGCGGCCGTGCGCTTCCAGCTCAATCCCGGTGCCGATGCCGACGCGGAGTTCCGCGAAACGGCCCTGCCACTGGCGTCGGAGCCCGGCAACCGTGTCGAGCTCACGTCCGATTTCGATCTGGGGCAGACCTCCGCGGCGCCTGGCGATGAGCTGGCGGTCGTGCTGCGGGTGCGCGATTCGGGCGGCAACGACGGCGAGTCGCGCACGGTGCGGATCCGGGTGACGGCCTTCACCCGCGGCGAGAACGAACGCCGCCGACTCGCGGCCCTGCGCTGGTTCGGCGAGGGGTTGGTGCTGTTGGACCGGCAGCCCCCTACGGGTTCGGAGCGCGGTCTCACGTTGGCGCCCGAGCTGTCCGCACGGCTGGCAGCCGGCGCGCGGGCGGCCGGCGTGCCGGTGGGCGATGCGCCCGACCTCGCCGCGTTGCTGCAGTTCCTCGAGCGCGAGGCGCACTTCACCGACGCGGCGCGCCACAAGGAGGACTTGCGCGCGTGGCACGGGGTGCTGTCGGCGGCCTGGGAGCTCGGGCCGCCGGTCGCCAACGAGCCGCCGGCTGCAACGAACTGGCTCGCGGAGCTGGCAACCGAGACGCTGCTGCCGCTGGTTCAGGCGCGCCAGCTCAAGAACCTGACCGGCCGGCTGTTCGGCATGCAGTCCGAGATCGCGGATCTGCGGGCCCGGTTCGAGGTCGCGGTGGCCGACGACGCGCGGGCCGGGACCGTCCTGCAGCAGGCGCTGGCGGGCTTTGCCGGCCAGGTTGTGCGGCAAGGTGCCGGAAGCGCCGAGCTGCTCGGACTCTGCCGGCGCGCGCAGCAGGCGGTACAGGCGGCCAAGGATTTCCGCGGCCAGGCGGCCGCCGCAGACGATCCGCTGGCCGGCGAGATTGTCGGCGGCCAGTTCAGGCCTCAGCTGGCGCCCCAGCTGACACCCGCGGACGAGCAGGCCCTGGAGCTGTTGCGGGCCACGCGCGACAAGCTCGGTAAGGAGCGCGACGCTGCGATTGCGGCGGCCACGGACGGCTGGACCGACGCCTGGTTGGCCGGCCACCGTGAGCCGGTGGGCGGCCTGGACCGCGAGATCCTGCGGGCTTTTGCACGGGACCTGCTGCAGCGCATACTGATCGCGCAGGTCGAGACACGCCTGGCGTCCGAGCCGGCGTTCGCGGCGGCCTATGCCGCCGAACAGGCGGCTGCCAAGTACGCGGCCCTGGGCGTGCCCGAGGGGGTGGCCCGCCAGGCGACCTCCCGCCGGGCGGCCCTGTACTTCGAGGTGCTGCAGGAGCTGGGCGCGGAGGTGGTGACGCTGGCCCAGACCGCCGAGGGGCTCCCGCGCGCAAGCCTGGAGGCCCGCCAGGCGGATCTGAATACCGCGGGTTACTACCTGGCGCGCGGCTCGCTGGCCCGCGCCATGACCTCCTGCGAAGCGGTGTCGGAACAACTGGCGCGGCTGCTCGCGGACCTGCGTCCGGTCCTGCCCGCGCTGCTCGTGCGCGAGGCCGCTGCGCGCGCCCGGCTGGAGGCGCGTCACCGCGCGGTCTTCGAGGCGCTGGCGCAACGCGCCGCGGATCCGTCCGCGCCCGCGGAGTGGCGGCGCCGGGCGGCGCACTGGCTGGACGCCGATCAGCGCCTGCTGGACTGGAATCCGCACGCGCCGTTCTGGCCCCGGTTCGCGGGCCTTGCGGTCCAGGAGTCCCTGGCCGCGGTGGAGACGCCCGATGCGATCGCCTGTGCGGCATGGCGCGACGCCGCGCTCGCCCCGCCGGTGCCGGTGGCGGCCGCAGCCGCAGCTGAGGCGCGGTCCGGCCAGTGGCTGGCCTGGGACGGGGAGTTGTCCGAGCTGCTGCGCGACGAGCGGATCGGCGCCGCCGAACGCCGTCTGGCCGTCCGGGTGGTGGCGATCGAGGCCGCCGCGGCCGACGGGGCCGCTGGCGCTGCGCGTCTGCAGGCCCTGACGAACGCGTGGAACGACCTATCGCGCGAGGCCGCGGACGCGCCGGTGCCGGCTTCGGCCGCGGCGGCGCTCCGGCCGTTGCGCGGGGCGCCGAACGATGGCGAGGCGCTGTCCGTGCTGGTGGGCTATGCCGCCGAACGGTTCTCGACGACCGCATGGGAATCGGCGGTGCGCGCGGCCGTACGGGCGGCGGCCGCTGCGGAACTCGGTCTGGCGAAGCTGGCGGAAGGTTCGGGCAGCAGCGGCGGCGACGATCCGCGGCCGCAGGCGCAGGATGCGCTGAGCGTCGTGGGACAGCGCGTGGAGCACGTCACCCGCCTGCTGGCCCTGGACGTGGCGTGCCTGGCGCCGCTGGCGTCCGCCGCCGAGGCCCGTGAGCAGATGCTGGTGCGCCTGCGCGAAGCCTATGGCCGGTACCTGGCCCGCAGCCGACCGGCCTTCGAAGCCCTGGCGCTGGCTGGAGGGCAGCCGTCGGCAGGGCTGGGAGCGGAACTCGAAACGCTGCGGAGCGGCTTGCAGACCCTGCAGCGCGTCCTGCAGGAGTGCCTGGATCCGCTGCCGGCCGGTGCGGTCAGTCGGGACTACCCGATTCTGGCGCTTTTTGGCGAGACGCGCCGTTTCGTGGCCACCGCCACGGCGTTGCTCGCGCAACCGGATCCGGCCGCCGTGGCTGCGGAGTTCGTGAGCCAGTCGAAGGACGCCGGCCTGGAACTGCTGGCGGCCCGCTCGGAGCCGCTCGACCAGGCCGCTCGCAGTCTGAAAGCTTGTGAGGCGCTGCTCGAACAGGTGCCGCCCGACCTGGCGGCCTATCGCACGCAGTTGGCCGCCGCCCAGGGCGCCTTGACGGCCTTCAGCGTCACGGCGGCCAAGGCTGGCGCGGGCGAGTTGCAGGAGACCCTACGGCGGGGACTGGCTGAGACGCGGGTCGAGATCGCGAAACTGGCGCTGCCCGCAACGGCCTCGCAGGTTGAACTGCGCAAGCGCGCCTATGGGCTGGCCGCGCTTTCCAAAGCTCTGGCGGGCATGGAGCGGCGTCTGCAGGCGGATACCGAGATGCGCGCCGGGGGGTCCCTGGCTTTCTGGGGCGGCCCGGACGGGATCTGGAGCCGGGAGTTGCGCACGGATGCCGAGGCGTCGCGGCAGCGCCTGCTGGGCCAGCTCCGGCATGCCCGGCGGCGCGCGACCTTGGGGATTCTGGAAGGGCTCGAGCCGCAGCCCCGGACGGGTGAATTTCCCGAGGCCCTGGCGTGGAGCCTGCACCAGCACCGGCTGGTCCGCTCGCCGCTCGCCGGCGCGGTCAGCCCGCCGCGCCTGGCCGACAAACAGGCTGCTGAGACCGACAATCCGCTGCTGCGTTGGTTGCTGGATCAGACCGAAGAGGCAGCCAAGGAGGCACGTAAGGAGGGCGGCCTGCGGAATTACCCGGAATTAACCCGCGAGTTGATCGATTCGATGAAGGACTTTTTGCGGTACTAGATTTCTCGTTCCGAGAAATCTAGAGCGTGTCAAACCTCGTTTTCTGAGGCATGGCAACGGCCGCCATGGTATCGACCGCTGCTATTCCTGAGGGCTAATACCATGTGGTGTGTAAGATGACAAAGACGATCAGATGTTTCGCGTTTACCGGCCTGCCTCTGCTTTTGGCTGGTTGTGGCATGCTGGCCGTGCCAAGCCGCGTCACGCTCCCGTCAGAACCTGTGCGTTCTGTGATCGTGACCGACCGCGACACCGGTGCCGCGCTTGCCTCAGCGCATGTCACGTTCGAGATGTGGAAGCATGTGAATTGGATGAAACCCATGCCGTTCGAGGCGTGGGGGCCATACAGTCCGACGAACAACGGGGCGTGGCAACCCGAGATCGCGGACTCATGGGATGCAACGGCTCTCGGAGATGGGCTGTTCCGATTCGAGTCGAAACACAAGACCGCATGGACACAAGTCTGGTTCCCCATTGGACTCCCACTGGGCGGCGTCTTGTATCGGACCTACGACGGTCGGGTTGTGGTCCAAGCCCCAGGATACGAGGGGGTGTGGATTGGCAACGCCGCAGCCCAGGGGGCGGCGAGGACTCCTTGCGCATCAGCGGATAGGGACGAACCATTCCGTTTCGAGGAAGAGCGAATGAATGTGAGAATCAGAAGAGACAAGACGGCACACAACCAAGTGCCGGAGGATACGGCTCGCAAGCTCGCCGATCCTCAGCACTGACGTTGCACGACTGCCCGTGAGGCCCGTCCGGCCGGAGATGTGATGTCATGAACACACGAGACCGTTGCTGTTCGCTGATGCTGGCCGCGAGCCTGTGCGCGCGGCTCGGCGCCGCCGAAGACGCCGCCGAGACCGGCGTCCTCCGCCGCCGCGCCGCGGTCGACGGCGGGTTGCGGTGGTTGGCGGCGCATCAGGCGCGCGAGGGGGTGGACGCCGGGAGCTGGGAGACCGACGAGCCGCGCTACCGCAGCGCGGTGAGCAGCCTGGTCGGCCTGGCGTTCCTGGCCCATGGCACGCTGCCCGGCGAGGGCGTCGACGGCCAGACCCTGGATGCTGCCATGGGTTACGTCCTGGCCAGCATGGCGCCCGACGGCTACCTGGGCCAGGGCGACCCGTCCGGCATGTACATTCATGCGATTTCGACCCTGTTCGGCCTATCGTACCTGGGCATGTCGGCCGATCCGGTCCGCGAAGCGGCGCTGGCCGAATGGTGTCGCCGCAGCCTGCGGGTGATTCTTGAAGCGCAGCAGGTCCGTCGCATCGAACTGGCTCAGGGAGGCTGGCGGTACACGCCGCACACGGACGAGAGCGATGTCTCGGTGACCTGCTGGCAACTGCTGGTGTTGCACGCGGCCCGCCAGTGTGGCTATGCCATCGAGCCGGAGGCGTTCGAGGCGGCCCTGCGCTATGTCAACAGCGCCTACGTGGAGACGCGCCTGAGTCCCGACGATCCGGAACTGACCGCCGGGTTTCTCTACCGGCCGGGGGTCAGCCAGGTTCCCGAGCCCACAGCCACGGGAGTCGCGGTGTCGATCAAGAGCATGCTGGAGCGCCAGCAGGACCTGCGCGTGGTCAAGTCGCTGGAGTTCCTGCGCAAGTACCCGCCGGCGTGGGGTGGTGAGCACTATGCCGGCTATTTCTATTTCGCCGCGTTCTACCTGACGCAGGGCATGTTTCAGCTTGGCGGTGAGGCGTGGACCGAGTACATGCCGCGGATGCAGCACGTGCTGCTGGACCACCAGGCGGGCGACGGACACTGGCCGTTCCCGCCCGGCAACACGATCCAGGGCCAGCGCGCCGGTCCCGCCTACTCGACCGCCATGGCGGTCCTGATCCTGTCGCTCGAGAACCAGTACCTGCCGATGTACCAGCGCCAGAAACGGCTGTTCTAGATTCCTCGTTCCGAGAAGGTGTGCGCTTGCGCTGGCTGGGAGGCCGGTGGCATAATACAAATGCCGGTTCGTGAATACTGGGTTGCGCCGCAGGGGCTCTGCTGAACTCCCTCGACGCGCCCCGGCGTGGCGCGGCCCGCGGTTCCGTTGCCATGGAAGCACTCCCTACCCTCATTTACGTCGTGGACGACGATCCCGCCGTACGCAAAGGCCTTGAACGGCTGCTACGGGCGGCGGGGCATGCGGTGCGGACATTTGTTTCGGCGCAGGCCCTGCTGGACGCGCCACGTGAACCGGCTGCCGCCGCCTGTCTGGTGCTGGACATCCGCATGCCCGGAATCTCCGGGCTGGAACTGCAGGAACGGCTGCAGACTGGCGCGTGGAACCCGCCGATCGTGTTCATGACGGGCCATGGCGACATTCCGACCAGTGTCCAGGCCATGAAGGCCGGGGCCGTCAATTTTCTGACCAAGCCCTTTGACGAGGCGGCGCTGCTGGCGGGCGTCGACGAGGCCCTGCGGCAGGATCGTGACCAGCGCGAACAGCACGCGCGGGTCGCCGAGGCACGCGAACGCGTGGCGCGCTTGACGGCCCGCGAGCACGAGGTGTTCGAGCGGGTGGTGCGCGGCTGGCTGAACAAGCAGATCGCAGGCGATCTGGGCATCAGCGAGAAGACGGTCAAGGTGCACCGGGCCAATGTGATGTCGAAGCTTGAGGTCGAATCGGTGGCCGAACTGGTGCGCCTGGCGGCGCGAACCGGTATCGAGGGCGGCAAAAGCGCGACGGTCGTATGATTGCAGGCGCGTGCAACGGGCCGGCCGCGGCCTGGCTGCCCGCGGGCTGGGTGGGTGGGGCCGGTTCGCCCCACATCAGCGTGTACTGGTTCCTGCTCGGGGTGTCCGCCCTGTGCGTGGCGGCAGCGTTGTTTCAGCTGGCGCGCACGCGATGGCAGAGCTTGCGGCTGACCGGCGCCGCGCTGCGCCAGGAGTTGCAGGATGTCGAGAGCCGGTGGCAGTCGGTCTTCGATGCCGTGCCCGACCTGCTGGCGGTCATCGACTGCACGCACCGCATCCAACGCGTCAACGCGGCCATGGCGGCCCGGTTGGGCTGCCAGCCCGCGGAGGTTATCGGCCGCACCTGTCACAGCCTGCTGCACTGCGCCGACTTGCCGCTGGCGGAGTGCCCTCACGTGCACACCCTGCTCGACGGCGGGGTCCATCGGCTGGAGCAGCATCTGGCCACGCTGGGCGGCGACTTCCTGGTGACCACCTGTCCGCTGCGCGACCGGGCCGGTCAGATGACCGGCAGCGTGCATGTGGCCCACGACGTCACGGAGTACAAGCGGCTGGCGGCGACACTCCAGGCGGCGCGCGCCGAGCTGGAGGTCCGGGTCGAAGTCCGCACGCGCGAGCTGGCCGAACGCCTGGCGTTCGAGCACCTGCTGGCCGATCTGTCGAGCAGCTTCAGCGGCCTGTCGGCCCAGGACGTCACGACCCGCATTGGTGAGGGCGTGGTCAGCATCGGCGATGTGCTGAACGTTGACCGCTGCGCGTTCCTGGAGGTCGGCGCGAACTCGGCCGAGGTGCTGGCGGTTCATACCCGGCCGGCCTCCGGGCTCGCGCCGCTCGATCGGGTGATCACGCGGGAGGGCAACCCGTGGCTGTTCGGTCTGGTCTCTTCGGGCACCGTGGTGCGACTTGCGAACCTCCTGGGCGCCTCGACCCAGACGCCGCGCGTCTCCGCGCCGAATAGTCTGGGGCTGCACGCCACGGTGTGTGTGCCGCTGTTCGCGGGCGGGGTTCTGCGCTACGCCCTGTATGTCGGTGCGCTGCACGTCGAGCGCGAGTGGCCAGACGACCTGGTGCGCAGCCTGATCCTGCTGGGCGAGGTGTTCTGCAATGCGCTGCAGCGAACGGCCGCCGAGTCCGACCTGCAGCGGACCCGTGATGAGATGGCGCACGTGGACCGTGTGTTGCACATGGGGCAGTTGACCACGGCCTTGGCACACGAGATTAACCAGCCGCTGGCCGCGATCCTGTGCAATGCCCAGGCGGCCATCCGGCTGCTGGCGGTGGAATCGCCCGACCTGACGGAGGTGCGCGAGGCGCTGCGAGACATCGTGGCCGACGGAAAGCGCGCCGGCGCCGTGGTGCAGGGCTCGCGCGACATGCTCCGCAAGCGTCCGGCCCAGCGTGCCCCGGTGGACCTGAATGCGCTGGTCACCGGCATGATTGACCTGGTTCGCAGCGAGGTGGTGTTGTGCAAGGCCCGCATCACGCTCGACCTGGCCACGTGGCTGCCCCCGGTGATGGGCGACGCCGTCCAGCTTCAGCAGGTGCTGCTAAACCTGATGGTCAACGCGCTCGACGCCATGCGCGGCCAGAGCGACCGGCCGCGGGTGCTGCGCCTGTGCACGCGTCTGTGTGACGAAGACTGGGTCGAGCTCCGCGTGCAGGATTCCGGCCCCGGCATTGCACCAGGCGATCTTGAGACGGTTTTCGAGCCGTTCTTCACCACCAAGCTGCACGGCATGGGCATGGGGCTGGCCATCAACCGCCATATTGTGACGTCGCATGGCGGGCGGTTATGGGCCGAGAACGAGCCCGGGCAGGGCGCCGTCTTTCTCCTGACCCTGCCGATCCTGCGTCTGCCGGCCGAGGAGCGCACGCCCTGATGCCGGCCGATCGCGGGTTGGACCAAAGTCCAATACCGGCCTTGCGCGCGATGCCCTACGCTACCAACATCTAAGTCGGATTGTGCCTGGCCGGGACGAACACGCAAGCATGGAGACATACGCCAAGAAGCCGCGGGTGCTGGTCGTAGACGACGACGCGTCGTTGCGGAGTTCCTTGCGGCGTCTGCTGAGCGCGGCGGGTCACGAGGTCACAACCTACGCCACTCCGCAGGAGTTTCTGGACGGGTATGTTGGATCGGTCGGCGGCGTGCTCCTGCTCGATCTGCGGATGCCGGGCATGAGCGGCCTGGATGTGTGCCGGGCGCTGGCAAAGCGCCACGCGCCCGACCTGCGGATCCTGATGACGGCGGCCACGAGTCTGCCGTTGGAGGTCACCGACCGGCAACTCGAGATCCGCTGCGTGCTGCGAAAACCTTTTGCGGAAGAGGCCCTGTTTGCCGCCATTGAGGCGAGCCGGCCGGCTGACGCGCCCCATGACGCGGCAGGGACGGGCTTCACCTTGCAGGATGCCTTACGGTCGGGGGTTCAGTGAGGGTGGACGAGATGCCGGGCCCGGCGGCAGCAAGCGCCGGGCCCGGTGGCTCACCGGATCGAGTCTGAGACGCGCGCGCGAGTTGGCTGACCTGGCAGACCTGATACGCAGGCTGCTACGGAAAAGTCCGTTTGTTTGACGTGCACTTATTGTGGCAGGGCGCTTCTTCGTCGCCCTGCTGTTCTTTGCTTTGCTTGTGGACACCTCCGCGGTTACCTGCTAATATCCTATTTGACGCAATTGGTTCGGGATCGCGTTTTCGCAGGGGTTTCCTGCGACCCTGAGAGCATGCCGATGGTCCTGGGTATTGACCGGAGGTTCCGCGTGAAGAATGCAGCGAACGCAAGCAGGCTGGCATCGTGTGTTGTGGCTTTGACGCTGGGGGTCGCCGGACCGGCCATCTCCGGTGTTTCAACCAATTTCAATACCTTGGCCCACAACACGAGTATCCTGAGCGGTCCCTGGGCCGGCGTCAGTGGCGCAACGGCGGTGATTACCAATGGCGGGTTCGTCTACAACGCCGGCAACTACACGAACTTCGTGGTCTACGAAGGCGAGATCAGCAACACCTTCAGCCGCATTTTCCCGGAGGCCGGTACGCGTTGCGTCTCCGCCCGATTACTGGCCAAGTTCCGCTGGTGCGTTTCCCTTCCGGACAGCACGTTGACGCCTGGCAAGCAGGCCGGCTTCTGCGTCTCGAACGGGTTGCCCTATGCCTGGTCCTCGACTGGGTGGATCAACCTGACCAACTCCGCGGTCAACGCGGCCGGCCAGATGATCGCCAGCAACACGTGGTACAATCTGGGGTTCGTATTGAATTACAGCGGGGATCAAATCGGGGCGGGGGCCGGCACCAACCGGGTCTACTACAAGATTATATTGGACGAGACCAAGATTTTGCGGCCGCTGAACGCCGCCAAGCGCTACAGGACCGGATCGCCCTTTCTTCAAGCTGCTGATGGCGATTTCATTCAATCACCTCATACCTATACGCCCAACGCCACGGACGGCATCGCCGGGCTGACCTTGGCCGGTGGCGGCGCGTTCGACAACGTGGGAGCCGAAGAGGGGGACGTTCCGCCACCCCAGTCGCCTCTATCCGCGTCGGTTGACGTCCGAGCCTATCAGACCGGCGGCGGCGTCATCGTCGAGTTCCAGACAACCGAGGAGTCCGGGACCAACGACATCCAGGTCTGCATCTCGGATGGCCAGGGCGGACTGACCGTGATCGGCAGCGTCAAGCCCGTCGGCGAAGGGAGCAACACGTACCGGATTGAGGTGCAGGGGCTGGCGGCCGGGCAGAACTACACCCTTTGGATCCGCGACGAGTCCGGCATCTACCATCGGGCCGACGGCGTTGCCGTCGGTGCTTTCGCCACCGAGATGATCCGCATGTCCCCCGTCGGGATCACGCTCCGATGGGTCAGCATTCCCGAGCGCACCTACGTCATTGAGTGGACTCCTCAGGTTGGCGGCGAGTGGCATCCGCTCATGGCCGTCTCGGCCGACGGCTATCAGTGCGAGCAGTTTGTGCCATTCCCCGATCCCTTGGCCAAGTCCGGGTTCTTCCGCATCGTCATGCGCTAGGAGCCTGTCGGCGGCATAAAAAATGCTTATCCTTGTTGGCATGAGTCATAGGGGTAAGGTGCTTGGCAATCAGTCATGGCGGCGGGGTGCGGTTGAACTTTTTGCGTCTGTGTGTCTCGCCGTGTCCCAGCTTGGGGCGTCTTCAAGCGAGACAGTTACGCGTCTCCTATATTCGCCTGGGGTCGAACTATCCTTATTCGATGTTCTGAACGAGGATGGGGGGGCGTCGGTGACGTGGGTCAGCTCTGCCGAGGCGGGGCTCAGTCATTACCTTCTCCGGCGCGGTTCGCGAGATCAGTTGGGTGCGCTGGTTGGGCAGGTCGCGGCGGGTGATAACGAAGACGGGGGCAGCTATGCTCTCCGGGACCCACGGGCCTTCCCCGGTTTGAATGTGGCCTACGCGCTCTTCGTGGTTACGCGGGACCAACGGGTAATCTGGGTAGCCGACCGTGTGGCGCGCGTGCCCTTGATTCCAACGCCGCAACCTCTGGCACGGGCCGCAGTGGTGCGGTCGGAAGCCGCACCGCTGGGAGGCTCCTCGTGGATTGGCGACGTGAATCGCGTGCAGGCGTGGACCGAGTCGGCGCCGGCGAACCGCGTGCGCCTGGGTGTACGCATCGATGGTGTCTACCACGTGACGGCGGCCGAACTCGCCACCGCCTTCGGACGCACGCTTGGCGAGGTTGAGTTGGCGCTCACCAACGGCATCTTCGCGCTCACACGCGAAGGCCTTACGGTGGCTTGGGAGTCAAGCGGCGACAGCCTCCGTTTCTACGGAAACGCGCCGACCTCGCGCTATGCACCCGAGAACGTCTACTGGCTTGCGCTTGCCAACGGAACCCGGATGGCCGAGAGCGATGTGACGCCACCCCCTGGCGCGGTGGCCAATGCGCACTTTACGCACACGCTGCATGTGCAGGGAACCGCGCACCGGACCCGCGTTGCATTCGGAACGCTGACCGAATACCCCTATTTGGGTTTCTTTCCCTCGCTTGCAGCCGGCAATAGCCTGACAGTTGATACGGCGTTGGTTGATCCTGCCGCCGGTCCGTGGACCGGTCAACTAACAGTTAACCTCATCTCCAACTTCAACGTGCTGAACGATGATCATACCAATCGGGTCAGCGTGGGTGGTGTGGAGGTGGGGCGTAACGGCTGGCGAGGAGAAGGATACAGCACCCGAACCTATGACTTTAACTCGGCGCGTGTGAGCTCCGGGGTTCTGAGCAGCCGAGTCGAAAATCTTTGGGCCAAGACCGGACAGGAGCCAAACGATGGGAACGCGCTCTTCATCTGGGTCTCGCAGTCTATAGGCTACCAGCGGCTTTACCGGGCTGTGGGCGGACAGCTACTCTGCACCGGAGGCCCGAGCAACAGCGTCTCGGTATCGGCATTCGCCAGCCCGGACATCGGCGTTTGGGACACGACGAACCCGCATGTGCCAGTCTTGCTCACGAATACGCTGGTCGAGGCGGCAGGTGGCGGGCAGTGGAAGGTAACCTTTGCCAGTGGCGACGCAGCCGCGCGCTACGCCGTCTTCTCCCGGTCAACCGGGTGCTACCAACCGGCTGTACGGGGCGTTCGCGACGTCGACTGGGGCGCGGCTTCGAACTCGGCTGACTACATCATCCTGATCCCACCCGAAGGCTGGGTCTCGGGGTTTCGCCAGGCGTTGCAACCACTGGCCGACTACCGTGCGCGGCAAGGGCTGGTCACAAGGATCGTGGATGTGGAGTCGGTCTACAACCGCTACAGCCACGGCCTCGCCCATCCCCAGGCCATTCGAGACTTCGTCGCCGACGCCTACCTCAAGTGGCAACCGCGACGCATCCGGTACTTGCTGTTGGCCGGACAGGGTAGTCTTGACTTCAACCAGACGGCGCTGGGTCTGTCGCCCGTCTCCTACTCGGCCTGCCTGATTCCCACCCTGATCTTGCCGCAGACATTCTATAGCTACAGTGGCGGCGTGGTGGTGGGTGGCGAAGGCATGACGGCGGCGGTGGACGCGTGCTTTGGCGATGTTAACGGAAACCCTGGGCCTGAAGTGGCGGTGGGGCGTCTGCCCGTGGTCAGTACACAGCAGGCCGCACTGGCTGTATCCAAGACGCTGGCCTATGAGCGGCTCTCCCCATCCACCAGACGCAAGACTGCCCTGGCAGCCGACTATTCTGTCGCCGTCTCGGGCGGCCTGACTTTCACGAATTCTATCGAACTGACGGTGCCGGACCTGTTATCGGTCGGCAGAGCCGTCACGCGGGTGTACCCCGTGGATGGCGACCCCAACTACAAGCTTAACGATGAGTGGTTGAGCCTGCTGAAACCGGCGCTTGCGAGCGGCAGTGGTTTGTTCCACTATTTCGGACACTCGGGCGCCACTGCGCTGGGATACAAGTCGGACCTGTTGAGCAATACGCGGGTGCAGGCGGTGCCACCCAATTGGAGCCAGCCATTGATCGCCGTGCTGATGGGGTGCCACGTGAACCGATGGCACTCACCTTATAACACCTCCTATTTCGGACCAACCGCACTGTTGACGTCCGGTTCGGGGTTCTCGGCCGTGATCGCATCGACGGCCTACCTGGGTGATCGCGATGGGCATGACTTCGGGATCTATCTGTATGCGCACGCAGCTACTCGTCGGACGCTGCGTCTTGGCGATGCGTGGCGCGAAGGTCTGGTATCCATGGACCAAAATGGCACTCCCGATGAGCGGTATATGTGCCTGAGCCTGATCGGCGACCCGGCGCTGGTCCTGCGCCATGACGCATCTGGATTTGCCGACGGTTCGGTGCTTATGATACGTTGACGCCGGGGAGTTCAAGCCGTGCGTTATAGGCAAGTCTCAAGTGTCGTGGCGCGCACCGTGGCAGGAGAGCATGTACTGGTTCCGTTGGGCGGTCCGGCCAAACGGGTGTTTACGTTGAGCCGGACCGGGAAGGCGCTGTGGGATCGTCTGAAAACGTGGGCAATGCCGTCCGAGCTTGAGGCGGTGCTGATCGAGAGCTTCGGCGGTAGCCGGGACCAGGTGCAGGCCGACGTGGGGGGGTTTGTGGCTGCGCTGCAGCGGTTTGGTCTGCTGGAGGTCGACCTTGGCGTAGAGGAGTGTCCGGTGAACGGCCGGTGCGACCCGGGCAGCAAGCGGTGACGGCGCACGGCCAGCAAGGTCGCTCAGGTCTGAACATGCGGCTAACGGTTGCCTAACCAAAAATCGCATCTTTAATGGCGTTGACAGTTGCGGCCTGAAGGTTCAAACTATCCACAAACACCGGGATCCTCTCGGAGGCTTGTTGATCATCATGAGTACTGGCGACAAACAATCTGACGAAACGGGCGCTTCAGCGGGCCGGGATCAGTGGTCTTACACGGCTCCCACGGTTGAAGAGCAGTCGCTGGATAGCGGCGCCACCTACACGGATGGCAGCGTTGTTTCCCCCTTGGGAAACAGCGACCTTGAGCCCGAATAGCTAGGTCTATGACGTGCACGTTGGTCGCGAAGAGCGCGGGGTTTCCCGCGCTTTTTTCATTTCAATGGACACCAAGGGCCAGGAAGGCGGATTAGCGGGGTGCGGCGGCAGCGCTCCGCCGGCAGCCATGCGGTTGTGGATTTCCGGCGTGGCCTTCGAGTTGCGAGGCGTTGGCCTTCCGCCGGATGATCGCTTCGGGCCGTTCTTTGAGCCGTTTCTGGAGCCGGGGACGGTCGGCGCGGACACGTCCTGCCGGGCCGTGATCGGCCTTGATGCGACCGGACGCGCGCGGCCCGGCCACCCGGCGAACTCACGTTGGAGCTTCCATGCCGAGGGGCCGCGCGTGAAACTCACCCGCTGGCACGCCTCGGGTGATGCCGTCTGGCACGCTGAGTCGGAGAACCGCCTGGAAGACGTGTGTGTCGAACTGAACCCTGCGCACGTGGCGGAGTGTTGCGGCACCATCGAACAGGCCTGGCCTCGCCGGTTGGGCCTGCCGGTCCTGATCTTTCGATTGCTGCAACTTGACGGCCTGGTGTTTCACGGGTGCGGCGCCGACCTGGCCGGTCACGGTATTCTGTGCGCCGGCGAATCGGGGCGCGGCAAGAGCACGATCGCCCGGTTGCTGGATGCGCGGGGCGCGCAGGTGCTCAGTGACGAACGTCCGGCTGTGCGGCAGGTCGCGTCGGACCAGTTCCGCTTGTATGGCACGCCTTGGCCGAGTTCGGCCGGCTTTGCCCGGAACGCGGCCGTTCCGCTCCGACGGATCTATTTTCTCGAACACGGTCCGCATGACGAGCTCGTGCCCCTCGCTGCCGGCGGCGCCCTGCGCCGGTTGATCCGGGTGGCCGGGATTCCATGGCAGGATCCAGCCTTCTTCGACCCGTTGCTCAAGGTGGTGGACGCGCTGCTGCGCACGATTCCCTGCGCGATCCTCCGTTTCCGTCCCACCCCCGCTGTCGTGGACCTGCTGTGCCGCGACCTCGCTGCGCCGCGGTCGGCGACACCCGCGGCGGAGACCCTGCCGATCCAACCATGAAGGCCAACTTTCTGACGCAACTGCGTGTCCGCTTTGCCGCCTACGTGAGCGGCTTCGCCGGGACCGACGGCACGCTCCATCCGATGCAGGAGCTCAAGCGCGTGCACTCCTGCCACGTGGCGGCCGACGCTCGGCGGATCGCGAAGCTCATGGCGTGGGAGGCTGACGCCTGCGACCTGGCCGATGTCTGCGGCCTGTTGCATGACGTCGGCCGCTTCAGCCAGTTTGCCGAGTTTGGCACCTTCGAGGATCGCCGGTCGGTCAACCATGCCTGGCGAGGCCATGAGATCCTGCAAACTGGCTCGATCCTGGACGGACTCGACGGCGCCGAGACGGCGACGGTCCTGGCCGCCACGCGTGTCCATAGCGCTTTGGCGCTGCCGTCCGAACTGGACGCCCGGGTGGCGCCCTTCGCCTGGTTGGTGCGCGACGCCGATAAGCTGGACATTCTGCGCGTCTTCGCCGAGGCCTTACGCAGCGGCGACATCGACCGGCACGGCGAGATCTCGCTGAATGTCGACTGGACGCGCGAGCCGCGGCCGGAGATGTGCGCCCGGGTCGGTCGCGGCGAGCCCATATCTTATGCCGACATTCGCACCTTGGGTGATTTCCTGCTGGTGCTGCTGGGGTGGCGCCATGCCATCCACTTTCCGCAGACGCTGCATGTCGCCATGCAGCGGAGGCTGTTCGCGGAGTTGGCGGGGTATCTGCCAGCGACCGACAACGTCAGGGCGTGCCTCGCCGCGCTGGAGATTGAAGCCTGGAACGGGAAGTCTATTCGATCTCGTGCAGTTCCACCGGCAGTTCCAGCCGGCGGTCGCCGCGGAGCACGGTCAACTTGACCTTGTCGCCCGGTCGGTGGCGCTCGAAGGCAATGCGCAGATCCTCAATCTCGTTCACGGCCTCCGCTTCAATGCCGACGATCACGTCGCCCAGCACGAGTTCGCCAAACCGGTTGCGGCTGACACCGAGCAGCCCGGCCTGCGCGGCCGGTCCCTGCGGCACTACGGCCAGCACCGCCGCCCCCTTGACGCCCGCCTGGCGCGTGATGTGGTCCGGCAGCAGTTGCACACCGATGCCGCTCCGGCTGACCCGGCCTTTGGCAATCAACTGCGGCACGACCCGCGCGAGCGTGTCGGCCGGCACCGCAAAACCGATCCCCGCGTAGGCTCCGCTCGGACTCAGAATGGCCGTGGTAACACCGATCAACCGGCCCGCCGAATCAAGCAGCGGTCCGCCCGAATTGCCCGGGTTGATGGCTGCATCCGTCTGGATCACGTCCTGAATCCGGCGATCGGTCATGGAGGTAATCGTGCGTCCCAGCGCACTGACAATGCCAATGGTCAAGGTGGTGTCCAGCCCGAAGGGATTACCGATCACCAGCACCGATTGCCCAACCTGCAGGTCGCGCGAGGCGCCCACGGTAACCGGTTGCAGCCGCTCGGCCGGCGCGTCGATGCGCAAAACCGCCACATCGTTGTCCGGATCCACGCCCACCAGACGGGCGTCGAACGTGGCGCCGTCCGGAAAGGTCACGGTGACGGCCGAAGCCTGATGGATCACGTGGTAGTTGCTGATGATGTGGCCGTCGCGGTCCCACACGAACCCGGAGCCGCTGCCTTGCGGGACCTCGTAGATCTGGAATCCGAAGATGCCTGCCCGCACGAGCGCCTTGTTGGCCACGGCCACCACCGATGGCGAGACCACGCGGTAGACGGCGATGGCATTCTCCTCCTCGGGCCGCAGCGAAGTCTGCGCCGCAGCTGGCGAGGTACGGTCGACCACGCTCGTCAGCACGCGGACGGGGGCTGGTGGCCGCGTGGGCGCGTCGCGCCGCGCCGCTGCCATTCGGCGCGATTCCAGTGCCTGCACGACCAACATCGTCAGAATGGCAATCAGCGCCAGCGTTAGCAGCGGTGAACGCGGGCGATCATTCCCCGATCCTTGCGGTAGCATCGCCTCACCTCGTTAGTTTCCCGGAACGGGAAACTTAGGCTTTGACCGGCTGGCCTGCAGCCGCCGACGCGTAAAGCGCATCGATCACGCGCATCAGCTTGACCGCCTGCTCCGGTGTGTTCAGCGGCGCCTCGCGCCCCTCCACGGCCAGCACGAAGTTCGTGGCGGCCCGCACGCGTCCCATGGTCTCGTCGGCCTCCACCACCACGTCACGGTTGACCGAACGCCCATGCTCCTGCACGTACAGCTCGCAACTATCGCAACTGGTGTTGTCCAGGCCGTCGCGATCGAAGAGCCGTCGCACCATGCCGCCGGCTTTCTGGCCTTGGAAGGTGACGCTGACCTCCTCGCGACGGTTCATCTCCGCCCACGCGTTGCGCACGAACAGCACCTGCCCGCTGGTGAACCGGATGAAACCATGCGCCGCGGCCTCGACGTCGGTCACGCCCTGGGCCACGTCCGGTATGCCCCACGGCCCCTTGAAGTCCGGGTTGCCCATGAAGTCGTTGAAGGTCTGCGCCAGCACCCACTCCGGTTCCGGGTAGTCCATGAAGTAGAGTGCCAGGTCGATCATGTGCAGCAGGTCGATCACCGGGCCTCCGCCGGAGAGTGACCGCGTCGTAAACCAGCCGCCGAACCCGGGGATACCGGTGCGTCGGATCCACAGCGCCTGGGCCGAGTTGATGCGGCCGATTGTGCCCTGCCGGATGTAATCCATCATCGCGCAGGCCTCCGGCCGGGCGCGGTTGTTGAAATCGAACATCAACACCCGGCCGGCCGCGGCGGCTGCGGTTGCCATCTCACGCGTTTCGGCGGCGTTCAGCGCGGGCGGCTTCTCGCAGAAGACGTGCTTGCCCGCGGCCAGGGCCTGCAACGCCAGCGGCTGGTGGAACCGATTGGGCGTGATGATCGAGACCGCGGCCAGATCCGGTTCGCCCTTGAACATCGCCTCGACGGTTGCGTAGGTGCGGGGTACGCCGTGGGCGGCCGCAACCTTGCGCGCCGCCGCCTCGTTGACGTCGGCCACGGCCACAACCTCCGCGCCACCTTTCCGGAAGCCGGGGATGTGGTAGTTGGCCATACCGCCTGCGCCGATAATGCCGATCCGGGTGCTCATCGTGAGGGTCTCCCAAGGCGGGCTACGCCCGCAATCCAATGTGGCACGGGCTTCCAGCCCGTAGCCGGCTACGGGCTGGAAGCCCGTGCCACGATAGAAAGCATACACGCAAAAGCGTGTATGCTTTCCCGAAAGGACTCTAAGCCTTCATCCGCGTCCACTTGGCCTTGGACTTGGCGCTGGCCAGGATCGTCTCCAGGAACGCCATGCCCATGACGCCGTCGTGCACCGTCGGGAAGTCGCAGGCCGGGATCTTCTTGCCAGCCCGCTCGGCGCGGATCGCCCGGTAGGCCTCGCGGTAGACATTGGCGAACGCTTCGATAAATCCGTCCGGGTGGCCCCAGATCAGGCGCGCGGCCGCGCGGGCCTCGGGGCAGAGGTTGCTGTTGCCCTTGGAATAGCGCGTCACCAGGCCGGCGGGATCCTTCAGGTAGAGGTAGTTGGGATCCTCCTGACGCCACTCCAGGCCCATCTTGACGCCGTAAATCCGGATCGCCAGCGGATTCTCTTCGCCGGCCGAGATCTGCGACGCATACAGGATCCCGCGCGCCCCGCCCTTGAAGTGCACCAGCAGGTTGCCGTCATCCTCGAGTTGGTTGACTTTCACGAAGGTGCTCAGGTCGGCGCAGAGCTCCTCGATCTCCAGCCCGGTGATGTACCGCACCAGGTTCTCGGCGTGCGTGCCCAGATCGCCCATGCAGCACGAGCCGCCGGCCACCTTCGGGTCCATGCGCCACATGCCGATGGCGTTGTCGGCATTCTCGATGAAGCCCGCCATCCAGCCCTGCGGGAACTCCGCCACCACCTTGTTGATCTTGCCCAGCAGGCCGCTCTGGCACATGTGGCGCGCCTGCTTGACCATCGGGTAGCCGGTGTAGTTGTGCGTCAGAGCAAACACCTTGCCGCTCTTCTCAACGATCTTGCGCAGCAGCTTGGCCTCGGCCAGCGTGAAGGACATCGGCTTGTCGCAGATCACGTTGAACCCGGCCTGTAGAAAGCCCTTGGCCACCTCGAAGTGGCCATTGTTCGGCACCACGATCGAGACGAAATCGATGCGCTGGTCGTCCGGCAGCTTCTTCTCCTGCGCGATCATCTCCTGCCATGACCCGTAGACGCGTTTGGGATCCAGCAGCAGTTGCTCGCCACTGGCGCGGGACTTGGCCGCATCCGACGAAAACGCGCCCGCCACGAGTTCCGCCTCGTGGTCCAAGGTCGCCGCCATGCGGTGCACGGGGCCGATGAACGCGCCGATGCCGCCACCCACCATGCCCATTCTCAGTCTGCGATTCGCCATGGTTGATTCTCCTTCGTTTCGGCCGGCTCATCCAGGCCGACGGATCTCGTTTGAGCACCCGGACATTGTGCTTGGCCAGCCGTTTGCGGTCAAGCACCCAGCGGCGTGGCGTGACACAGCCTCGTCCATAGCTTCGGTTTACGATTACGGGCGACGATTACGGATGACGAGGGGATGCTCCGAATCGTCCGCCGACTCGCGTGTTTGATCGTCCTCGTCGTCGTCCTCGTACTCGATTCCCGAGAACGAGAACGAGCGACAATCCGGACTTTGTAACCGCCGGCGGCCCGGCGGCGGACTGCCGTAGGGGCGGGTCAGGCCCTTGACCCGCCCTTCCTGAGAGCACGCCCCACGGATGGCAAGGCCGTCCCACGGATGGGGGAGCCTGCGGCCGGCCCAAGGGTCTGCCGCTGAC
>CAZZCT010000008.1:0-53784 GCA_964652365.1 uncultured Lentisphaerales bacterium
TCGCGACCTTGCCCGACACCCGCCGTCGTAAACCATTGACCAAGCGAGTTTTAGGGATTATCTAAGCGCCATTCGGGTCAGACCTGGAAACTAGAAAGCGGTGTCAGGCCCCAGGCGGTGCACGGTTGCGGCATTGACGCCCTTGGCGAGTTCGGTACGAGAACTGGGGACAGGTGGAGAGACAACCCTTCTGGGAACGGCACCGGGGACACAGAACTGGCGACGGACGCGGGGGTCAAGGGTCTGACCACCGCCTACGGGGCGTCAGCACGGCTGACCGGCGGGTGGTGCAGTAGGGATGCCCCAGGCCCTTGGGGCATCCGCGGGCGGCGCGGCGCGAGGGAGTCGACTGTACGAGGCAGCCTACCTGCGGCGAGTGGGCTCCCAGCCAGCCGTCAGGTCCGGGTGGTCGGCGCGGAGTCGCTGGCCGGAGACGCACGTCGGGCCGACGTGCGCCACAGGAGTTGCCGACCGGCGGCCGGAGGTGTATGGTATCGATATGGGCAAGCGTGATCCAGGCGGGGCCATGCGGGACGGCCGAAATCGCGCGCGTGTCCGCGCACGTTCGCGGCCCCGTTGCCGGGTCCATCGTAAGCGTAGATTCGACTCGGCCGGCATAGGTGTGTCATTTTACGGATACAGGCACTACGCACCCCCGATGGGGCGGTGGTTGAGCCGGGATCCGATCGGGGAGCGCGGGGACCGAAACCTCATGTGCATGTGCGGCAACAACGTTGTCTGCAGTCGGGATGCGTTGGGTCTTAAGAAGTGTGGAGTCCAGCGCCCTAGCCACCCCATTCGCGGAAGGCGCGTGCTTGTTTCAGTTCTTGCTGCAGCCCTCGCCCTTAGTCAGGCCAACGGACAAGCAAGCGTCGGGCCAGTTGTGACGAATACTGTCTATCGATTGGGCGCCAACGGCACAACGAATGCGGTTGTAGTCGCGGTTGAACGGGGCGGGAAGCTCTGCCTCACTGTCGTTAGGCTGGCTGATGGTTCGGGGCAGCGTCACTTCTATTGCCGCGGCCGTTATGTCCTCTCAGAGGCCGACGAAGATGGCGACGGGTTCTTTGAGACGATCATGTTAAGCGGTTTTTCATCGCTCGACTTCGAGTTCTTCAGACGCGACCGCCGAGGCGATGTCTTTCCACTGTCAGAGCATGGCATGACTGAAGCGAGACTCAAACGCATGAAGCGTGAGCTCGAAACGGTGAAACCGAAGAACATCGTTGATGAGTCCAAGCGGACTGAACAAACTGGCACGAACACGACACCCTGACGGCGGCAGACACAGATACGGTCGGTACTGGTGGTGCCTTCGCCGTGGTGGCAGGAGTCACGGCGCGTTCAAAGGTATGGGCGTTGACGCATTTTCGCCCGTGGCGAGCGTCAACAGTTCGGCGCGCACGTCCCGCCACGTCTTCTGTGTCAGGCCTTCTGCAACCAGCAAGTCTATCTGGACGTGGGCGATCCGGCCTGACGGGCGCGGCCGCCCGGGCCGCGGCCCGGCGTGCGGCCAACCGAGCGGATGCGGTTGATGAGACACCCCTGGCAGTCGCGGGCGCTCTCGTCGATGCACACCTTGGCGGGGTAGATCTCGTAGCGCGCGCGGTAGGCCACCGGCGTCAGGTTCGGCATCACCACGTTGGCGCCCCGCTGCAACCCGAGTTCGCGCCCCTGCGCGCGGTTCAGCGTGGCCAGCGCCGTGGTGCTGGGGATATTGGCCTGCGGGCAGAGAATGCGGGTCAGGGCGATCACGCGGTAGGCCATGGCCTCGCTGGCCGGGACCTGCTCGGCGCCCGCGGCAGGCGGCGGGTGACGCGCCAGGTCCGAGTGCGGATGCGCGATATACGGCCCGGTCCCGATCATGTCCAGATCGAGCTCGCGGAACAGCGCCAGGTCGCGGGCCAGGCTGTCGAAGCTCTGGCCGGGAATGCCGATCATCACGCCGCTGCCGATTTCGTAGCCAAGCGCGCGCAACCGTCGCAGGAGCGCAATCCGGTCAGAGGGTTCATTCCCCACCGGCGGGTGGATGCGGTCAAAGAGGGCCGGGTCCGAAGTCTCGAACCGCAGCAGGTACCGGTCCGCGCCCGCGGCCCGCCACAGCGCCAGATCGGACGGGTCACGCTCGCCCAGGCTCAGGGTCACGGCCAGCGGGGTGTCGGCCTTGATCCGCCGGATCAGCGCGGCGATGCGCGGGCCAGTCAGAAGCGGATCCTCGCCCGCCTGGATCACCACCGTGCCGTAGCCGAAGGCGACGGCCTGCTGCGCGCAGGCCAGCACCTCATCGTCCGTCATGCGGTAGCGGTCCAGTTCGGTGTGCGACACGTTCAACCCGCAATAGGCGCAGCGCCGTCGGCAGTGGTTCGACATCTCCACCAGCCCGCGCAGGTGCACCGCATCACCAACCTGTTCACGCCGCACGCGGTCGGCCCAGGCCCACAGGGCCTCAAGCCGGACCGGATCGGTCTCGCGTAACCAGCCCACGATCTCCGCATGTGTCATACCGCGCCAACTCCAACTAAGTCAGAAGAGGCGCTTGCAAAACCTCTGGTTTGTGCAAGCCGAGGGTTCAGGGTTCGGGGTTCAGTGTGCGATTCCCGCCTGAACCCCGAACCCTGTTTCCCGTCTTTTGCAGGGGTTCTGCAAGAGCCTCAGAAGTACAAATCCCGCTCGCCAGCCGCGATCCGGTCGTAGTGCGCCTTCACAGACGGGTAGAACTTGGGCAGCTGCTGCTCGATTTCGGCCAGTTCGCGGTTCAACACCTGTTCGCACAACGCCAATGCCGCCGGGCTGGCAAAATCGTCCAGCCACTCGCGGAAGGTCAGCACGGCGTTGACCTTGCAGAGCTTGCCCTCCTTGCCGGTCTTGAGCGAGTCCATGATGCACCCGCCGGTGCGGCCGCAGCGATAGCCGGCGGTGCAGAACGAGGTGATGATGCCGCGCTGCGCCAAGTCGCAGATCAGTTCTTCCAGCGAGCGCGTATCGCCGAGCAGAAACTGCTGGCGCGCCGACTCCTGCCCGGTCGAGCTGTCGCTGTAGCTGCCCACGCCGATGCGCGTGCTGGCGTCGGTCTGGGTGCAGCCCCGCGCGATGGCGGCCGTACGCAGCGCCGCAGTCTCGCGCGCCGTGACGATCATGCCCGTGTAGGGCACGGCCAGACGGATCACGGTGATGAGCTTCAGAAAGTCGGCATCGCTGACGCGCCACGGCGGCTGGGCGGCGACCGCCGAACCGCTGGCCGGTTCCAGCCGCGGGAAGGAGATCGTGTGCGGCCCGATCTTGAAACGCCGCTCGAGTTCGCGGGCGTGCTGCAGCAGGCCCAGGACCTCGAAACGCCAGTCGTGCAAACCGAAGAGCACGCCCAGCCCGACGTCGTCGATACCCGCCTCCATGGCGCGATGCATGGCGGTCAGACGCCAGGCGTAATCGGCCTTGGGCGATCCCGCCGGATGCAGGCGCTGGTAGGTCGCCGGATGGTACGTCTCCTGGAAGACCTGGTAGGTGCCGATGCCGGAGTCCTTGAGCACGCGCAGATCCTCGACCGGCAACGGCGCTGCGTTGACGTTCACCCGGCGAATCTGGCCCATGCCGCGGCGGGTCTTGACCTGCGTGTTGTAGGCCGTCGCGATCGTCTCGGCAATGTAATCGGTCGAGGTGGTCGGGTGCTCGCCGTAGACCACGATCAGGCGCTTGTGACCGATCCGTCCGGCCAACACTTCGACCTCGCTGCGTACCTGATCCATGGTCAGGCGCGCGCGCTGCTGGGCGGCGTTGTCGCAGTGGAAACCGCAGTAGGCGCAGCGGTTCACGCACAGGTTGCTGATGTAGAGCGGCGCGAAGGTCACGATGCGGTTGTCGTAGACCTTGTGCTTCACGGCCAGCGCCGTGGCGCTCATTTCGTCGAGCAAGGCCGGATCGTCGACAAACAGCAGATCGGCGGCCTCATCGACCGTAAGGGTTTCGATGGCCAGCGACTTGGCCAGGATGTCGCGCACCCGTGCGGGATCCGGCGGGGTGCGGCCCGAGAGTGCCGTCTCGATGGCCGCCTGCGAGACAAAGGGCCGGCCATGGTCGAGGTATGGGGTGATCTGGTCCTGGCGGACGAAACCGGCACGGTATTCGTCAACGCTCTTGAAGGACCGGCGGGCAGTGGTCAGAGAACTCATGTGATACTCCTTGGTTTCAGAGCAAAGGCTCCTTGCCGCAGAAAACAGCAGGAATACTAGCATGGCGGCTGGCAGACGACAAGTGCGGGCATGCCCCCCTGTTCTGCTAGAGTTGCCGCGAAGCCTGCCGCAGTTTCGTGCTCTTGACCCTGCGCTGGCGGCTCGGCAGGAGCCTCGCCCTCCCGGAGCCCAGGTCAATGCGCTGGTGAGGTCAGGGGCGGGAGGGCGAACGTCCTCGTGAGCCGTAATTGCGTGGGCATGCGCACGTCGGGGCGGCAGATTCAGCGGCAACTCTCGCAGTTTGAGGTGCCCCGCCGGCGGTTCTCGTCGTGGCGGTCCTTCGGTGCGTGGGGCCAAGGCCCCGCAGCGCCTCAGCGCGTCTCAGATGCCACCGTGAGGACTGCTATTCGGCTTGCACGCCGCAGGCCCCGGCGTTACCGTCTGGCGTTCGTGGACGCTCTGCCCCAACCCAACCTCCGCATCCCGCCGGAACTCCCGATCGCGGAACACGCCGATGCGATCCGCCAGGCGCTCGACCGCCACCCCGTGCTGATCGTGGCCGGTGCCACCGGCTCGGGCAAGACCACCCAGTTGCCGAAGCTCGCGCTGGCCGCCGGCCGCGGTCAGGATCGGATCATCGGGTGCACCCAACCCCGCCGTCTGGCCACGCTCACCGTGGCCCGGCGCGTGGCCGAAGAGCTCGGTGTGCCCCTAGGCGCACAGGTCGGCTACCAGCACCGTTATGAACGCCGCGTGTCGGAGGCCACCCGCGTCAAGTTCATGACCGATGGTGTGCTGCTGGCCGAAACCCGCCGCGACCCGCTGCTGCGGGCCTACGACACGCTGATCATCGACGAGGCGCACGAACGCAGCCTGAACATCGACCTGCTGTTGGGCCTGTTAAAGCGCCTGCTGACGCAGCGCCGCGACTTGCGGGTGATCGTCAGCTCCGCCACCCTCGACCCCGCGCGCTTCGCCGCCTTCTTCGGCGACGCGCCCGTCCTGCACATCGCCGGCCGGACCTACCCGATCGAGATTCGCTATCGCCCCCCGGCCGATGGCGACGACGCCGATCTGCCGCGCCTGGTGACCGACGCCTTGGCCGAGATCGACTCGGCCGGAGCCGCGGGCGACACGCTGGTGTTCCTGCCTGGCGAACGCGACATCCGCGAGGTGGCCGACGCACTGGCGAACCGGCGGCTGCCGGACACGGAACTCATCCCCCTGCTGGCCTCCTCGCCGGCCGCGGATCAGCAACGGGCCTTCCAGAGCGGCCCCCGGCGGCGCGTCGTGCTGGCCACCAACGTGGCCGAGACCTCGATCACGATTCCCGGCATCCGCTACGTGATCGATTCCGGACTAGCCCGCATCAGCCGCTATGTGCACCGCACCCAGGTCCAACGCCTGCACGTCGAACCCATCTCACAGGCCAGCGCCAACCAGCGGGCTGGCCGCTGCGGCCGCGTGGCCCCCGGGCTCTGCATCCGCCTCTTCAGCGCGGAGGACTTCGCGGGGCGCGACCCCTTCACCGATCCGGAAGTGCTACGCACCAGCCTGGCCGGCGTCGTCCTGACCATGCTCGACCTGCGCCTGGGCCGGATTGAGGATTTTCCGTTCCTGGACCCACCGGCCCCGGCCCTGATCCGCGACGGCTTCCGCGAACTGGAGGAACTGGGCGCGGTGGACGCCACCGGCCGTCTGACCCCGCTCGGACGTCGCCTGGCGCGCCTGCCGGTCGAACCGCGGCTGGCGCGCATGCTGCTGGCCGCCCACGAGGAAAGGACCCTGCAGGAGGCGCTGATCGTCGTAGCCGCGCTGGAGGCCGACGACCCGCGCCGCCGCCCGATCGATCAGCAAGCCGCCGCCGATGCCGCGCATGCCCGTTTCCAGACCCCGACGTCCGACTTTGCCGCCCTGATCCGGCTCTGGCGCTGGTACGACGAGGCGGCCGCGCGCCAGCCGCAGCGCACCGCCCGCCGCCTGTGCCAGGAGCACTTCTTATCCTACCCGCGCATGCGCGAATGGCGCGAGCTCCGCGACCAGCTCGCCCGCTTGTGCCGGACGCTCGAACTGAATCCCGAACAGACCGGGGGGGGCGACGACGCGCTGCACCGCGCCCTGCTGGCGGGATTGCTCGGCCGCATCGGTCAGCGCGATCCCGAAACCGGCGACTACCGTGGCGCGCGCGCGCTGCGCTTCAGCCTGCATCCGGGCTCAGGCCTGGCCCGCAAGCCGCCGGCCTGGATCATGGCCGGCGAACTGGTCGACACCGCGCGTCTGTATGCCCGTCAGGCGGCAGCCATCGACCCAACCTGGATCGAAGCCCTCGCGGGCGACCTCTGCAAGCATAGCTACCACTCGCCCAGTTGGGACGCCGAAGCCGGCTTTGTGCGCGCGGTGGAGCGCGTGACCCTGTACGGACTGGTGATCGTCGAGGGGCGCCGGCGCGACTACACCCGCATCAACCCGGCCGCCTGCCGCGAGATCTTCATCCACCGGGCGCTCGTGGCCGGCGAACTGCCCCGTCCCCCACCCTTCCTCGCGCACAACCTGCGCCTCCTGACCACCCTGGAGCAGACCGCCCACAAGCTGCGCTGCGCGCCGCGGTTGCCCGACCCCGACGAACTGGCCGCCTTCTACGAGGCCCGCCTGCCGGCCGGGCTGTGCACCGTCCACGAGCTGCGCCGCTGGCTGCAATATGCCGCCACATCGGCCGAACAGAAGGCCCTTGAACTCGACGCGGAGCAACTCCTGGAGCCCGACGACCGCGCCGTGGGCTTCCCTGCGCGCATGCGCGTCGGCGAGCATGAGTTCGCCCTGTCCTACCGCCACGCGCCCCGTGAAGCCGACGACGGCATCACCTGTACCGTGCCGCGCCGCCTCCTGCCAGTGCTGCGGGCCTGGCGCGCCGACTGGCTGGTCCCAGGCGCACTGCCCGAGAAAGTTCGCTGGATGCTGGCCGCGCTTCCGCCCCGCCAGCGCCGACTGTTGCTGCCCCTGGACGAGACCGCCGCGGCCTGCCTGCCGCGACTGGGGGCCAGCCGCGAACCCCTGGATGCGGCGCTGATCCGCGCCATTTACGAAACCCGCAGCGTCCGGATTGCACCCGAAGCCTGGCCCGAAACCACGCTGCCGCCCCACCTGCGCGTGAACTTCCGCGTCGTGGACGACACGCAGGGCCTGGAACTGGCGCAAAGCCGCGGCCTGGCCGACCTGTTGGCGCAGTTCCATCCCGAAACGCCGGCCGCCAGCCTGCCATCCGTCGACGCCCGCTGGCACCGCGACGGGCTCACCGCCTGGGACTGCGGCGCCCTGCCCGAGGCCGTCGAAATTGGCCGCGCCGGGTGGCTGATCACCCAATACCCGGCTCTGGTCGACGCCGGCGCCACGGTCTCCCTGCGCCTGTTCCCCACAGCCGCCGAAGCGCGCGACCAGCATACTGCCGGTGTTACGCGGCTGCTGACCCTCGCGCTCGGACGCCAGTGGCGGACACTCTGCAGTCAGCCCGAGCTGCCCCGCCGCGTGGCCGACTTTGCGCGCGAACTGCCCGCCCCGGGCTCCACCCTGGGCACCGATCTGGCCTGGAGCGCCCTGCAGCGCGCCCTGCTCGGCGACGCATCGCCGCCGCGCGACGCGGAGGCCTTCGCCGCTTGCCTGCTGCGCGGCCAGCCGCGCCTGGCCGCCGTGCAGGCCGAAACCCGGCAGCTGGTACTGGCGATATTGCACGCGTCAGCGGACCGTCAGGCCCATTGCCTGTCGGCCGCCGGTATCCCGGACGAGGCCCGGGACGACATGCTGGAGCAGCTCGCCTGGCTCTGCTTCGAGGGCTTCGTGCGCCACGTGCCCTGGGCGCAGCTCCAGGAGTATCCGCGCTACCTGGACGCCCTGCGCCTGCGACAGGAACGTCTGCAATGGAACGCCGCCGGCGATGCCCGACGCCTGGCCGCCGTCCGTCCGTGCTGGTCCCGCTACCGCGACCTGGTCCAGAAGCCGCTTCCGGCGTCCGTCGACCGTGCCGCGCTCACGGAATACCGATGGTTGGTGGAAGAGCTGCGCGTCTCGGCTTTTGCTCAGGAACTGCGCACGCCCACCCCGGTCTCGGCCAAACGGCTCGATGCGCTGTGGGACCGCGTGGTGGGCGGCAGCAGCGCACTGGCCGGCGGAAAATCCAGCCACAGATCCACCTGATCGGCAATCGTCGAATCGCCGGTAGCACGGTGCTCTGCGCCGTGCCCGTCAGCACCGTGCGGTCTCTGCGCAGAACTTGCCCGGATGCCCCAACGGCCTGGGGCGCCACTATCCGGCGAGACGCACGTCGGGCCGACGTGCGCCACAGAGCGAGCGTACCACGACTCGCAGATTCACGGTCCCCCTCGGACGTCACTACCCGGCGGGACGCACGTCGGGCCGACGTGCGCCACAGAGCGAGCGTATCGCGACTCGCAGATTCACGGTCCCCCTCGGGCGCCGGCGGACGGCTACTCGACGGTCACGCTCTTGGCCAGGTTACGCGGCTGATCGATGGGACAGCCACGCAGCCGGGCGATGTGGTAGGCCAGCAACTGCAGCGCGACCGTGGCGGGGATGGGCGTCAGCAGCGGACTCGCCGCGGGCACCTCCAGCAGCAGGTCGACATGGTCGGCGATCGTCGGGTCGCCGGCCGTGGCAATACCCAGCACCGGCGCGCCCCGCGCGCGACACTCGGCCACATTCGACAGCACCTTCTCCTTGCCGGGCACATCGTTGAGCAGCGCCACCACGGGGACCTCGCGGTCCAACAGCGCCAGCGGACCGTGCTTCAGCTCCGCGGCGTGGTAGCCCTCGGCGTGGATGTAGCTGATCTCCTTGAGCTTGAGCGCGCCCTCCAGCGCCACCGGATACAGATTGCCCCGGCCGATATAGAACATGTCGCGGGCCCCGGCCAGCCGCTCGGCCACGGCCACCACGGCCGGTTCCTGCTCCAGTACGCGCGCCACCAGTTCGGGCGCACCTCGCAATTCGTGCCCGAAGCCGAGCCCCGCCTCGCGCGACAGCCGCCGGCCGCGGCCGAACTTGAGTGCCAGCAACAGCAGTACCAGCACCTGGGACGTGAAGGCCTTGGTCGACGCCACGCCGATCTCGGGGCCCGCGTGGAGGTAGACGCCGCGGCCCACCTCGCGGGCGATCGTGGAACCGACCACGTTGCAGATCCCGGCCACGACCGCGCCCTTGAGCATGGCCTCGCGCACCGCCGCCAGCGTGTCGGCGGTCTCGCCCGACTGGCTGATCGCCAGCACCAGCGTGTCCGTATCCAGAATCGGGTTGCGGTAACGGAACTCGGCCGCCTGCTCGACCTCCACCGGAATCCCGGCCAGAGCCTCGAAGGCGTACTTGCCTACCATACCGGCGTGCAGCGACGTGCCGCACGCCACGACGACGACGCGGCGGATCGCCGCCATCTCGCGGGGCGACAGGGCCAGGCCGGCCAGCATGGCGCTGCCCATGTCGTCGTCCAGCCGCCCACGCAGGGCGTTGCGGAGCGCGTCCGGCTGCTCGTACACCTCCTTGAGCATGAAGTGGGCGTGGCCGCCGCGCTGCGCGTCGGCCACATCCCAGTCGACGGCCGTGACGGCCCGGTTGACGGGCGTCTGGCCGAGGTGCCGGACGTCCACGGCCGTGGCGGTGACGCTCGCGAGGTCACCATCTTCAAGGTATAGCACTTGCCGGGTATACGCCACGATGGCCGCCACGTCGCTGGCCACGAACGACTCGTCCGGGCCCAGTCCGATCGCCAGCGGGCTGCCGCGGCGCGCCGCGACGAGCAGGCCGGGGTGATCGGCGCAGACCACCGCGATCCCGTAGGTTCCGGTTACGTGGCGCAGCGCCTCGCCGACGGCCGCCACCAGATCGCCCTGGTAACACACCCCGATGAGATGCGCCAGGACCTCGGTGTCGGTCTGCGACTGGAAGGTATGGCCGCGGCGCGCAAGGTTCTCGCGCAGCGCCGCGTAGTTCTCGATCACGCCGTTGTGCACGAGCGCGATGCGGCCCGACGGGTCGCGATGCGGATGGGCATTGGCCTCGCTGGGCGGGCCATGGGTGGCCCAGCGCGTGTGGGCGATGCCGATGCGGGCGTCGTGACGCAGCGCCTCGGGCCGGGTCGTCTCGACCGCGGCGACCAGGTTGGCAACCGGCCCGGCCGCCCGGCAGACCGTCAACGCGCCATCGTGCAACACGGCCAGACCGGCCGAATCATACCCTCGGTATTCTAGCCGCCGCAACCCGCCCAGCAGCACGTTGCAGGCCGGACGAGGCCCCACATAGCCGACGATTCCGCACATGACAGCCTCCTAGGCCAGATCCGCGCGGACCGCGTCGGCCAGGCGTTCGATCCAGAGGTCCACCTGCGCGGCCTCGCGCGCCTCGACCAGCAGGCGGATCTTGCGCTCGGTGCCCGAATAGCGCACCACCACGCGTCCATGGCCCTGGAACGCCTCGCCGGCCTGGCGGATCGCTTCGCTGAGCTGGGGCAGTTCCTCGACGGGCCGCTTCTCGCGCACCGGCAGGCTGACGAGGCGTTGCGGGTATTCCGTCATGCAATCCGCCAGTTGCGCCAGCGACGAACCGGTCTCGCGCATCAGGCGCGCCACGCACAGGGCGCTGATAATCCCATCGCCGGTGGTCGCATAGTCGAGGAAAATCAGATGCCCGGACTTCTCGCCGCCGACCTTGAAACCGCCCTGACGCATGGTTTCAATCACCTTGCGGTCGCCCACGTCGGTGGTGACCACGCGAATGCCCTGGGCGGCCATGGCCTCGTGCAGGCCCAGGTTACTCATGCTGGTGCACACCAGCGTATCGTTCGCCAGCAGGCCGCGCGCGTGGAAGTCGCGCGCACACATCGCCAGAATCCGATCGCCGTCGACGATCTGTCCCTGCGCGTCGCTGAAGATCACCCGGTCTGCGTCGCCGTCGAGCGCGATTCCCAGGTCGGCCTGGCGCTCCCGCACGCGCTGGGCCATCCGCTCGGGGTGCAGCGCGCCGCAGTTGTTGTTGATGTTGTAGCCGTCCGGCTCGGCGTTGATCTTGATGACGTCGGCGCCCAACTCGCGGAAGATCATCGGCGCGATCGAATAGCCGGCGCCGTTGGCGCAGTCCAGCACGATCCGCAACGGGTTGAGCTTGAAGTTCTGGACGGTGCTCTTGGCAAACTCGATGTAGCGGCCACGGGCATCCTCAATGCGATAGGCCTTGCCGAGCTGGTCGCTGCGGATGTGCTCGCTGCAGAGGTCGCCCGACTCCACCAGGCGCTCGATCCGGTGTTCGGCGGCGTCGTCCAGCTTGAAGCCGTCGGGGCCGAAGAACTTGATGCCGTTGTCGTCGAACGGATTGTGCGACGCCGTGACGACGAAGCCGACCTCGGCCGCCAGCGAACGCGTCAGGTGTGCGACGGCCGGCGTCGGCACGGGACCGACGAGCATCACATCGACGCCCATGGAGACCAGCCCGCTGGTCAGGGCCGTTTCCAGCATGTAGCCGGAGAGGCGCGTGTCCTTCCCGATTACCACCCGGCGGCTGCCGTGGCCGTGGGCGCCGATCACACGGCCGGTGGCCTTGCCAATCTGCAGGGCGAGCTCGGGTGTGATCGGGTAGCGGTTGGCCTGTCCGCGGATGCCATCCGTTCCAAATAGAGGTTCCATGTGCGCTCTCGCTCCGGGTTCAGAAACGCGGCCTCTGCGGCGCGTGGCACCGCGGGCGGCGCCAACGTTGGCTGCTCCGCGCGGGATACGCCTCGCCGAATCCACGGTCCGGTTGTTTCTTGGCTCGCTCCGCCGGAAACAGCGCGGCGAGGCCAGTGGCCGGGCCTGGCGTTCCGGACGCACAGGAAAGTAGTTTGGATTGTAGCCGAGGCGCGGCGGCCACACAATGCGGAAACCGTTGGCTTCCCTTGAAAGACCGCGCACGCTAAGCTGCTGCCATGAACACGTTTGCTGAACTGGAGTCGCTACGAACGCTTCTGCATCGTACGCGCTCCTGCCGTCGCTTCCGGCCGGACGTGCGACTCACACGCGACGAGCTGGCGCAACTGGTCGACCTCGCGCGACAGACCTCCAGCGGATCGAACTGCCAGCCGCTGCGTTACTGGCTGGTGTGGAATCGCTCCGTTTGCGAGCAAGTATTCCCCTTTACGAACTGGGCCGGCCGTCTGGGCGGCTGGCGTCCGTCGGACCGTGAGCAGCCATCGGCGTACATCGTGCTGCTGGCCGCGCCCAAGTCCGGCCCCACCATCCAGACCGACGCCGGCATTGCGATGCAGACTCTGTTGCTGGCGGCCACTGCGCGCGGGTTGTCGGGCTGCATGCTCGGCGCCGTGGACCGCCCGCTGATCACGAAGGTACTCGGACTCCCGCCGGAACTTGAGCTGCTGTACGTGGTTGCGCTGGGCGAGGCCGCCGAGACGTGGGAGCTGGAGGAGGCCCGCGACGGCAACATCGCCTACTACCGCGACGCGGCGGACCGTCACCATGTTCCCAAGCGGCCCCTGGCGGAGGTGCTGCTCAACGGAACTCCGGAGCAACCATGAAACCGCTGATGGTCCATGCGCGACGAACCGGCGGCCGGCTCGCGCTGCTGCTGCTGCTGTGGGCCGCGGCCGCGGTGCGTGGCGCTGAGCCCGACCTGACCACCGCTGCGGTGCGCGCCGTCCGAACCGACTACCTCCAGCGCCGGGCTGCAATCGAGCAGACGCACGCCGCAGCGTCGTCGCGGGCCGTCGAGACCGGCCTGGAACTCACGCGTCAGATGCTGGCACGCGCGCGGGTATCCGGCAACATCGCGGCCCAGGCCGCCGCCCGCACCGGGATCCAGATCTTCACGGACGCGCAGGCGGCCCTCGCCAAACAGACCCCGCCGGCCTTGCCGGAGAACGTGCGCCGTGAGCTGCAGGATGCTGTCACGGCCGCCCGGCGGCAGTTGGCCAGTGTCGATGCCGCCCGGGAGTCGGCCCGGCGCGTGTTGGAGGGCGAGTGCCTGCTCGCGCTGGGAGAAGCGCTGACCAAGCAGGGCACGCCGATTGCCGACGAAGCCAAACGCCGGGAACTGCTGGCGCGGCTCGCTGGCATGCCGGCACCGCCCGAATCAGGCGCGAAGCCGGTCGTGGGAAGTCCCGCGGCCACACCGGGCCAGTCCGCGGCCAGCAACGCCGTGCCGGCCGCGCTCCTCGCCTCCGGCTCGGCGCGCGAGTGGGTGGTGCTTTCACAGGTCACCGTCGAGGTCAGCGCCATGGAGGTCCTGCGCCTGCCGGTGGCGGGCGTGGCCCAGCCAGGCACGCTGTCCGGCGAGGGCCCCGTCTCCGGCCAACCCTTCAGCATGCGATGGGAGCCCCTGCGCGAACTGCAGCCTGCCGGAACCACGCCCGTTTTCCGCGTCGTGCCGACCGGCGGAGCGCCCGTCGACGTGGCGGAATGGCCGGCCGCTCGCAACCAGTGGCATCTGGAGGTACGGGCGCGCCCTGGCGGCAGCGTGCCGTCGCGTCACCTGTTCACGCTGGAAGTGGGGGCCGAGACGGCCGCCACGCGTCCGCTGGCCGGCGCGGGTCCCACAGGTACGGTCGTTTCCGCCGGGGTAGCCACCAACACTGTGCGGGTGCGCTTCGAGAGCGATCCGCCCGGCGCCGTGGTCAGTGCCGACGGCCGCCTGCTCTCGTCCAACGGTCGGGTGCTGGCAACCCCCTTCGACTATCGGCTCAGCACCGACGCCGTGGAGATCCGCTTCCGCCGCCGCGGCTTCACCGATACGGTCTACGCCCGGGTGGTCCCGAAGGACGGCGGGGTGTTGCGTGCCCGCCTGGTGGCCGACCCGAGCTATGTCGACCAACGCGTGTCGGTCCAGTCAGGGGCCAAAGGCTGGCAGCCAACCGCCATCCGCGTCCGCAAAGGGCAGTCCGTCAGGCTCCAGGCAATGGGTACATGGAGTTGCGGAACGGCCGGCGAAGCGGTCGATGCCGCGGGCTATCCGAACAACGACGTGTTCTTCAAGTACTATCTGGACCCGCAGCGCCACCCGCGGCTGGTGAACGGCGCCAACTACGGCAGTCTGCTCATGCGCGTGATGCCCGGCGGCGAGCCCCTGGCTGCCAGCGGCAGCGCCTGCACCCTCCAGGCCGACGCCGACGGCACGCTGGCCTTCGACATCAACGAGGCGCCGGAGGCCCGCCGCGACAACCGCGGCATCCTCGTGGTGCAGGTCCAGATCGAGCCTTAGCCGTGTCTCGCGGGGTGCAGGCCTGAACCGCCGGTTGAACCCTGACCTCTCTGCGTGCACAGGCCAGCGGTCTGGCAGGCGCAACGAATCCCCAGCGAGGCTCCGCCTCAGACCGACGAGCCGTGCAACCCTGCCGATGGCTGAAGCTTGGCTCCGCCGATTGACCGGCTCGTCGACCTGAGGCGGACCCTCGCTGCATGCGGCGGAATACCGCCGCGGCCGTATCGAGTTCCAACTGCAGCTTGTTGGGCCAGATACAGCTTAGACCTCGCATCGCGCTCCTTGAGGGCGCAGGTGAATTCTTGCATTCGACCGACTGTCATGACGAAATGCGACCAAAAAACATTAGATTTCTCGGAACGAGAAATCTAGATGAGGTGCCGGAGGCCCAGGAGAAGCGAGCCCGTGCGGGGTCGGACCCCGCACGGGCAATAAGAACGATCTCTAGGCTTGGTCGTAAGCCGTCAGGGGGCGGTACCAGACGTTACGGAAGCGCACCAGATCGCCGTGGTCCTGAAGCTGCAGCGGACCCGTCGCAGGATGGGCCACATAGGCCGTGGTGGCGCGATGCTGCGTGGGCCCTTGCAACTCCTGGCGATGATGCAAAACCAGCCCGTTCAGCATCACGGTCACAAACGCCGGCTTGACCAGCGCGCTGCCCGCGAAAACCGGGGCTTCCCAGATGATGTCGTAGGTGGACCACTCGCCCGGGCCGCGGCAGGCGTTCACCAGCGGAGGGAACTGCCCGTAGATGCCGCCCGTGGTGCCATCGGCGTAGGTCGCGTTCTGGAAGCAGTCCAACACCTGGATCTCGTAGCGTCCCATCAGGAAGACGCCGCTGTTGCCGCGTCCCTGGCTCTCGCCCTTGACGACGGACGGTGCCCGAAACTCGACGTGCAGTTGGCAACTGCCGAACTCGGCCGTGCTGCGGATGTCGCCCGTGCCGGGCTTGACCTGCATCCAGCCGCGGCCCAATTTCCACTTGGCAGGGCTGCCGTCACGGCAACTGACCCATCCATCCAGACTGCGGCCGTCAAACAAGACAGTCGCATCGGAGGGCGGCGTGCCCGCCTTGGCCTGTGTGCTGGCGGTGCCCGGCGTGACGATCCGCGGCTGCGGACGCTCGCTGTCGTGCACCCGATATTTCGATCCCGGTATGACGGGCGTGTCGGTGTATCCCAGATTGCCCATGATTGCGTGTGCTCCCTTTTTCTCGGCCGCGGCCGAACGGTCGCGGCGCCGAATCGACTCAGAACGGCCAACGGTACATCAGACGCGAGCCGCCGCCGTCGAGCAGCCCACGGAGATTGCTTGCGCCGAAGAAGGACGGTCCGCCCCGCAGCAGGTCGAAGATCGAAGGCTCCTCGCTGTAGCGGTAGATCTCTAACTCGGCGCCGCCGAGCAGCTCGGACGCGGTCTCGGCCGCGTCATCCGCATAGCCGATCCCGTCGATCAGCCCGGAAGCCAGGGCATCGGCCGCAAGGAAGACGCGGCCATCGGCCAGTTCGCGTACCTGCGCTTCGGGAAGTTCGCGCGACTCGGCCACCAGGCCGATAAATCGCGCATGCAGGGCGTCGACCACCTGCTGGAGCATGCGCCGCTGCTCCTCGCTGAGCTCGCTGAACGGGTTCAGTAGATCCTTGTTCTCGCCGGACTTGATGGTCACGTCGCGCAAGCCGATCTTGCCGGCCAGGTCGCGCACGTTGTAGCTCTGCATGAGCACGCCGATCGAACCGGTCAGCGTCGTCGGGTGCGCCATGATGTAGTCGGCCGCCAGCGCCACATAATAGCCGCCCGAGGCCGCCACGTCACCCATGTGGGCCACGATCACGCGCCCCTCCTGGGCGTCGCGAAACGCCAGCAGCGCATCATACAGGATGTCGCTGGCCGTGATCCCGCCGCCGCCGCTGTCGACCTCGAGAAGGATGCCCTGCACCTGGGGATCCGATGTGGCCCGCCGGATGGAGCGCAGTGTCGTCTCGGTGGCACCGGACGCGTCGGAGTCCCATCCGCCCTCCTGGAACATGATCATCCCGGTCAGTGGAATCCGGACGACTCGCGTCGTGCCGTTGCCGGACGACCAGATCTCGCGCATGTGCGGCGATTCGTCCTCGCCACCGCCCGCGCCTTTGGTTCCGGAGCCGAACAGCCACGACAAGTCGCTGCCACCGTGGTCCTTGACCGCCCAGACCGCCAGTCCGGCGGCCACCACCAGCACAAGTCCAATCACGACAACGGCGGCCGTCAGGCAGCCCCAGCCGCAACCCTTGCGTTTCTTCTTATCCTCAGTCATGTTCGAGACCGCCTTCGTGCGCGGACGATTCGCCCGGAAAGTGGTGATTATCCCGCACTTAGCGGAGGGGCACAACACAAAAGCATGCGCCGTTCCGCGTGGGTCGCGTGCGGCTCGCCCACGCCACTGCCGGGCGGGCGGCCCGAACGTGTGGCGGGGCGATCTGGGTGTCGCCCGCGGGCACGTTCTCAGAGCTGGCGCCGGTAGGGAATCGGCAGATCGTACTCGCGGCTGAGACGGTACATCTCGGCCAACAGGTGCTCCCGCGGCGAACGGGCGTAGGCACCCACCAGGTCGTACATCCGCTGGCGCGCCCACTGGTCGCGCAAGGCCGGTTCACCCGCGGCTGCATCATCCAACCGCAACTGGAAGACCACGTCGCAGTCGGCGTCACCCGCCCGACCGCGAACCTGCAACACCAGGGTTTCGGTCCCGGCCGGGCAACGCCCATAGAGCTCGAGCGGCCGGTCGGCGTACAGGTTGGAGGCCAGACGCGGGTAGATCGCGCTTTGCGAAGCGCGATCGGCATCGAACCGCACGTCCGCCAGCACGGGTCGGCGCACGCTGGCCGCCATGTCGGCGATGGCGTCGGGGATGTCCCATCGGCCGGAGGTCACGACAGTGGATTCGCCGCGGTTGCAGTAGGCCAGCATGTCCAGCAGGTAGGCATTGGCGCGGCCATGCGTGCCAAGCGTGAAGATCGATACCTGGCCGTCGTTGAGGCGGCTGAACTCACCAATGATGCGCGAGCTCTCGGTCAGGCCGACGGTGGCGCGGCCGTCGGTCACCACCAGCGCGATCACCGGGCGACGCGGATCGCGCGGCAGCTCGAACAGGGCGCGCATGGATGCGAACACGTCGGTGTCGCCGGAGGCGCGCATGGCGCCGATGAACCGGGCCGCCGCGTTGGTGTTGGCCGGCGTGACGTCGGCCCAGTCGGGGAATAGACGTTCGACGCGGTCGCTGAAGCCCACGACATTGAACCGGTCGGCGGGTCCCAGCAGCCCCAGGGCGGCCGTAAAAGATTCCCGGCAGAAGCGCAGGCGCTCCTCTGCCAGACTCGAGGAGCAGTCCTGCACCAGCAGCAGGTCTTTGGGCGCAACCGGCAGTTCGGCGGCCGCGCGGCGGTCGATCGAGACGCGAAAATAGAGGCGGTCGGGTTCGTTGCGGGGCCGGTAGACGGACACGGCGGCCTTCAGTCGATCGTCCAGTTCACGGCGGTCCGAGACGCTTGCCGGGTCCTCGCCAAAGCGCGTCTCGGCGGCGGCGGGGGCCGCCTCGGCCGGCAGCGTCGTCGCTGCGGCGGGGAGTTGTCGGCGCCCGGCTGCACCGGCCACAGCCGCCTGCTCAGACGTGCCGCCGGACGGCACCAGGCGCTCGGAACTGCCAAAGCGATCGCGCGCCACGTCCACGGCGGGCACATAGTCGGGGGCGTGCGCGACCCGCTCGACCGCCGGAATCTCGCGCCGCGGCAAGGTGGCGAGTTCGTCATTGGCCCGGCGGTCGACCACCGCCAGGATCTGCTGCCGTGGCTGCCACGTGATCGCCGCGGGCGGGCGTGCCGGCGCCTGCAGACTGACAAGTGTGCCGGCCAGCGCCTCGCGCGTGAGCGCCGGGGGGGTCAGCAAGGCCGAGTCCGGCAGGCGCGCCAGATCACGCACCCGGTCGAGTGGCGCGCCGCTGTCGGCGCCAGGCTCGACCGCACCGCGTTCCGGTCTGCCAAACGCGTCGAGCGGGTCGCGATCCAGGCGTTCGACCCGCAGTGGCGGGCGATCGCGGTCGGTCTCGGCGGCCGGCCGCAGGACGCGGGCAATGTCCAAGCGCCAGTCGGCGGCCCAGTACATGAAGAGCAGATGACAGCCGATCGACAGCGCGCAGGCCACCATGGCCGCCGTCATGTGGCGGTTGCCGCGCTCGGGCGCCAGTTGTCCGCTGTACAACGGCATCATGGCGGCGGGCCTTTCAGGGGTACGGCCTCGGGTACCGGCGGTGTGTCCTGTTGACCGGCCTGGTCGAGTGTCTTCCGCCAGCGCACGGCTTCGGCGCTCTCCGGATAGCGCGTCACCAGCTCCCGCGCGGCGGTGCGGCTCTCTTCGGCACGGCCAAGCCCGCCCAGCAGGGTCGCGGCCCGGTCGAGCGCCGCCGGCACCTGCACGGGATCGTCGTAGAGGATCGCCACGCTGAGGTAGTAGCGCACCGCCGCGGCCGGATCCTGGCGGGCCTCGGCCGCCCGCGCCAGGGCGGCATAGGCATGCGCCCGCAGTCCCTGGAACTCCGGCGTCGCGGCCCGCACGGCGGCATCGCGCAGGCGGACTTCGGCCGCCGCAACTTCGTTATCCGCGAGCAACTGCTCCCCCAGCCTCAGGGCGGCCTCGGGACCAAAACGGCCGTTGACGGGCAGGTCCAGCGCCCGGGTGAAAGCCTGCCGCGCGCCGTCGCCATCGCCCTTGGCGCGCAGGGCGCGGCCGAGCAGCACCCAGGCCGCCTGCTGCCACAGGGGTTCACGCGCCACCTCCAACAGCGAGCGCGCGGCCGCCTCGGCCAGGTCATACCGCTGGCGGCCCTGCTGGAACTCCGCCAGCCAGGCGAGCCGCTCGGGCGGAAACTTCTCGCGTGTCGGGGCTTCCAGCAGCGGCTGAAAGAGGACCGCCGCCTCGGCCTCCTTGCCCTGCTGCTGCAGAACGGTCCCCAGCAGATACATGGCTTCGCGCTCGATCTCGCGCGCCGGCTTGGCCTCGAGCGCCAGACGCAGCGCGCGCGCCGCCTCCTCGGGCTCGCCAGCCGCGTGCCAGATCGATCCGCGCCAGAACAGCGCCTCCGGCCGGCGGGGCGACTGCGGGAAGCGGCGAAGCAGTTCGTCAAGCGCGGTCGCGGCCTCGGCCTGGCGGCCGGCGCGCAGTTCCTCCACCGCGCGCTGATAGAGCGCCTCGGGAGCCGTCTCATGATCCGGATAGCGCTGTTCCAGGGCGCGCCAGTCGCGAATGGCCGCATCGGCCTGGCCGGCCCGTGACAGGCACAACCCGGACGCAAAAAGCGCCCGCGGAGCCAGCGCGTTGGTGGGGTACTTATCGCTCAAGGCCAGATAGTGGGCCGACGCCTCCGTCCAGGCCGACTGCTGCTGCAGCAGGTACCCCAACCGGTAGAGCGCTTCGGGCGCAAAGGAGCTTCCCGGCCGTTCCTTCACCAACATCCGGTAGTACTGCACGGCCCGCGCAGGATCGGGCAACGCAGCAGCCGACTCGGCCCGCAGCCAGAGCAGGTCGTCGACCAGGTCCTCCGCCGGCTGCTCCAGCCGTTCGGCCGCCTCCAACGCCTCGGCGTAGCGACCATCGCGGTACAGCGTCAGAATCCGCTCATAGCGCGCCGCGGGGGTGAACTCCGCGGCTGGGAACTCCGAGAGCATCAGCGCATAGGTCGCCAACGCCTCGCGGCGCTGATCCAGCTGGCGCTCGGCGTTGGCCTTGAGATACAGCCATTCGGCACGCTCGGGAGTCCGGTCCGGCAAGGCCAGGGCCGCCGTCGCCAGCTTGAGGGCCTCAGCGAAGCGGCCGGCATTATGGCAGGCCCACGCCGCCGGTCGGCAGGCCGCGCGCGCGCGCAGGTCCTCAGGAAAGCGCTCTAGGAGCTGCAGGTAGCGCGTGGCGCTCTCGCCGAAGGCCTGGCGGTTGAAGAGCATCTGGGCCGCCTGGAAGAGGGCCTCGGCGCCGATCCGCGGCGTGACCGGACGCTCCGCCAGTTCGCGGTAGAGCGCGTCCGCGCGGGTCCGATCCTCGGCCGTCGTCGAAGCGCCAAGCATGGCCGCGGCGCGCAGCCCGGCATAGGCGGCGAATTCGCCGGCCGGCAGTTCGCGCCGCACCTGCTCGTAACGGGCCAGCGCCGCGGCCGGCTTGCCCGTCTGCTCCAGCGCGTCGCCAAGATAGTAGAGCGCCGCCCCGCGGATGGCCTCGGCCGGTTGGCTGTCGACCAGCGCGCTCAATTGGTCGACCGCCGCCGCGGCCTGTCCCTCGTCCAGCAGCGCGAGTCCCTGCTGCAGCAGCGCCCGCGGACGATAGGGGCTCTTCGGAAACTCGGCCGCGATGCGGCGGTACAGCAGCAGGGCCTCCGCTGCCAGCCGCCGGTTGCGCTGGCATTCGGCCAGCCGGAAAAGCAGAAGATCCAAGTTGGCTGGCGCGGGTTGTGCCGCCACGAGATCGGCGTACTCCTTGGCCGCCAGGTCAAACAAACCGCGGCTGAAGAGTCCGTCGGCCAGGGCCTGACGGTCCTCGGCCACAAAGCCGTCCGCCGCGGGCAGAGGGGCCGCATCCTCGCCCCGCCCCCACCCCGCCACCAAGAGGCAGAAGGCCGCCGCAAACGCGCCGACCAAGCCATTCGGCAACCGGCCAAAGGGCTGCCGACCGGCCAGCGCGGACCGGCGAAGACGACAGGGCTTGACGGCCACGGTCATGGCGTCGGCCCGAGCTCCTTCGACTCGGCACTGCTGGTCGCAAACGAGATGTTCCAGATGTCGACCAACCGGCAGGTGTCGACCACGTTCATGACGTGCTCGTAGGCCGTGTGGCGGTCCGCCCGCAGCACTACGGGCTGTCCCGGGAAGACGTCCACCAACCGCTCGAGTCGCTCGCGCAGCTGCGCCTGCGTCAGAATCTGCTGGTTGACGCTCACATGACCGTCGAGCGCGACATTGATGATAATCTCGCCCGGCAGCCGGTCGGGTACTTTGCTCGACTGCGCCGTGGGCAGGACGATGTCGACCTCGTACTCCCACTGGGAGAAGACCGCCGTCGTGATGAAGAAACAAAGCAGCAGGAAGACCACGTCGATCATGGGCGTGGTCTGGAACTGCGGCAACTCGGGTCGATAGTGCTTGCGAAAGTTCATGGCTCGTGTCGGGCCAGCAGGCCGGTCAGCACTTCGGTGACAGCGGATTCCAGCAGGAAGACCTGCCGGGCGGCGCGACGCCGGAAATAGGCGTAGCACATCATGGCGGGAATCGCCACAAAGAGGCCGAAAATCGTGGTGACGATGGCCTGCGAGACGCCCTGCGCCAGGATCACGGGTTTTGCCGCGGCGACATCATGCGCCACCGAGCCGAAGGCCTTCAGCATGCCCAGGACCGTCCCGAGCAGCCCGAGCATCGGCGCGATCACGGCCACGTCCAGCAACAACTGGGTCTGGCCCTCGATGGCCTGGGCCTGGCGGGCGCCCTCGGCCTCAACGATGTCGCGCAACAGCCCGCCATCCACCCGCGGCACATTGCGCAGATAGTCCAGCGCCACCAGCACGACGACGGAGAGGGCGCAGACCTGCGTGTCGCAGGCCCGGCGGGCCTCCGCCGTCTCGCCGGCCCGGAGCCGCTCGGTCAACTCCATCAGCAGCGACCGCGGCGCGATCTGCTTGGGGCGCAGAACCACCAGAAAATAGATCACCAGCGCCAGTCCGGCTACCGACATGCCGGAGAGGACCCACATGATCCAACCGCCGTAGCCCCAGGCCTCGCGCCACGACATCCCGTAGGTGCTGGCCAGCCGTTCGGGGGCCGCCGCGACAGCTGCGGCCACAGGCGCGGCCAACCCCGGCGAGTCGGGCTCCACGGTCTGTGCCGTCAGCATGCTCACGCTGCCCGCCAGGCCCACCAACAGAAACAGGACCAGCACGATCCGCTTGTGAAAACACCTCATGACTGCACCTTTCTGCTATACCTCGACTCGACTGCGATTCAGGTTGCGGGCTTCAAGTCCGGATAGCGCACGCCCAGCAGCCGCGCAAAGGCCGCGTGCGACACACGGCGACGCTGCCGGGCCGACCGCTGCACGCTCTGTGCCCGCGCACGCAGGCCGCCCAAGTCCAGTCCGGCCGTTCCGCCCAGATGGGTCTTGGCCGCCAAGGCCGCGTCGGGATCCGCGCATTCGAGATCGTCCAGGTGCGCGCGGACCTGTTGGTAGGCATCGCGGAAGGGCATGCCGGAGGCCACCAGCGCCAACGCCCGGTCAGTGGCAAAGACCCCCGGCGAGAAACCGGCGCGCAAGCGGTCGGGCCGCACATCGAGCGACGCGGCCAGCAATGTCAGGATGCGCAGCGCGGCCCGCGTGGTCGTCATCCCGTCCAGGTAGAGCTCCTTGCTCTCCTGCAGATCGCGATTGTAGCCGCCCGGCAGCGCCTTCAACAGCGCCGCCGATGCGAACGCACTGCCCAGCAGGCGTGCACACTTGGCCCGCACCAGTTCCAACACGTCGGGGTTGTATTTCTGCGGCATGATGCTGCTTCCAGTGCACAATTCGGGCGGAAGTCGGAAGTAGCCGAACTCTGGCATCGAGAAGAGAATCAGGTCCTCAGCCAGCCGCGATAGCGTCAGCATAACCTGTGCCAAGGCCCCAAGGATAATCGACTCGACTTTGCCGCGGGCGTTGCTGGCATAAAACACATTGTGATGGGGGGCCGAGAATCCCAACAACCGGGAGGTCAGCGCGCGGTCCAGGGGCAGCGGCACGCCGTACCCGGCCGCTGACCCCAGTGGGCAGCGGTCGTTATAGGTGTAGGCTGCGTCCACCACGATCAGGTCGTCGAGCAGCGCCTCGGCATAGCCGGAGGCCCACAGGCCAACCGAACTCGGCATGGCCGGCTGCAGGTGCGTGCGCCCGACCATGGGTACGCGCCGGTGGGCCTGCGCCAGGCGCAGCAGCCCGGCGGCCAGGCCGGCCACCTCTTCCTGAAGGCCCAGCAGTTGCTCGCGGGCATGCAGCCGCAGGTCCACCGCCACCTGGTCATTCCGACTGCGGGCCGTGTGCACGCGGCGCCCCAGTTCGCCGAGTCTTTCGGTCAACTGCCGCTCGACTGCCAGGTGCACGTCCTGGTCGGCCACCGTGATCGTGAACCGCCCGGCGCGCGCCGTACGCATCACGGCGAGCAGTTCGTGAACGACGCGATCGCGATCTTTCGGCAGCAAGACCGCCGGCTTCACTCGCAGGCGGCTGAGCATGGTTACATGCGCGGCCGTACCGATGCAATCCCACTCGGCCAACTCAAGGTCCAGCACCGGGTCCTTGCCCACGGTGAAGGCCAGCACGTCGGGGTGGATCTGCCCGATCAGAGTCTTGTGTGTCGGCTTCGCTGCTACACTCACAACCGTCTCCCAGGAATCATCGTGGCTCATCGTTCGGCGCCGGCTCGGCACCCGCAGCTCGGACCGCCTGGCCGGACCGTGTCAGGCCGGCCGCCGCATCGGACTCAAAAACCTGTCGACGGCGATCGGCAACCTCCAGCCAGTGTCGCAACTCAGCATCCGACACGCCCCGCCGCAGTCCGTCGAGTGCCGCGGCATACTGGTCGGCCAGGGACTGGAACGCGTGGTCGCGACCAGACGCGAAATTGCGGATCGCGGCGGCCTTGCTGGCCGCCACGCTGGCCGCCCATGGGGCGTGGCGCCGACCCAGCAAGGCTGCCAACGTCAACCATTCCGACTGTAACAACCCCAATGGCATACCACAGTCACCGGGATAGATCAACAACTGCGCCCGGAATCTCCGCACCACCCCGGGCGATGTGGTGCCAGGCTCGAAGACCATGTGCCCGCGCCGGAGCAGCCAGAGATCCCACTGCTCGTCGGCCGCCAGCAAATCATCCTGCCCGGTGAAGATCCGCACCAGACAGGTCGCGTCCCACGGCCGACCGTTCGCCAGATGGGCCATCCAAGCCGCACAGGCACGCTTCGCGCCAGGCTGGTCCAGGCACCAGGCCACGAGTTGCGAGGCGACAGACAGATCGGACGCGGCGGCGCAGCCATTGCTGGCGCACAACTCCCACAGGGGCGGCAAGCGGCCCCGTGACCAGCGCGCCAGCACCGCCTCGATCTCCGGCTGCCGGTTGCGGCGCGTCGCCTGGTGCGCCAGCCCATTCAGGAACCACGGCGCGAACTCGGTGGGGGTACCGCCGGGCGGGGCCTCGCGGTACAGTGCCTGGCGCGCCAGAACGGCCACCAGTTCGCCGCTCAGCGCTTCGGGGTCCAGCATGGCCGCATCCGGGACATCAATCTGACCCCAGATCAGCGTGCGGGAGCGAAACAGGCGATGCCTCACCGCGGGGCCCGCCGAACCGGCATCCAGTGCCAGCATAATCGGCCGTTGGCCCGGATCGAGCGGCCAACCGGTCAACTGCGTGAGGGTGCGGCTCATCGCCTGCGCGAACTGCAGCACCTCCGGCCGCGCCGCCGCGTTCGAGGTCCCGGACGTTACTGCGAATCGCCCATCGGCACTGCGCAGCGGCATGACGGCCAGTTCGCCCCCAACCGCGGCCCACCCGACCAGGAGCAGAAGTACCCCCCCCCCGGTGACGCGGCAACGGCACGCGCCACCACGCAACCGGACCTGGGACTCGGCGGCCACATCACCCCCCCGAAGCGCCCGAAGGCTTGGACGACGCCGGCTGCTTGGGCGCCCCATCCGGTTTGGCCGGCTTGGCACTCTCGCTGGAGGGGGTCGCGGCCGGCGCGGCGGATCCTGAACTCTGGTCGGCCTTGGCGGCCCGCCGATACCCGTCACTGCGGTAGTCAGTCTGGTAGAAGCCGCTGCCTTTGAAGATCACGCCGGCCCCGCCGCTGAGGATCCGGCGAACACGCCGCGACCGGCACTTGGGGCAACTCTTCACCGGCTCGGCCGTCATGCTCTGAAAGCGCTCGAAAGCGTGTCCGCACTTGGCGCATTCATACTCGTACGTGGGCATTCTCGATGACCTCTCGATACAGGGAAAAACGCAATCGCATCCAGTCTATCCCGCCCCTGCAGGCCGGTCAACAGCGGATGTCCGGGCAGGCCCGTGCAGTGACGCAGCCAACCCGTCACCGGCCGGCCGAGTGCGACGGCGGAAAAGCACTCGCCAACATGCCGGAACGTGGTATTTTTCGACTCGGCGAACCCGTCCTGATCCGGCCAGTGACCAGCGACGCTCGCCAGCGCTGCATCACTCCATGCCAGGTCCTCGAACTCAAGAACAAACTGGGGCTGCTCGGTCCTGTCACGGTCGACATCGACAGCCTGATCCTGGCCGAGTTCGCGGCGGCCAGTCTGCTCATCTGCGCGGGTTCGGTCCTAGGACGCCTGAAGATGGTCCAGCACGTCTATCTCGGCCTGCTGTTCGTTCCCTGCTACGCCGTGGATGAATGGATCCTTGCGAGCGGCGGCCTGGGACTGATCCCTGCCGGCCGGTTCGTCGACACCGGCGGGTCCATCCTGATCCATGCCTTCGGCGCGTTCTTCGGACTGGCCGCCATTCTGCGCCTCACCACACGGGCCGAGTTTGAAACACGCATCGAGGCGGACTCCACCAGCGACCGCTTTTCCATGGTCGGCAGCATGGTCCTGGCGGATGGGGACAACGAAACGGTGGCGAGAGCGCGCAACGGCCAGCCGAACGGGCATACGGGCATACGGGAAGCCGGTTGGCATTGCCAGGCGGGGCGCGGTGATGAGGCCGCTCCGGCGCATCAGCCAGCGCGAACCGATCGGTGCCCGTAGATCGCACGGCGACCGTCGTGGATCGAGTCGACGCTGATCCAGGCGCCATCGGCACTCCAGCGTGGATGGAGGTCACACCGCACATCCTCCGGAGTCCCCGACGGCTGCACGTGCCCGAAGCGCCCGATCACGCGCCACGCGCCACGCGCGACGTCGACCATCGCCAGGGTCTGCACGCCGTCGACGGGGTAGGTGTCCGCCAGCATGCGGGTGCCGTCGGGCGAGAAGACCAGATGCCCGTACGGCCCCATGCCGCGGCTGATGCGCGAGGCCTGAATGGGGCGAATACGTTCGTCGAAAACCACGTACTCGTTCCCGCGCCCCTGCCAGTTGGCATCGATCAGGACCTCGTTTGGGGTCCGACCCCAGATGTGATGCGAAATCGTCTTCCAGTAGAAGTCGGGCAACGGACAGCACAGGTCCGAACCATCGACGCCCACGGTGTACATATGGGTCTGCCAGGGATAGGGCCTGACGACGTCTAGGCAGTGGCGCAAGAGGAAGAGGAATTTTGAGGAGTCACAGTTGAAGATGATGTGGTCGAGCCAGGTGTGCCGTCCCTCCGTCAAGTACGAGGCCGGATGTTTCGCAAACATCTGGCCATAGCTGATGGCGAGGTGACTTGCGCCGGTGTGCATATCAACCACGAAGATCCCGTCGCCATCCTCGTCGGGCGGCGTGAGATCGAGCGTGGCGTCGGCATACGAATAGCCGCGCCGCGGGATGCGCGCGAAACTCAGGCTCGCGCCCCAGCGGCCATCCGGGGAGATCGCGTAGATCGGGCGGGCATAGCCTCCCACGATGCCGCGCGCGAGCGAGCAGATCCGGGCGACCAGGCGGCCTTCGCCGGCATCCCAGTCGTTGAAGATGAAGCAACCGGGTCGGGTCGGGCACCAGGTGCTAAGCGCCCGTCGAGCCGAAGCCGCCGACGCCGCGCGGGGTCTCGGCCACGGCCGCGGACTCGGCGATCTCCACGCGCAACACGGGCGCCACCACCATCTGGGCAATGCGCAGGCCCGGCTCGATCCGGAAGGTTTCGGTTCCGTGGTTGATCAGGATGACGGCGACTTCGCCGCGGTAGCCCGAATCGATCGTGCCGGGGCTGTTAAGCACCGTGACGCCGTGCCGCAAAGCCAACCCGCTCCGTGGCCGCACCTGGGCTTCAGTTCCCTCCGGCAGTTCCAGCACCCACCCCGTCCGCACCAGCGCGCTGCGGCCCGGCGCCAGTTCAGCGGCTTCACAGGCGCACAGGTCCAGGCCGGCATCGCCGGGATGCACGTAGCGCGGCAACACGGCCGCCGGATGCACGCGTTTCACGTTAATGGTCATGCTCAATTCTCCCGAGGCGGGCCGCGCCGCCAAACTCTGTCGCGAGCTTTGTCGTGAGCTTTGTCGACCAAAGTCACGACGAAGATGCAATGCACATGCGATATCTCTCACTACGGAACGATCTGACTAACCCCCGAGGCTCTTACAGAACCCCCATGCGGCTCACGAGGGCGCTCGCCCTCCATGGGTTTTCGCGCCCGCTTGACTCACCGTTGGAGGCGAGCGTCCTCGTGAGCCGTCTCCTTCAGGGAGTTCCGCAACAGGCTCCCCAGCCCCTCGATGGCCCACACCAAGGGATACAGGTCTTCACTGTACCACAACTTGGCGAAGTACAGGCCAATCGGCGCCGGCGCGACCAGCAACTCGCAAGCTGGCCGCACAGGGGTAATACTTCCGCCTGAAGGCGGGACTACGAGCGCGTCTTCGCACGATTCGGCGCCGTTTGTAGTCCCGCCTTCAGGCGGTCGCGGCCGTATTGTATCATGCTGCGGCATAACCACGGCGCAGGTCAGGCGCGCAGCCAGCCAGTCGGCGCCGCGGGCAGCGGCGGCCTGCGCTGGCGCGCCCCCCGGAGCCAGGGCCGTCACAACCAGGCCGGTTTCCTCCATCGTGGGCGTGCAACCGGTGCCGCTCCCCCACCCGCCTTCGGGCGCCTGTACCGCCAGCAGAAACGCCTCCGCGCGGTCCAGCGCCACACCGACCTCATACCCCGCTGCGCTGGCCGCGCGCAGAGCCGGGATGACCCGCGCGGTGCCGATAACCGGGTTCAGGCCGTCCGAACGCGCCTGGCTGCCGAACCACAACGGCACCCAGCAGCCGTCCGGCGCCTGGGTACGCCGCAGGTAGGCCACGGCCCGCGCCGACGCGCGGTCGGTGCGTCGCGCCATGGCGCGCGGCAGCCGCGGACGCCAGGTCAGCCAGGCCCGCAGCGCGTGCGCCGTGAGGTCGGCGCAACTGCGATCGAAGGGCAGGCGGCCCCAGCCCCGGCAAAACGTGGGGATGCCGCCGTCGCGGTTCTGCAGTTGCAGCAGCCACCGAACGCCGGCCACGCCAGCGGAGGCGGCGTCCGGCTCACTGCCGGGCACGTCCACCAGGGCCGCCAGCGCCAGCAGGGCCCCCGCCGTGTCGTCGGCGTCGGGCACGCCGCCGCTGGCGTCGGTCCAGGCCCAGCCCCCCGGGTGGGCCTGGGTGTAGGGATGACGGGTCCGGTGCTGGGCGCGCACCAGCCAGTCGCGGGTCGGCCGCCAGTCGATGTTGCATACCAATGGTTCGCCGGGGGAGACGTGGCAGGCATGGACCGCCAGGGAGGTCAACCAGCCGCCCAGGTCGGTGTCGATCGGCCAACTGCCGTCCGCGCGCTGCCCCGCACGCAGGAAGGCGCGTCCGCGCGCGACCACCGGGTGGTCGTCGTAGCCGGCACCCGCCACGGCCAGCACCGTGAAGGCGGTCAGCGGCACGGCCTCCAGAAAGCCGCCGCTGGCCGGCTGCAGGCGGGCCAGCCGCCTCAGCAACAAGGGCGCCAATCGCCGGCCCCACGCGGCACGGCCGGCGGCGGCCGCCGCGCGCAGGTGGCGACAGAGACCGACCGCGATCAGGGCCGGCAGGGCGTAGCTCACCACCTGCAACCGCAGCCAGGGGTAGATGGCCGACGGCAACAGGGCGAGTGCGAACGGCAACCCCGGCACCGTTGGCCAGGCGGTCTGCTCCGTGCCCAGGCGTCCTCGCAACGCCAAGTAGAAGAGGATCGGTGCGGAAAAGGTCCGGTCCCTGCCGTAGAACCGCTTGACCGCATCCGCCAGACCCTCGCGCGGAGCGCAGCCCAGATGCGCCTGCAGCCAGTCTGCCGCCCGACTGACCGCCGCCAGTTCGGACCCGTGTGGTGCCAGGGCCAACATCGCCCAGGTCAGCGCGGTGGTCGACAGGTTGCTCGGACTCTCGGGCGAGTCGCCCCAACCACCATCGGCATTGGCGTGCTGCACGAGCCAGTCGCGACCGGCCCGGAGCGCCAGGGTATCCGCTGCGGGGTCGGCCTCCAACGCCGCGGTGGCCAAGGCGGTAGCCAGGGCACTGGAGGAGAGGTGCCCCCGCCAGCAGCCGTCGGCCGCGCGTTCCGCCAACAGGCGCGACAGGGCGCGCCGGTGGACCTCGCTCCATACAGCGTGCGCTCCCTGTGCGCACCCCTGCGGCACGTTCGACGGTCGCGAAGACCAGTCGGTTGGCACGCCCCCGCGCGCCGCCGGACCGGGAGCCACGCAGGCGCCGAGCGCCAGGAGCGCGTAGAAGCCGAACTCGCAGTCGCCCAGCGCTTGCTCGGGCCGGTCGGCCCAGAAGCCATCTGGAGTCGCGCAACCGCTGACGAACGCCAGATGGCCGGTCAGTTCGGACGGCGTCTGTGCGACACCGGCGCGGGTCAGCGCGAAGATCGCCACTGCCGTGGACAGCAGATCCGGCGCCGGCGCCAGCGGTCCGGTCGCATACCCACCTGTCTTGTCACGGCGCGCCTGCAGCCAGGCGACCAGGCGCCGGCCCTCAGGCTGTCCACTCCGTCCGGCGCGGGTCAGCACGACCAACCGGGCCGCGACGCGCGCGGTTGAGCCCCCCGCCCCACCACGCCCGCGCGCGAGCACGGGCCAGGGCGGCGGGATGCCCAACGCCTCCAGCGCCAGGCAACCCCAGAAGGCGGCGTAGGCGTCACGCCGTGCCGCGCCCATCGCAAAGGCCACCGACGCCAAGCCCCGCAACCGGGCTGCCACGCCGCGCAAGCCAACAGTTGGAGCCAGGCAAACTCCGCAGAGTTGCTGCACGCGACGGGCATCCGCCCGGATGGGTGGCCCGCTTCGCGGACCTGGCCGCACCAGATGCCGACGCAAGGCTTCTCTGTCCCAGCGCACGTCGAGTGCATCGCAGCAGAAAACCCCGAAGAGCGTGTAATACAGGTCGGGCGCGTGCGTATGCGGCGCCCGCATGGCGCCGCACGGCAGCCAGCACGCCTGCAGGGCCTCGCTCGCCGCCTGGCGCATCTCGGACGTCAACAGCCGGGCTCCCGCCCGCAGGGTCTGTTGCAGATCCACTGTCAGCCCGGGTTTCACGACGCGGGCGTGCTCGCCAGCACGCGCGCAGCCACGCGCCGCAACAACACACGCAGTCCGGAATGGTGCAGCCCCGCCACGGCCCGCTCGGCCTCGTGGCGGTGGTGTTCGAGCAGCTGGCGGGCGCGCAGGAACAGGCTGGGCGATGCCAGCACCAGCGCGTGCCAGGCCGCGTCACGCGCCGCCCGCGTGGGTTGCGCCAGCAGCGCGTTCAGGGCCTGCCGCAGCGGCTCCTCGCCGCTCTCGCACGCCAGTCCGAAGAGAATGTTGGGCCGCAACGGCACCGCGGCAGCCGGCCTGCCGGGCGTCTCCGCGTAGTCCTCGAGGTCATCGCGGATCTGGTAGGCGATGCCGATGGCCCGGCTGAAGCGACCCAACGTCACGCAGACCTCGTCGTCGGCGCCGGCCCCGATGGCGCCAAAGGCGATCGCCACCTCGAAGGCGGCGGCCGTCTTGCGTTCGCAGATGCGCGCCGTCTCGGCCAGCGACAGGCGCCTCGGTTGGACGTCGAACGCCAGTTCTTCGCCCTGTCCCTGGCAGAGCATCAGGTGACCGCGTACCGCCGCTTCGAACAGGCGAATGCGCAAGGGCGCGGCAACCGGCATGGCGGTCAGCAGCCGATATCCCTCGCCGATCAGGTAGTCTCCCACGTTGATGGCGATGGGCACGCCCTGCTCGCGGTGCACGGTGGGCTGGCCGTAGCGGATATCGTCGCTGTCTTCGATGTCATCGTGCACCAGCGAGGCCTTGTGGAAGCATTCCACGGCCACGCCAGCCGCACGTATGTCGTCGGTCGTGTCGCGCTCGGCCAGGGCCGAGAACACACCAGCGGTCAGCAGCGGCCGCCAGCGCTTGCCGCCCCGCGACAGCCAGGCCCGCCCGACGCGCTCGACGTGCGTGACGGCGGCGCCCAACAGCGTATCGAGCGTTGCGCGGTCGAACCAGGCGTCGACCTCCTGGCGCAGCGACTCGAGATCGCGCAGCAGATCGGCACCGTCCACGGCGCGCAGCCGCAGCACGTCCAGCAGCCACTCCTCATCCAGGTCGGTCGTACGGCACCCATCCCGCAGCAGGGGAATGCCCAAACCGGGGATCGCATGGGTGCACATGTCCGGCAGGACGCGCTCCAGCGACGCCAGGCACCCGACCCCCACGATGGCGTCGATCTTGCCGCCGAGAATCAGCTTCCGCACCACCGTCGTGCCTTCGGCGACCAGCGTCACGTAGCCCAGCCGTTCGGCCTCGCCCTGCAGGCGCGCGATGCTGCAGCGTCCACAGCCCGCACACAACAGCCCGACCTCGTCGCGCTCCGCCCGACAGACCTCGGTCCGGCAGAGACACTGCGGCAGGAGCAGCAATCGGCGGTCGAATGGTACGGCGGCCACCACCGGCTGCCAGACCGCGTTCCCGATCAGCACCGTAAGGAAAGCGAGATGCTCGCCCGGCACACCCTGTTGGGCGGCCAGGCTGGATGCGCAGCCACGAAGCTCATCGACTCCCAGCGGCGGCAGCAGACCGTGCTCCTGAACATAGCGAACCGCCAGCGAGCGGAGGTGTCCGCGTTCGGCCACACTCGCCGGAACGCACTCCACGGCCGTCTCGGGTGTGCCAGGCACATGGGCGACAGGAGGGTTCATCCGTACGCTCCGAAGCCGAAGAACCAGTGACGCTTGGCAAGCCGGTAGAACCCCCACGGCTCGGGCAGTTCGTGTCCGGGACGGTGGTGCCCAGACTGGGGGAATCGCGCGGCCAGTTCGCCTGTCCCGTCGCGGCCGGTGGTGTCGCGGGCGCCGGTGTCGGCCACCAGCGCTTGCAGGGCGGCCGGATCTTCCAGCAACACGCAGCCACGTGTCCGGACGGGAATCTCCCGCCTGAAGCCGGTCAGAAACGGCGAGGCGGCGACCGCCGTGGCCAGATCCTGCCCCGCGGTGGCCCGCACATCCGCGAACTGGATCGGCGGGCAGGGCTCGACATCGCCCTGCGCGTTGATGTGGACGCTGATGCCGGTGGCAGCCGGACAGAGGGCGCGGCCGAGGTGGTCCCAGTAGGCGTCCACGATCACAAGCGGCTGGCGGCACCGCTGGGTCACGATGAAAGCTCGCAGGGCGTCGATGTCATCCCCGCTCAGGGCCTCCTCGGGGGCGGGGTCGCTTCCGGCTGGCCGATAGATGTAGTACCAGACGTAATGCGCCCCGGCACGCGCCAGGCTCTCCAGAAAGGGCACGGACACGACGTCGGCCTGGCTCGAGCGGCAGACGCTGGTGGCCACGCCGAAGACCAGGCCTTGCGCGCGGCAGGCCGCCAAGGCGCGCAGGGCGCCGCCATGCGACGCCGACGAACCGCGCCGGACCGCGTGCGAATCGGCTGCGCCCTCGATGCTGATCAGCGGGGTCACGTTTCCCAAGCGGCGGAGATCGCGCGCAACCGCCTCGTCCAAACCCTGGCCATTAGTAAACAACTGGAAGTAGCAGTCCGGAAAACGCCCCAGGAGTTCGAACAACGGTGCATAGAGCAACGGCTCGCCGCCCAGCAGCCCGAAGAATCGGCTGCCATGCCGCCGCGACGTTTCGATGATCTGCGCCACACGCTCCAACGGCAGGTCCGCCGGCGGCGTCGGCGAAACCCAGCAACCACGGCAGCGCAGATTGCAGCGGTTCGTCAGGCTGATGAAAACAAAGGCGGGATAGTAGGGCTCGCCGCGACGGCGCCGCCTTTCAAAGCGGCGAATGGCCTGCAGGTTGCGCCAGCCGGCCCCCCAGGCGAACCGCCACAGCAGGCGTGGCGAGACGGTCGTAAGCATGCGGTAGGCGACAGACAGCATCATGGCTGCGGTCCCGCGACACCCGCTGGATCGTGCGGTTGGCCCGAGGCCGCCTCGAGCGCAGCGGCCACCCGCTCGGGGTTCAGTACCTGGCGACGCCGCGCCCGGGTGCGGAGCGCCTCCGGTCCCAGTTGGGCATCGAGATCGACGGCCACACGCGGCGCCCCGGCAGTCACCGGATCGCCATTGATCGGGCTCTCGGGACAGAGCGGAAAGATGACCGCCACGGCCGGACAGATCCGGGCGCAGGCCGGACAGCCCGGCTTGCAGTTGAGCGGATGCTGCACTCGCACCGTCGCAGGCGCATCGGTCTGGTAGACACCGAAGAGACAATAGGCCGCGCACTGACCGCACTGGCGGCAGCGTGCAACATCGATGACCGGGTACCAGGGCCCCTGCTGCGGACCGGACGGACCCGCCCGCACCGGATCAGCCAGCGAAACCCAGGCGATGCGCGCGCGCGCGTCCTCGGAGACTCCGGCAAAGGCCAGCAAGGCTGCGACCGCGCGCGGCCGCCGGCACCCGACAACCCACGGCCCGCCGTGTGCCGCAAACAGCTCCCGCAGACGCTCGGGTGCATCAATCGCCCGTGCCAGCAAACCTTCCAGTGCACCGCCAGCTTCAGAGTCGGGACCGCCAACGGCCGCCACGCGCGCCGCCGCGTCCGCGCCCAAGGCATCGTCCGGGGTCAGGTGCACCAGAAGAGTTCTGACACGGCACATGTTCAAAGTATACCGTCTGTACGGGCTGGCGACACGCAGAAACGGACCTGCGCGGCCATGGCACGTTGCTGGCCTGTTGACAGGCCTGGTGTCATCGCCTATATTCTGCGGCGTTCGCCCTGCTTGGGGGATTAGCTCAGTTGGCTAGAGCACTTGCTTGACATGCAAGGGGTCACTGGTTCGAGTCCAGTATCTCCCACCATACTAAGATGTTGATAGACAGGCGGTTGCATAGATGCAGCCGCCTGTTTCATTTTCAGCGATGGCGTTGGTGGCCACTTTTTCGCCCGTTTCCTGCTCGGCCACCGCCTTAGGGCTGCCCCTCGTCCATAACTTGGCCATTTTGTCGCAGTTCGGTTGGAGGCAGGCACGAGACAAAGACCGGAGACGAAGATTGAAGTGCAATCCCAGATTCGACGTTCGACGTGTCCCGTCCGGCTGTACATTGACACTTCACAAACGAGAGGTGGGTGTCCGTGCGTGTCGTAGTAAGGTATCGTGAGCCGGTCTGCGAGCACGTCTATGTCGGCGCGAAACGAGTTTGATGGCGGCGGAAACCGGAACCCTTACTGTCCGCGCTTGGCAACCGGCTGAGCCTTCTTGGCCGGCTTCATCTCCGCCAGCTTGGCCTTGGCTTCGCGTGCTCCCATCTGCCGGGCTGCCATCAACGCCGCCTTCGTATTGTCACGCAACGGCAGCATACCCGGCTTACTCTCCCACTTGTAGGTCGTGTTGTGTCCAACGCCCAACAGCTTCGCGAACTCCTGATGGGATAGGCCGAGACTCAGGCGTAAGCTGCGAACTCCCTTGCCGCTGATCCAGCCCTTGCCTTTGGATGGAGCTTCTGACACTGCGGGGGCGGGCTGCGGCTGCGGTGCCGTTGCCTGGGTCGCCCGTGCGCCCTTCTTCCGAGCCGCCATCAGCGCTGCCCGTGTCTTGTCGCGCAACTGCAGCATGCCGGGTTTGCTCTCCCACTTGTACACCGTGTTGTAGCCGACTTTCAGCAGCTTCGCGAAAGCAGCTTGGGACAGGCCGAGACTCTGACGCAAACTGCGAACTTCCTTGCCGCTGATCGAGCCCTGCTCTGTGGATGGGGCTGAGGTCGTTTCGGACGCGGGCGGCTGCTGCGGTGCTTTTGCCATCACCACGGCCAAGCGTTTGTTTTCCTTCTCAAGGGTCTCCACACGCCGCTTCAGGTCAGCGAACGTGTGCCGGGCGCCGGCTGTGGGCTTATGCAAGGGCGCGACGGCGAGCTTGGCTTCCTTGCGGGCTATGCGGGCGATTTCGTCTTTCAGGGTCTTGGCTAGGTTAGGCATGGTTGCTCCTTGTTGGCCTGCGTTGATTAAGAGAATACACCGATTCAGAGCCGAGGCAAGGCTTTTGCCAGTTGTTCGGTACCGAATCTGCAAAAGGCTGTAATCCCGAAATGGCGGCAACCTGACTGCTACACCTTCTTGGTCGGCTTCATCTCCGCCAGCTTGGCCTAGGCCTCCCGCGCACCCAACTGCCGGGCTGACATCAGCGCCGCCCGTGTGTTGTCACGCAACTTCAGCATGCCCGGCTTGCTCTCCCACTTGTACGTTATGTTGTGCCCAACGCCCAACAACGTCGCAAACTCCTGATGGGATAGGCCCAGCTTCTGACGCAGGCTGCGCACGTCCTTGCCGCTGATCAAGGCCTTCTCCGTCGATGGGGCTTCTGCCGCTTCGGACGCGGGCTGCTGCGGTGCTTTTGCCAGCAACGTTCCCAGGCGCGTGTTGTCCTTTTCCAGGGCAGCAACGCGGCGCTTGAGGTCGGCCAGCACATGCCGGGCGACGGTCGTGGGCTTGCGGAAAGGCGCAACGGCTTGCTTGGCTTCCTTGCGGGCAATGCGGGAGATCTCGGCTTTCAGCGCGGCGAGGACGTTGGGCATGGGTCTCCTTATGGTTGATCGTGTTGACAATGAGAATACGCCGATCTTGCGCCGGCGCAAGGGTTTTACTGCCATCGGAAGACCGGGATGCCAGGTCAGATGGCGGCAGCAGGGCATGGGCAGGACGCTGAACTTGCCACGCACGCCGTACTGGTCACAGAGGTCGGCGAGTTCGCGAAGGAGCTGATTGGGGATCAGAAGATCATGTCCCGCGGCTTCACATCGCACTCCAGGTGGAAGATCTGCTGCCAGGTGCCCAGCACGAGTTCACCGGCCGCGACCGGCACAGTGCACGAAGGCCCCGTCAGCGTCGCCTGCAGGTGGGAGTGGAAGCCCGACGCGACAAGACCCGCGCCTTGAAGCAGGGGATGATGCAGGAGCTGCTGACGGGGAGAACGAGGCTGGTGTGAGGGGGCGAAGGGGGAGAGCATGGGACGGATGCGACATACGGAACAAAGGGTACGGATGAGGCGACGGATGACGGGCGCCATGGGTCGCATCCGTCCCATTCGTCCCATGCCGCTCCCGGCGCCCACGAACACACCACCCAGCGCCGCGTGCTCGCCCTCTTCCGCGGCACCCTAGGCTACGCCTATCCCGGCGACTGGACCGAACGCGCCGACATCGGCTTCACCGGCACGCCGCTGCTGAAGGCCGACAAGCAGAAGAGCATCGAGGTGTTCGGCCGCTACATCCACACTTACAAGTTCGACGAGGCGGTCAAGGACGGCGTGGTGTTGGATCTGCGTTACGAGGCGCGGGATATCGACCAGAGCATCACCTCCCAGGCCAAGATCGATCAGTGGTTCGAGGTCAAGACCCGGGGCCTGACGGACCTCGCCAGGGCCCAGCTTAAGCGGCGCTGGGGCACGATGAGGAGGCGATCCGGAAGGTCGAGGTCTTCGAGAAGGCCGCTAAGAAGAAGCTCGTCGACGAACCTGGCCAGATGAAGCTGCTGATCGTGGTGGACATGCTGCTGCGGATCGTCGAGAAGCACCTTGAGTACTGAGACGCGCCAGATGGTCATCAACGGCCTGCAGGTCGAGGTCGTCCGCAAGGACATCCGCAACCTGCATTTGGGGGTCTACCCACCAAACGGGCGCGTGCGCGTAGCGGCGCCCCGCCGGGTCAGCGACGAGGCCGTCCGGTTGGCAGTAGTCTCCAAGCTAGGATGGATCACGCGCCAACAGGCGAAGTTCGCGGCGCAACCGCGCCAGTCCCGGCGTGAGTTCGTGAGCGGCGAGAGTCACTACTTCCTGGGAGCTCGCTACCGGCTACAGGTGGTCGAGCGGGACGCCCCACCCCAGGTCATGTCTGACCGCAAGACGATTCTGACCCTTCAGGTGCGCCCCGGAGCCACCCTCGCCCAGCGCGAACAGGTGCTCGCCAACTGGTACCGGCAGGAACTCCGAGCCCTGATCCCGCCGTTACTTGAGAAGTGGCAGCCACTGGTTGGCGTGAAGGCGGCCGACTGGCGCATCAAGCAGATGAAAACCCGATGGGGGTCATGCAGTATCCAGGCCGGGCGGATCTGGCTCAACCTGGAGCTGGCCAAGAAGTCCGAACGCTGCATCGAGTTCGTGGTCGTGCATGAGCTGGCCCACTTGCTGGAGCGCCGGCACAACGACCACTTCTCGTCCCTGATGGACCGTTTCATCCCCCAGTGGCGCCTGCTTCGCGCCGAGCTGAACAAGGCGCCGCTGGGGCATGCGGAGTGGGGGTGTTAGATGCGACTCAGATCGCCTTCGCCAATCTCATCTACCGATGGTGAAGATGGCTCTCACGCTCTACGCGACCACCACGGTGGCCTGCGTGTAGTTGTAAGCGGCACGGTAGGCCGCGGCGTACAGGTTGCCGGCCACGTCCATCCAGCGGAACGAGCCGGACGTGAAAGCCGTCAGCGTGACTGAGCCTTGTGCCGGCAACTGCGCTGTCGCCCAACCGGACCGCAGAACCAAGCCTGTGGCAGCCGCCAGGATGAGTCTGCAATGTCTCATTTGAAACCAGCCGGGGTCGTGCCGCCTGGTGACGATGGCGGTTGCCTTGCCGTGCCGCGACTATTGCTTCGGCATCTCGCTCGGGTTCGGCGTCTTGACGATCAGGAACGTGCCGTTTTCCTTGCCGTCGTTCCGAATCTGCATCTGCGTGCCGAACGCGATGGGGACCAAGTCGCCCTCCTTGGCAGTCACGTCCGCGCCCGCCAGGGTGAACACGAGGGCGCCTTTGAGCACGACGATGTGCACGTTGGAGTTGGCCTTGTGCTCCGGCACCTTCTGGCCGGGCTTCAAGGCCACCTGCATCATCAGCACGTGCTTCTCGTCCACGACCTTGCGGCTGCCCATGCCAGCATCCTGGTACGGCACCTGGTCAAGCAAAACGATGGGCTTGCCGGGTTCGGCGTGGCCCAGTCCAGCGGCGAGTGCGATTGCTGTGGCAGCGATGCGTATCAGTCTCATGCGTCTCCTCCTAGCCTGGCAGTTCTGCATGCCAGGCATTGACATGGCGGGTTCCACACCGGCTTGGACAGCTCAGCGTACCAACCGCCCGAGTTGACAAACGCCCCGCCTGCAGCGGCGCAAAATGTCAGAGACAACTAGCCAATCAGGGTCATTGTACATCCGGGCAATGGCGCCGTCGAGCATCCGGGCGTTCAGCCTCACAGGCTGGACTCACCTGCCGGAGTTCGGCCCACGCCCTTCTTCGCACTCGACTGACAGGGAACCATCTCTTCGCGGGCGTGGCATCGCCCTGGGCCAGTTGCCGGACGACACAGCCCATCGACCCCATCGGTCTTGAGTTCCAGAACCAGCCGCAAAATCCGTCCCAGTTCGCCGGCGGGGAAGCCGCGTTGCCGGAACCAGAGCAGATACTCTTCCGGAAGCTCGATCAGCAAGCGTCCCTGATATTTGCCGAAGGGCATCCGCCAGCTCGACACCTTGACAAAGTCGGCCCGCGCGCGCGCGATCGCGTCCGGGGACAACTCGTTGAGATCGACACCCGCACCGCGCACGTTCATCATTCCCCTTCCGCCGCAGGCGATCTGGCTGCAGCTTCCCGCGAGATGTCACCGACGACCGGCACAGCCCGGTTGCCCGCGCGCGGTCTGGCCCCGCGCTCCCCGCCGTCCGCACAGAATACCCGCTTCGCCCCCGGCCGGCTAACACGTCAGCAACACAGAAGTGTTGCACCCATCGGGAATCACGCCTATATTCGTTGTAACGACTGGACGAGGTGGTTCAGTCAGGTCAACGAAAAAAGCGGAGTCGAGTATGGCGAAGGCAATGACCAAGAGTCAGGTTCTGGCAGGCGTGGCGGACGCAGCGGAGATCAGCAAGAAGCAGGCTGCGGCTGCGGTGGCGGCTTTGGTCGCCATGGCCTACAAGGGCGCCAAGGTCGGATTCACGGTTCCCGGCCTGGGCAAGCTGGTTCTGGTGAACCGCAAGGCCCGCATGGGACGTAACCCGGCGACGGGCGAGGCGATCAAGATCAAGGCCAAGCGCGTGGTGAAGTTCCGCGTGGCGAAAGCCTGCAAGGACGCCATACTGGGCTGAGTCCGTACGGCTCTTCGCAAAGGGACCGTGGCCGCAGCGGCTACGGTCCCTTCTTCTTTTCTCTACTAACCGTCACCGCGGCGGCAACCAGGCCGCAGCTAGACGCGTAGGCAGCCAGCCGCCGCCGCACATGCGCCGGTGCTGGCCTGCGGCCCGCGAATGCGCGCCATTCCTGGTGCGTACCGGCACATCCGGATAGTCCGCGCACACGCGCTGCTTCCGTCTGGTCAGTCGCACATTCAGGCGGTCCGCGGCTGCTGCCGGTCCTGACGCTCCTTGACGCCTTTCGCCTGCTTGGCCTGCTTCTGCTTCTCGCCCTTGGCCTTGTCTTTCTTGCTCTTGTCGCCCATGGGTTGTCTCCTCTTTCGCAGCAGGCAGACCCGCAACGGCCCTACCCGCAGCTTGGACTATGGACCCGCCATGGCCGCTAATCCAGCAAAATGTCCGGCGAATCCCGTGTCGGCGTCTGGGAAGCCGCTGAAACAGCGGCGCCTCGCCCCAGGACCATGCCTCAGGGAAAGACGACCTCGATGGCGTCTGGCAGGTAGTTGACGGTGTAGGGAACGGGCGACTTGCCGTTGTGCTGTGCGGCAGCAAAGGTCCCGCTCACGGTCCTGGCTGTGACGATCCGGTACCGGCCGTGCGGAAGGGCGCTCCCGGCTGTCACCACGTCCAGTGTGTTGGTCGGACCGGCAACCAGTTCGACTCGGCCGCTGAGTTCGTCGCCAGAGACGCGCAGCGAGTCATGACTGGCGGGTCCCGCAATCCGGATCCGCAGCAGGCCGGCGCCTGCCGGCACCAACGGCGCCTGCCGGTCCTCACCCGCTTGAGGGGACGTCTGACCGAACCGCACGTTAACATTGACCAGCACCAACTGGCCGGGCTGGTCGCTGCCGGGGCGGATCTGCCCGAGGTTGAACAGTCGCAGGTGACGGCCTTCCAGGCTGCCGGTCTGGTTGACATAGGTAAACGTGCCGATTCCCTCCAGCACGCCACCGCCGAGATTGAGGAACTGGGCGGAACTGGCGTCAGCCTGGTACCAGGCGCCGGGGCCGGCACTGCTCGGCAGTCGCTCGAGACCCGCCTGCGCCCCCGCAACGCGCACGTGGCCCGTGTTGCGCAAGCCCGTGAAGCCGGCATGGTTGCCCTGGACCCGCAGAACGCCTGCCAGCGTCAGGTCGCCCGCGTTGTTCAGCGTGGCCAGCCGGTTGTTGAACATGTGTGTGGACCCATTGTCACTGGTGATCAACGCCAGCGTGGCTCCGGGCTGGACCCGCAGTGTCGCGCCGCGATGGTTGACAAATTCGGTCTGGCCGCCCAAGACCTGCAACGTGGCGTTGTCCCGGCCGTTCCCGATCGTAAAGCTCGCCTTCGCGGCGCCATCCGGCGTGCCGTTCTCAACCACACGCCGGCCCACGCTGTCCGGATGGGCCAGTCCGAAGACCGCGGGTCCCGCAGCCGCGTCACCTGCAACCAGCACCTGGCCGGCATTGTGGAGCGTGCCGTCGCCCTGGCTCAGGTCCACGTGCCCGACAACCACACCGGCGCCAAGCTCGAGTGTGCCGCCGTTGCGCAAGCTTTGCATACCAATGCAGGAGCCGTCCAGCAGCCGCAGCGTGCCCTCGTTGACCAGGCCCCCCAGCCAGAGGGGCCGACCGGTGGACGACCCGAACTGGATCAGTGCGCCGTGGCGCAACACCCAGGCGCCACGATTCTCGACGCTGCGGTTGCCGGAGTTGTTCTGTGACGCGGCCCAGTCGAAGAGGATCGCCGCTCCATCCTGGTCGATCGTGCCGGTGTTGCGCAGGCACGCATGGCCCTGCGGATCGGTGTAGCGCAGGACGGTGCGCTGCAGAACCGCCCGCGCCACGGCCCCCTGGCCGTCGCCCGCAACGGTGACCACCGGCGGCGCGACGTAACCCGCCCCTCGCCGAACGACGTGGACCTCGTCCAGCGACAGCGTCGGCCGGACCTCGGCGCCCGAGCCACCGCCGCCCTGAAACGTGACACGTGGAGCGCGCAGATAGCCCCGGCCGGGATCCGTGACGCGGACCCGGGCGAGGGCCTGGCTGTTGCGGTCGACCTCCGCGACGGCGGTGGCTTGGCGTCCGGCCTGGACGTCGGGCGCGCTGATGACCACCGCTGGCGTGCCCGTGTAGCCGGAACCGAGCCGGGCGAGTTCCAGCCCGGCGACGGACATGACCGCGATTGCGGACGCCCCCTGCCCCTCCGTCACGCCCCCCAGGCTCAGGGCGGGCGCGTCCGTGTAGCCACGTCCCCCCGCGACGACGGCGATGGCGGTCACGGACCCAGCGCCTCCCAGCCGCAGCACGCCTTCGTTTGTGACATCGGTCAGCGAGCCATGCTCGAAAGTGATGTCCTGTCCGGCCGCATCGCGTTGTGCCCCCCCTGCCGGGGTGAACAGCCGCGGCTGCTCCTGTCCGCGAATCAACACCGGCCCGACCAGTTGACGCCGGTCCGCCGGTCCGGCCACCGGCTGCCAGGTCCCGGCCGGATTTCCGTCTGCCGCCACGGGTGGCGCGGCGGGGGGGCGGGTCTCTCGGACCTGGTAGAACATGGCCGCAGGCTCGAACTCGCCCGAGATCAACCGCTCCGATTCCTGCTCCGGATGGTCGGTCCAGGCTTCCAGCGCCAGACGGTACGTCTGCCCCGCGCGGTACTCCAGGTAACCGGGCACCACCCGGCCATCGAGGACCGACCATTGCGCCACGTTGACCATCCGGTCCACCGGCGCGCCCGCAACAGTCTTCAGAATCTCATACTGCTGCACCGACAGGCACCGCAGATAGGGGGCAATGCCCTTGGGATCTGCCGGCGGGCAGGTGCCCGTGAGTCGGGCCTCGACGACCCGACGCGCAGGGTCCGCCTTGCGGCCGGCTCGACGAGCCTGTTGCCATTCGAACCGCTGCCGGGCCTCAGACGCGCCAATCTCGCGGCCAAACAGACCGACCCCTTCCATCAGGCCGGGCCAGTTGTGCGCGCCCCCTGACGCATCGCCCATGAGCAGCGCCTGCAACGTCCACCCAGCCACCGGGACTGTCGGCGGATCGGTCAACAGCACGCGCCGGCCGTCAACGAATACCGCCAGGTTGCCTGGCGCGTAACTGACAATCAGATGCCTGGCCTGATCGCGCGGCAACCTGACCAGCGGCCGGGGTTCGCCCGACTGCCCCTGCAGGCGCAAGGTCAGGTGGTCGCCGCGCTGGGTCAGCATGATGTTGGCGGATTCCGGCGCGTCGGCAAAGGCCAGCACCACGCCCTCATCGGCGGAAGGTTCCTCCAGCGGCGTGAGCATCGCTTCGACTGCAAATGCGCCACTGGCCCTGACCGCGTCAAGCCACGGCTGGGCGGTCGCTTCGGGAACAAAGGCCCCGTCCGTCAAGTCGAGAACATGATGCCGTCCATATCGGGTCGCGTCGCGAAACCGTCCGCGGCAGACGCGGATGGCGCCCGTCGCGGGATCCTTAAGCTGGTTGCCATCGGCGCCGGAGTCCCAGCGAAACACCTGTGCGGTGGAGTCGGGCTCGCCCGCGGAATCGTCCGCGTCAATGCGCATTGGTGTTGCCGCCAGCCAGGCTGGCGGTCCGGCCGGAGGCTTGACCCAGGCGTCGGGCCAGTAGTCGCCGTGCGTGTTGCCGGTGACCTGAACCCAGCGCTCGATGCCTTTCATGTCTGCCGTGAACAGCCCCAGGTAGACCTCCACGCCTGCCGCCACGTGGTTGGGGATCTTGGCTTCGGCCGCGTAGCTCCATTCGGAAAACGGGGCGGTCGCCACGAGAAACCGAGTGTTGTTTGACCAGCGGGGGTGGTACATCTCCTCATGGCCGCGGAGCGTCAGCCCGGGCCGGTCGCGGAAGTCAACCGTGTAGACGTAGCCCTTGCCGCCACGCTCGGTGGTGACGCCGAAGTGGATGCTGCGGTGGTTGCCGGTGAAGACCCACGAACGCAGGCTGTTGTCGGGAGCCATCGAAGGCCAGCAACCGCCGGCCCGTTGGAAGAAACTGCCGTTCGGCAGCGTCAGGATGCCTTGCGGGCTGTTCCCGCCGTCGCCGCCCCCGGAGGCCGCGCCGCCATCGCCGGAGACCATGAACTGGAAGATGGGCGTCTTGTCCCAGACGAGTTCGTTGGCCTTCGGATCGGCCAGCCGGTAGCGCCGGATCGCATCGACGGTCCCCAACGGGCGACGCTCCGTCACCTTGGCGTAGAACCACTCCACGCCGTCGCGCGGATCGGTCCAGACATCCTCAAACGTTGCGTCGGTCAGTACCGTGCGCAGGCCCGTGCCGTCCCAGTTCACGATGTTCACGGTCCGGCGCTCCAGGTCGCCGAACATGACCCGTGTACCATCATCGGTAATCAGCGGCTTCCAGTAGCGGGCGATCTCCGGCCGGAGGGCGCGTTCACCTTGTCCGTCGTCGGTGTCAAACCCCATCAGCCTCAACGTCGGCCGTTCCGAGAATACACACGCAGTCGCGCCGGCATCCTGAATCCAGACCAGACGGGTAGGCGCGCCAGTGAGTGCGCGGACCTCCTGGGCGGGTGCGGCGGCCAACGCCGCCGGCCACAGACAGCCCGCCAGTGCAGTCATGGCCAGAAACGTAAGCGTGCGGGAACACCGGTAACGCCGGCCGATGGAATGAGGTACCTGTCGCGGCTTCATGCCTGAACCCTGACACCCTGAACCGCTATCTCGGTGTCCCCCGCAAGCTGATGCCCGGCAACTGGTTCAGGTTATTCCATGGGCTGGCCACAAACACCTGCGGTTGATCGTAGAGGAAGATGTGAGCGAGGCGCACATATTTGGACCAACGCGTGCCGTCCGAGATCCTGACGTTCCGTCTTGGCACCAGGGCAACGGGTCCGTAGGAAGTCTCGTTGTAGTAGATCTTGTCCGCCACGCCATTGCGCCAGTAGACCAGGTTGTTGCACTCCGCCCAAGCCAGATTCATCCCGCGACGCTCGGGATCGTCCGGGACGAGGATGCTGGCCTGGAACGACGTGCCGGACGCGCGTATGTCGATGCTGAGCGTACCGGCGTCGGAGACGTAGTCGAACACGTCAGCCGGTTTCGCAATGATGGCAACCGGATCAATCGAGGTGCCGCTTGTCTGCGCTTCCACGATCATGAACCGCGGATTGGGGTCGCCGGCCTTCATGACGTAGACCGACCACTCCGCACGGAAGCCCGGCGCGAGACCGCTGGCCAGGTAGATATTGAGGCTGAGGAGGTACCGCTTGCCTGCGCCCTCGAAAGGCTCGATGGGCGCCAGCACGAAGCCGGCGGGTAGCGGGATCGCCGCCGCCAGTTCGGCCCGCCTCGCAGGCAGGACCTCGAAATCCAGAAAGATGGCGGGCGGTGAGGCCTCCAGCAGGAAGTCGGCCATAGGTTCCGCGATCCCGGCGGCAATGGCGTCCGCGCGCTCGACCTCGATCGCGGAGAACGCGCTGGCCTTCGTATCCAGGAGTTCCTGCCGGAAGACCGGGTCGAGGGGAAGGGTCGGGTCGTCTGCGTTCACCCATGGCCGGATCGCCGCATCGATGCGCTCGTTGTGGAGCAGCACCCATTCGGGTCGGGCCTCGACAAACGTTGCCCATGGCGAGCGATCGACTACCGCGACTTGGGAATCGATAATGCGGGTGATGCGCCGGTTCGCGATCAACCCGTTGACGTTGTACAGGTCGGCGACGCCGTTTCGCCAGTAGAGCACGTCTCGCGCGGCGCCCCACCCCGGGTTGAGCAATCGCGCCGTCGAGGGACGGACGGGGAGCCGGATGCTTGCCGAGAAGGCGGACGATCCCGAAACGATCTCCGTGCTCAGAAGTCCACCGCGCCGCTCGTAGTCGAAGCGCTCCGCCGGGGCGGCGTGCAACCGGACGGGGTCGAGCGAGCCCTCGCTGGTGGCTGTCTCGAGCATCAGAACCCGCGGCCGTTCGTCTCCTGCCGCGGTCACGTAAGTCGTCCACTCGGCTATCCGCCCATTGCGTTCGCCCGCAACCTCGTAGACAGCTACGGAAAGGTAGTGCCGGGCCGCGGTGTTCGTCACGATCGCGATCGGGGCCAGCGCAAGGCCGGCAGGAAGCTGAATCGCATCGGCAAAAAGCTGCAAGCTATCCTTCTTGACCGGGAAGTGATAGTAACAGACTGGTAAGGTGCCGCCCCCCACTTCCACATAGACAAAAGGGTCAGACACACCCGCGGCGACCTCCTCGGCATGGGAAAGGGTGAGACCCCTATAGAGAAAGGCCTTGAAGCCCTGCAAGAACTCGACGCCCACAGGCGCGATGAGCTGCGCAGACGCGGGGCCGCCCACCGCCAGCATGGCTCCCGCGACCAGCATGAGAAAACTGCGATGCTTCATCTTGCCTCCCGATTGTTCAACTGATACCCATGATCACCCTGCCGCCGTTTGCCTATAACTTCGGTTTACGATTACGGATTACGAGGGGATTGCTCCAAGTCGTCCGCCGACTCGCGTGTTCGATCGTCGTCGTCCTTGTAATCGATTCCCGAGGACGAGGACGAGCACGATAGACAATCCGTCATTAAGTGGCAGTTACCCTATTGTGTGTTCGCGGCGCAGCCGCGCGGCCGGTTCGTCCCAACCAGCCACGGCAGCCGCGACACCGTTCTGTATCAAGTGCCTGAGTCCGACAGGCTCTCCTAGCGCACCAACACCACACTCCCGACCGGCGGCGGAGGCAACCCGCCCAGCACCAGCATCTGGTTGAACAGGGCGTGCGGGGTTCCGACACAGTCGGTCAGCCGCACGTAACGCGCCTGCACGCTGCGAAAGGTGAGGATCGAACGCCCGTTCGCCAGCGAAGGTCCAACCGGCCTGGGCACCTCCTGGAAATCCGTGCCGTTGGCGGACCAGCGCACCTTGAACGTGCTGGCCCAATACCACCCGTCCCACAGGATAACCACGGTATCGATCCAGCGCAGCGCGCCCAGATCGATCTGTATGTAACTCGTCGGACCGAAGTCGCGGCTGATAGTACCCACACGGTCACCATCGCCATCGAAGAACCGTCCGTCGTTGTACAGCACGCCGTAGGAGTCGAGCGCATTGTTGGCCACGGTCGTCAGGAAGTTTCCCTTATGGGCCCAGTTGACCTCCGCGGCCGGCAGCGAACCGAACCCGACCGGTTCGATGCTGAACACGCCCGGACCGCCACGGTTCACGCTGCCGTAGGCGTAGTCGCCGGCCATGATGCGCACGCGGACGCAGAGGTATTCGCCAGCCGTAACCGTCACGCTGTCCCGGAAAACCCCTGTCCGGGCCGAGCCGCTGTTGAACGAGCCGATCTGGGCCCACTCGGTCCCGTTGATCGAACCATCGACGTAATACCGGGTGAGCGAGGTGCCTTCATAGGCCCACCACTGCACGTCCACGCGGCTCACGTGACGCCGCTGGTCGAGCGTCACAGCCGCGTAGTAGTTGGACGCCCCGCCATAGGTGCCATAGCCGTTACCACCTGATGGGATCCAGACGTGGTTTCCCCAGCGAATGTCTGCTGTCGCGCCGTAACCGGCCCAGATCTCGGTTCCGCCGATCAGACCCACGGACGCGGTCACACGGTCGGGACGCAACTGCAACCAGTTGTAGTTACTGACCGGAACCCGCCCCTCAAGCGCCGGATCGAGTAGCAAGGTGACCGTGATGTTGGTGCTGGACTGCATCTCGCCATCGCTGACCGTGAAGGTGACCGTCGCGGTCCCCTGCTCCATGTCCAGATACGAGAAGGTCTCAGGGTCTACCGTGCGCGTGATCGGATCGTCGTCCGGATCGTAGGAACCCGCGTCCACGTCATCCGGGCCGATCTGCGCGCCGTTGACACCCACGTAGACGGTGATGTTGGTGGCGATGGCCACGGGAGGATGGTTGATGGTCTGGTAAAGCATCCACTGGTTGAAGAGCGTGTAGCCGCTGCCGGTCGCTCCGGTGACCCGCCAGTAACGCGCCTCGACTGGCGTGAACGTATACTCCAGCGCGCCTCGGTCCCGGCTGGCGCGGATGATCGGCAAGGACAGGTCGGTCACCGGAACGAAAGTCGAGCCGTCGGTCGAGTACGAAAAGGTCGCCGTGGCCGCACCCCAATCGTCATCCGAAACGAGGATCGAACGGAAAATCCGCCGCGCCGTGCCCAGGTCCAACTGGAAGTAGCGGCCCGAAGCCCATGGCATCTGTTCCCCCACCCGATTGCCGTCTTCCAACGTGCCGTTGTTGAACGCATTCCACGAGAAAGTGAGCCCGCTGCCGCAGGTGGTCGTCGTTGAGAATACCGGCTGGTTCGCATAGTTGACCTTGCTGTCAGCCACGGTGCCGTCGCCGAACGGTTCGACCAGCCAGAAGCCCGGACCGCCACGCGAGCCGGGGGAGGTGCCCGGCAGGTAATCGGGATTGCCCGGTTGGCTGGTGGTACCGTTCATGCGCACGCGCACCACCCGGTAGGTGTCGTTGGTGACGGGGATCGTCAGGACGACACTGTCACCCACAGTGAAGTCGTCATACTGGTACAGGCCGATCGACACGAAGCTGGTGCCGTCCGCCGAGCCCTCGATCCGGAAGCGACGGATCTGCGCGCCCTCTCCGGTCCAATACTGAAGGCGGATCTGCTTCACGTTGCGGGGCTGGTCCAGTTGGATGGCGGCCCAGTAGTCGCCCGCGCCGTCGGCTGTGAGCGTGCCGTCGGGAATCCAGCAGCGTCCACCCCACCGAAAGTGCTCGACGGACAAGTGCCCGGTATACCCGGACGTGTTGAATGGCGTCGAGGGGTTGCCCACACCGGCCACGATGCCATCCGGAATCTGCAACCAACTGTAGTTGCTGACCGCCACATCCGCCGCGAGCGTCTGTCCGGCCGCTGCCAGCAGTGCCAGAACCATGAACCGTGCACTTCGTTTCATCGTTTGACTCCCTTCATCCGCACAAACACTCCCGCCACGGCCAGAGCCCCGCACACGCACGCATCGCAAAGCAGGCGCGAGCGAGACCAGACCACCCAACCACCCGGATACGCAAACCCGCAACTGGCTTGCCACGAAACGTTCTCCAAACACCCCGAATCGTGTTCCAGACCAACCCATATTCTTTTGTTAGTGTAGCCCAGACCGAACCAGCGCTGCAAACGGAAATGAACTACGAAAGCTGCATTGACCAATTTGTTAGCGTAAGGTTAGACTGCGCACCAACCCGATCCTCCCGCCCTTCGCAGCTAAGGGCGGACGCGACGTGAAGGAGACCCGCATGAGCAATGGCATTGGCAGGTGGTGGCGACTCGGCGTTCTGGGCATGCTGGCAGGCATGCTGTGCAGCGGTTGCGGGGGACGCAAGACGGAGTCGGTCACCCTGGCCGGTTCGACGGCCTTCCAACCTTTCGCCGAGAAACTGGCCGAGCAGTTCATGGCCTCCCACCCGGGAACCGCGATCACCGTACAGGGGGGAGGCTCGGCAGTCGGCATCCAGTCCGCGTTGCTGGGCACGGCCCAGATCGGCATGGCTGACCTCGTCAAGCTGCCAGCCGAGGCGGCCGCGTTGGAGTCCGTGGTTGCGGCGCGCGACGGCATCGCCGTGGTCGTGCACCCCTCCAACCCGGTTACCGACCTGACGCTCGACCAGGTGCGCGGGATCTTCAGCGGCAAGGTGCACAACTGGAAGGAACTCGGCGGCGAGGATCGGCCCGTGATTGTGGTATCGCGCGAAGAGGGCTCGGGAACGCGCTCCTCGTTCGAGGACATTCTGGGTGGGTTCGAGCTGTCGGGAAACGCGCTGGTGCAGGATTCCAACGGCACGATCCGCGAAACCGTGGCCAACGATGCCAACGCCATCGGCTATCTGTCGCACGGGTTGGTCAATGCCAAGGTCAAGGGCCTGACCATCGCCGGACAGCCTTGCACCACCGAGGCGGTACTGGCGGGCGGCTATCCGCTGGTGCGGCCGATCTTCCTGCTGACCAAGGGCCCGGCCCAAGGCAGTGTCCGGCAGTTTCTGGACTTCGTCTTGTCTGAGGCCGGACAGTCAGCCATCCGCGCGGATGGGTTGATCCCGGCCCGCTGAACCGTCTGGTGACGCATCGCATGCCTTTCTCGCGCGACAAACTGGCCGAGCGGGTGCTGCTGGCAATTGCCTGCTCGGCCTTGGCCAGCCTGTTGCTGATCGCCTTGTTCATCTTCAAGGAAGGCCTGCCGTTCATCTTCCGCATCGGGCCGCGCCAGTTCCTCCTGAGTTCGGTCTGGCAGCCGCGCTCCGGACAGTTCGGCATCCTGCCCATGATCGTGGCGTCGTTTTGGGTCACCATCGGCGCCATGGCCATCGGCGCCCCGCTGGGCATCGCGGGGGCGATCTTCCTGAACGAGTTCTTGCCGCGGCCGGTGATGCGGGTGGTCAAGCCGACCATCGAATTGCTGGCCGGCATTCCCTCTGTGGTCTACGGTTTCATCGGCGTGATGGTGCTCGCCCGGTTGATCCGCGCCAACTTCGGCGGCTCGGGACTCTCGCTGCTGGCCGCCGCGGTGATTCTGGGCATCATGGTGCTACCCACGATCATCAGCATCTCGACCGACGCTTTGAGCGCCGTACCCCAGTCTTTCCGGGATGGCGCCCTGGCGCTGGGCGCCACCCGCTGGCAGGCCGTGCACATGGTGATCCTCAAGGCCGCGCACTCCGGCATCATTGCCAGCATCATCCTGGCCATGGGCCGCGCGCTCGGCGAAACCATGGCGGTGATCATGGTGGCGGGCAACACGGTCCGCATGCCCGATGGCGTGCTGGGACCGGTGCGGACCCTGACTGCCAACATCGCCCTTGAGATGGGCTATGCCACCGGGTTGCACCGCCAGGCACTGTTTGCCACGGGCGTGGTGCTGTTTGTAGGAATCATGATCCTGAATGCGGCCGCCATGGCGGTCATGCGCTCGAGGATCCGCCGCTCATGAAGCGCATCCCGCCACGTCTGACGCAATTGGCCGCCGTGCTCGTCCTGGGCGGGGCAACCCTGCTGACACTCGCCGTGCTGGCATTCATGATCATCTTCGTGCTCGAGAAGGGACTGCGGGTGGTGGATTTTGACTTCCTCTTCTCGCTGCCCCGCGACATGGGCCGGGCCGGGGGCATCCTGCCCACGCTGGTCGGCTCGCTGCTGCTGCCGCTGGTGGCCCTGGCGATCGCGCTGCCGCTGGGCGTGGGGACGGCCGTCTACCTGTGCGAATACACCCGCGAAACGCGCACGACGCGCCTGATCCGCTTTGGCACCGACTGCCTGGCCGGAATCCCTTCGATCATCTTCGGCCTGTTCGGGTTCATCTTCTTCGTCGTGATGCTGGGCATGGGCTGGTCGCTGCTGGACGGCGGACTGACCCTGGCCATCATGATCCTGCCGACGATCATCCGGACCACCGAGGAGGCCATCCGCGCCGTGCCGCGCGCATTCCGTGAGGTCAGTTGCGCGCTGGGGGCCACGCGCTGGGAGACGGTCCGGCGCGTGGTCCTGCCAAATGCCCTGCCGGGCATCGTGACGGGGGTCATGCTCGGCATCGGCCGCTGCATCGGTGAAACCGCCGCCGTGATCTTCACCGCCGGCTCGTCTATGCGGCTACCGTCCGGCATGTTCGATTCCGTGCGCACCATGTCGGTGCACTTCTACATTCTGGCGCGCGAAGGACTCTCGGACGAAAAGGCCTATGGCACGGCGGCCGTCCTGATCCTGGCCGTGCTGCTGGTGAACCTGACGGCCTACTGGCTGATGAACGTGTTTATCGTCCGCCGCGCCCGCTGATCCCATGCCCACCGAAACCCCACAGCCGCTCCCCGCGATTACCGCCCACGACTTCAGCCTGTTCTGCGGGCCGAAAGGCGTGTTGCGACAGATCTCGCTGCAGGTGCGTCCGCAGGCCATCCTCGGCATTATCGGGCCGGCTGGCTCGGGCAAGACCTCGTTCCTGCGCGCGTTGAATCGTCTGAACGACCTCGAACCCGGCTGGCGCACCGAAGGGCTGCTGCGGGTCGGCGCCGATGAAATCTATGCGCCCGGATACGATGCGGTGGCGTTGCGACGGCGCGTAGGCATGGTTTTCGCTCTACCGGTCTCGCTGCCCATGAGTATCTACGAGAACGTCGTCTATGGGCCCCGACTGGCCGGCATGCGGAACCGCAGCGACCTCGATTCCCTGGTGGAGTCCAGCCTGCAGGCCGTGGTGCTCTGGGACGAAGTCAAGGACCGCCTGCAGATGAACGCCCTGCGGCTGTCGGGCGGTCAGCAGCAACGCCTGTGCCTGGCCCGCGTGCTGGCCATGAAGCCCGAGATCATCCTGCTGGACGAGCCCTGTTCGGGCCTGGATCCGGTTTCCACCGCCAAGATCGAGGAGTCCCTCACCACCCTCAAGGCCCGCCACACGATCATCCTGGTCACCAATAACACCAAGCAGGCGGCCCGCGTGGCCGACCACACCGCCTTCCTGCTGATGGGCGAACTGGTCGAGTACGGCGCTACCAGCGAGATCTTCACCTTGCCGCGCGACCCGCGCACCAGCGACTATGTGACCGGACGTTTCGGATGATCTCCCACACCCTCCAGACCGATCCGCCCCAACCGCCCAAGATGACCGTGACGGGCCTGGACTTGCACTATGGCGCGTTCCACGCGCTCAAGCAGGCGTCCGTGAACGTCGCGCCGCAATCCATCACCGCGCTGATCGGACCATCGGGCTGCGGGAAGTCGACCCTGCTGCGCACGCTGAACCGCATGAACGACCCGGTTCCCGGCGTACGCATCCGCGGCCGCGTGTGCCTCGACGGCGTCGACATCTACGCCCCCGGCACCGACGTGTGCGCGTTGCGAGCCCGCGTCGGCATGGTCTTCCAGCGGCCAAACCCGTTTCCGCTCTCGGTTGCCGAAAACGTCACCTTCGGCCTGCGTGTGGCCGGTTGCCGAAACCGCCGTGAGCTCGCGGCTGCGACCGAACGCAGCCTGCAAGCCGCCTGGCTCTGGGACAATCTCAAGGACCGCCTGCATGCGCCGGCCCTGGCGCTGCCCCTCGACCAGCAGCAGCGCCTGTGCATCGCGCGCCTGCTCGCGGTGGAACCGGAAGTGATCCTGCTGGACGAGCCCTGCTCGGCGCTCGACCCGATCGCCACGGCCAAGATCGAGGAACTCCTGCTGGACCTCAAGCAGCGCTACACGATTGCGATCGTGACACACAACATGCAGCAGGCGGCCCGCATCGCCGACTTCGCCGGCTATATGCTGCTGGGCGAGATGATCGAATTCGGCGTCACCTCCGCGGTATTCACAAGTCCCCGCGATACGCGCACCCAGGACTACATTAGCGGACGCTATGGCTAGGGGCACACGGCCCCGTTGGGAGAAACGATGGAACGGCATTTCGACGAACAGTTGCAGAGCCTCAAAGACCAGTTGGTGCGTATGAGCGCCCTGGCGGAGAGCATGATCGCGGACGCTGTCAAGGTGCTGGTGGAGCGGGACCGGTCCGGCGTCGATACGGTCGCCCGACATGAGCAGTCGGTGAACGCGCTGCAGATCGAGATCGACGAGGTCTGCCTGACGCTGATCGCGACACATCAGCCCGTGGCCGTCGACCTCCGTTTCCTCATGGGGGTTGCCAAGACCAACTCCGAACTGGAGCGTCTCGCAGACCTTGCCGTGAACGTCTGCGATAAGGCCGTGGATCTGCTGGCGATGCGCGTGATGTCGGCCCCCGCGGGCGACAGCATGGCGCGTATGGCCATGATCGCCACCGGCATGGTGAACGACAGCCTGCACGCCTACGTCAGCCGCGACGTGGACCTGGCGCGCGCTGTGCTGTCGCGCGATGATGAACTGGATGACCTGAAGGTCCGCGTGACGGCGGATCTCGCCGAGGAGATGCAGCGCGACTCCGCGGCCGTGCCGTCCGGCCTGAAGCTCGTGCTCGTGGCCCGCAACCTGGAGCGCATTGGCGACCACGCCACGAACATCGCAGAGAACACCATCTTCGTGGTCCAGGGCAAGGACATCAGGCACCACGCCGAAACCCGCGGAAGGACGTAAACCGCATTGGCTCGTCCATAACTTGAAACTACCGTCCGCGGTTCCCGCGCATTTCGGTTCAAACCGCGGCAGGGCGTTGGCCGACC
>CAZZCT010000009.1:0-17413 GCA_964652365.1 uncultured Lentisphaerales bacterium
CGGCCGCCGCCCTTGGAGGGGCGACCCTGTGTCGCCCGCGGCGGGGTGAAGTTATCCTGAAATCGGAAGTCGAACCACGGATGGACACGTATGCACACGGATGGGGAAGGACTTGCGCTGGACGGTGCTTTCGCCCAATGGTGAACTCCAGGCACGGCAGGTAATCGTTGGCATCCGTGTCTATTCGTGTTCATCGGCGGTTCCAAATGCCGTTTCTAGGGTTATAGGCAAGGCGCTAGATGGCGACTGGCGGCGCTTCGGCCTCGGCCGCATCCAGCGGACGCGTCTCGAGTTGCCCCTGCGGGTTCTTGACCAGCATCTCAATGCGGTTTTCTACCTCGTTCAGCTTGGCGGTGCAGAAAGCGATCAGGCGCTGCCCCTCCTCAAAGGCGCCCACCATCTCGTCAAGCCCCATGGCGCCGGATTCCATGCGCTGCACGATCGATTCGAGCCGTTCGAGGGCCGGCTCGAACCCGACAACCGTCTGTTCCTTCTTGGCCATGCCTGCTCCCTTGCGTCGGGCCTGGCGAGGCTGCCGCACGCAGGTCCGATCATGGCACGCGTTGCGCCGCAGGGCAACCCCATTTGCATCCGCCGCGGGCGGCCGTTTTTCGGTCGCGCCAGCCCGACCATCCTTGCTATCATCGCTCGGATGCTCGCAAACGGCTCGATGTGTGCCGCGCGAGATCGGAGTAACGACCCATGACAACCCTACTGGCGCCCAAAACCCTCCTGCTGCTGGCCATGTGCGGCGGGTTCCTGCTGACAAGTGGCTGCGCCACGCCCGTCACGGTGCGTTCAACGCCCCCCGGCGCCAGCGTCTACATGCGCGGCAGCGGCCGGCCGGCCTATCGCTGGAGCGCCAAAGGCAACACCCCGGCGTCGTTCCGGGTCCCCTATAACGCCATCCAGGTCTTCGTGCGTTGGCCGGACGGCACCCGCAGCGAGATCCGCCGGGCCAGCTTGCTCCTCGAGGACCAAGTCACCCTCGATTTCAGCCAGAACGCCACCCCGAAGGCACCTCAGACCGCCGCTCCCGAGACTGGCACGAAATGAGCTAGCAACGCCTCGAAGGTTGCGCTATGGTACGGCACATTCGGGACATGACACGTCATTGGAGAGGGTTGCGTGATGGAGCGTAGCGGCAAAATCGCCAGGAAACCATCGGCTTATGCCCAGGCGGGCGTGGATATCGACTCCAAGATGACGGGTATCCAGGCCATCCGCGAGATGGTGCGCACCACCGCCACCAAGGGCGTGATCGGCGGGATCGGCCATTTCGGGGGCATGTTCGCCTCGCCGGGCCAGGGGCAGGTCCTGGTGGCCAGCACCGACGGCGTCGGAACCAAACTCAAGGTGGCGGCGCTGGCGCGGCGCCACGACACCGTCGGCCAGGATCTGGTCAACCACTGCGTCAACGACATCCTGGTGCTGGGCGCGCGACCGCTCTTCTTCCTGGATTACATCGGCGCGGCGCGGTTCGACGGCGACGTGTTCCAGGCTGTCGTCGCGGGTCTCTGTAAGGCCTGCCGCGAGAACGGCTGTGCGCTGCTCGGCGGCGAGACGGCTGAGATGCCGGGGCTCTATCCGACCGGCGAGTATGATCTGGTCGGCACAATCGTCGGCAGCGTCGACAAGCGCAAACTGATCAGCGGCAAGGGCATCAAGCCAGGCGACGTCCTGGTTGGACTGCCGTCGGGCAGCCTGCAGACCAACGGCTTCTCGCTGGCGCGCAAGGTGATCTTCGACCAGTGTGGCCTGACGGTCAACGACCTGCTGCCCGGTACACGCTACACGGTGGCCGAGGCGCTGCTGGCGCTGCACCGCAGCTTTCTGAAGCCGGTCGCCGCGGTGCAGACCCACGTGCGCATCCAGGGCATGGCTCACATCACCGGCGGCGGCTTCGTCGATAACATTCCGCGCGTGCTGCCCGAAAACTGCCAGGCCGTGATCGACCGCGCCGCGTGGCGGCCGCCGACCGTCTTCACCTTCCTCGGGCATGAGGGGCACGTCGATATCGACGAGATGTACCGCGTCTTCAACATGGGCATCGGATTCGTGTTGATCGTGCGGGCGGCCGATGTTGCCAAGACGCTCGCGCGCCTGCGGTCGGTCAAGACCGAAGGCACGGTCATCGGCCAGATCGAGAAGGGCGCCCGACGCGTGGTGTTCCGCGATAGCCGCCCGGTCTGAGTCGCCAGGTGCTGCTTCGGCGACCGCGACGGGACGGCAGGCGGGCAGGAGTGGCCTGCCGAAGGGGGTGGATCGTGTCCCGCGCAATGATCCTGCTGGCGTGCCTTGGCTTGACGTCCACGTTGCTGGCCATGGAGCCGCCCGATCCGGGAGCCGTGGATCGCCACAAGGCCGACGGCACCTGGCCGGCCCGTCTGGCCCGCGCCCGCGAGATCGGCAACCACCGCGTCAACCCGCAACTCGCGCAACGGTTCCTGGCTCGCCTGCAGCGCACCGCCCCGGACGACGGCAGCGTCACCCCCCAGTCGCCCCTGCCCGCTTGGTCCGGCATGCCGACCGCCGGCACCAATAAGGTGCTGGTCTTCCTGATCGACTTCCCGGACCAGCCGCACACGAATGACGCCACGCTGATCGAAAACAAGCTCTTTGGCTCCGGTACACCGGCCGAATTCCCCCAGGAGAGCCTGCAGAAGTACTACCTGCGCTCCTCGTACGGCAAGCTGACCCTGATCGGCGAGGCGTACGGCTGGTACCGCATGGCCCACGACCGCGACTGGTACACAACCGAGTACGGCACGGGCAACCGCTGCAACGGCAAGATCATCGAGGAAGTGGTCGACCATTTCGATGCGGCGGTCGACTACTCCCCATACGACAACAACGGCGACGGGCAGGTCGACTACGTCGCCGTGTTGTGGTCCGGCCCCGATACCGGTTGGTCCGGTTTCTGGTGGGGCTACCAGTGGAGCCTGATCGTTCCGATCGTCCGGGACGGCGTCTCCTTCACCGATTTCTCCTGGCAATGGGAGTCGCGACCGGTGGGAACGGCCTTCACGGCCCAGACCATCATTCATGAGACCGGTCACGCCCTCGGGTTGCCGGACTATTACGACTACGACGAAGCCCAAGGACCCGATGGCGGCGTCGGCTGGCTGGACATGATGGATGGCAACTGGGGCGACCACAACGGCTTCAGCAAGACCATGCTGGATTGGATCACGCCCGCTATCGTGAGTTCGGGGTCGGTGGTCCGGACGCTGCCTGCCCTGGCCCAGACTCCCGAGGCCGTGACCGTCATGCCCGGCCTCTCAGCCGGAAGCGTGCCCTACTCCGAGTATTTCCTGGTCGAGAACCGCCACCGCGTCGCCAATGACACCGGGTTGCCATCGGACGGCCTGCTGGTCTGGCACGTGGACGCCACCCCCAATGCCGCCGGCACCGACTTCGCCTACGACAACTCCTATGCCGAACACAAACTCCTGCGGCTCATGGAAGCCGATGGCCTGGAGGAGATCGAGACCGGCGACGGCGAGGCCGACGCGGGCGACTACTACAACCAGGGCGATCAGTTCACACCGAGTTCGACCCCCAACAGTTACAGCTACGCCGGTGCCGACACGGGCGTCAGACTGACCGGCATCTCGGCTGATGGGCCGACCATGACCGCCACCGTCAGCGTCGGAGCGCTGAGCACGGCCCTGGCCTGCACGCCGGCCGCCATCGCCCGCACCGCGCCCCAGGGAGGCAGTGTCGGCCCCGAGGCCTTCCAAGTCTGGAGTGTGGACGGCAGCCTGAATTATACGGTCAGCAACACGGCCACCTGGCTGTCCGTCGCGCCGACGACCGGCAGCACGTCGGGCGGCCACATCAGCCACACCCTCACCTATGCGACGGCGACCCTGCCCGCGGGTGTCCATCTGGCCACCATCCAGATCACCTCAGCCGACGCTGCCAATTCGCCGCTGACGATCACCGTCGCGGTGATGATCACCGCCGGCACAGTCGCCGATGCCGTCGATGCGCCCCAACTGAACTGGCGCTCCGGCGGTGAGGCGCCCTGGTTCTGGCAGTCGGCCGCCACGGTCGACCATGTCGATGCCGCTCGCAGCGGAGCCTGCAGTGATGCCGGTACCAGCTGGGTCGAGACGACGCTGCAGGGTCCCGGCCAACTCGCTTTCTGGTGGTCGGTCTCATCGGAACCTGACCGCGACGGGCTGCGCTTCCTGCTCGACGGTGCGCCCGCCACCGACTTGGCCAGCGGCAATGTCGCCTGGCAGCGCCTCGAAGTGGAGATCCCGGCTGGCGTCCATACCGGCCGCTGGACCTACGCCAAAGACGGCAGCGGCAGCGCCGGAACAGATGCCGGCTGGCTCGATCTCGTCGCGTACCGGGCAGAGTCGCAGCCACCCGTGCTCGCCGTGGCGCCGGCCGCCCTCACACTCGCCACGCTCCAGGGCCAGAACGTCCCCGCCCAGCAGACCGACCTCTGGAACAGCGGCGGCGGCCAGGTGGTCTGCAACCTCACGGCCAACAGGAGCTGGCTCACGGTCACCCCCGCCGTGGCCAGCAGCGCGGGCAGCGTCACACCTCTGACCCTCACGTTCGCCACCACCAGCCTGGCCGCCGGCAACTACACCGCCGCGGTCACGGTCGACGATCCAAACGCCGCCAACGCCCCCATCATCATCGCGGTTGACCTGACGGTACAGGGCGCGCGCGCGTCCCTGGCTGAGGCGCTCGATGCCCCGGACCTGATCTGGCTGAGCGGCGGGGGTGCTCCGTGGTTCCCGCAAGGCGCAACCAGCCACGACAACAGCGACGCCGCCCGCTCCGGCGCGATCGGCGATGCCACCAACAGCTGGCTCGCAACCACCATCATCGGTCCGGGCACACTCGATTTCTGGTGGGCCATCGCTTCCGAAACCAACCGCGACACGCTGGAAGTAACCCTGAACGGCACCCCACTGGCCGGTCCGCTCTCGGGCAATAGCGGCTGGCAGCAACCCTCGTTCGCCCTGGGGACAGGCGCCCAGACCCTGCGTTGGGACTATGCCAAAGACGCTAGCCGCGGCGAGGACGAGGATGCCGCCTGGCTCGATCAGGTGAGTTTCGCGCCCACTGCCGCCAACACCCTGCCCAACGCCCTCGACAACTACTCGATCCCCTGGAGCACCTCCGGCAACGCCAACTGGTACTACCAGACCGCACTGTCCTATGACGGCGCCGACGCCGCCCGTTCCGGCGCCATCAGCCGCAACCAGAGCAGCGACCTGACGACGACCCTGACCGGCCCGGGCACCCTCTGTTTCCGGTGGAAGACCGAGTGCCAAGTCCTCGACAGCCTGCAATTCCTCGTCGACGGCGTCAGCCAGCCATTCAGCCTTCAGGGCACCCGACCGTGGCGCTTCGTGTCGACAACGATTCCGGCCGGCACGCACACCTGTGTCTGGCGCCTGCAGGACAACTCATTCCTCTCCAGCAGCGCCTATGGCCTGGTGGACCGCGTGCGTTACGACCCCGCCACGCCCGGCACGCTGGCCGAGGCGCTCGAAATCGAGGCGCTCCCCCTCACGACCGACGGCGACAGCCTCTGGGGCTGGCAATCGGCCGAGACCCACGACGGCGCCGATGCCGCCCAGACCGGCGTCTTCCAGCACAACCAGCAATCCCACCTGCGCACCACGGTCCAGGGGCCGGGCGAACTGGCCTTCTGGTGGCAGGTGTCGAGCGAGACCAAGGATCGCCTGAGCCTGTGGCTGGACGAGGTCGAGGTTGCCGGCATCGGCGGCGAAACCACCTGGGCGCTTTACACCCGCGACGTGGGGGCCGGACCGCATACCCTCCGTTGGACCTATGCCAAGGATGCCACCGACCATGGCGGCTCGGACTATGCCTGGGTCGACCAGCTCTCCTTCCTGCCGCTGGCCATGGACGCGGATGGCGACGGCATCGATGACGGCTGGGAGTTCGGCTATGTCGGGAACCTGTCCGCCATGACGGCCACCTCCGACAGCGATGCCGACGGCTTCACCGACGTGCAGGAGGCCGCAGCCGACTCCAATCCAACCAACGCCGCCTCGTACCTGCACTTTGAGGCCGTGGCGCCCCAGTCCGATGGTGCCGTGGCTCTGCAGTGGCAGGGCGCGACCGGCAAACACTACCATGTGGAACGCACGTCGGCACTTGTGGGCGGGTTCGGTGTGATCCAGTCGAATGTGCCCGGCGCCGTCACGACAACCTGGACCGACCGCGCCGCCCCGACCAATACCCCCGCGTTCTACCGCGTGCGGTTGCGTGCACAATAGGTCACGCGCGCATCTGGTGATGACTCCATTCGCAGGCGGCCACCATCGCCGTGTCGTGCATGGAACGCGGCCGGGACAAGCCCGGCCCTCCATCGCCAGACCCCCAGAATTGGAGGGGCGACCTTGTGTCGCCCGCGCGTTCTGTGGCCGTCTTCGTGGCTGAGGGCGTGCCACGCCCGCAACAATCGAGTTGCACCCCGCGCAGGCCACTGCAACAATGACGCCAGCTTGGCAGTCCTGCTAACGGCGTGTCGGACTTGAGCCCTCAAACCTCCAGAGCCGACACGCTCGAACCCGTGGGATCGCGCCAGGCGCGCAGTGCTGCAAAGAAACCCCCTGTCACGCGCGTATAAGGGGTGAAGCAGACAGTCTGACGCCGGGAGACGCTATGCCGAGCTCGATCGAGACCGCCCGGAGTCCGGAGGTCGAACGCCGCCTGCAGATTGAGGAGGTCGTCGACACCTTCGAGACCCCGCTTCTGCGGTACGCCACACGCGTGCTGAACAACGCCGTGTTGGCCCAGGACGTCGTGCAGAACGTCTTTATCAAGCTCTTCCGGGCCTGGCAGGCCGGACAGCAACCGGACGACCGGCTGCAGGCTTGGCTCTTCCGGGTGACACACAACGAGGCGGTGGACCTGATCCGCTCGGAGACGCGCCACCGCCGGTTGCATCAGGCCCAGGCCGACGATCCGGGGCACTGTCCGGACGGTCTGCACCGCGACCCGGCGCCAGACGAACGCGCGGCCTTGGTGCTGCGCAGCCTGGACGCGCTGGAGCCGGCCGAGCGTCAGGTGGTGCTGCTGCGGCTGCAGCAAGGTTTGCGGTACGAGGAGATCGCCACGGTGACAGGACGGTCGGTCGGCTATGTGGGCACCCTGCTCCACCACGCCGTGCGCAAGTTGTCGGAACGCGTGCGCCAGATCGAGGAGGGCGTATGAACGGCTGCACATTTGAGGAACGGCTGACACCCTTCCTGCTGGGCGACCTGCCGGCCGCCGAAGCCGACGTCGTGCGCCAGCACCTCGCCGAGTGCGCGGCCTGCCGGGCCGCCGCCGCCCAACTCGGCCCGACCCTTGCCGCGCTGCAAAGCGCCTTGGCTGCCGATCGCGCCAACACTCCACGTCTCACACCCCAACGCCGTCGCCGCGTGCTGGCCGCCCGCCCCCCAAACCGCGCGATCTTCTGGCTGCGTGCCAGCCACCCGCTGCTGCGCCTCGCCGCCGGGCTGGTGCTGATCGCCGGCGTCGCCGCGCTCTTCGTCACCAGCCAGAAGGGCGGCCCGTACCGCGTCCCCCAAGGGCGCGGTGAGGAGTGCGCCTTGGCCTGCATGGAAATCGAGCGCGCGGATCAGCCAGCCACCGGGCCCGCATGGGTGACGATGGGGGACTCCTACCGCGCGTCCGGGTCCGACGGAAAGGATGTCAGCGGCTCCGAAGGCGTGAGCATTCACAACTCGGTCACCGATGGGGAGCCGGTGCCGGTTCGCGTCCAGCGAAAGCGCAACAAAGTCCGCGGCGACGAGTCAGATGACGGGCTCGAGCAACCCCCCGGCGGCACGGCCGGTAAGCTCATGCGTGAACTGGGGTGGGAGGCCGAACGCGGATCGCTCGACGTGGGCGGCACCACGCGGCCGCAGTCGCCCAAGCCCGAGTCGGCGCCAGCAGATCCCTTCAGCGCTCCACCGCCGCCACTTTCCATGCCCGCAGAGTCCGCGGCCGCGACAGCCAGACCTGCGCCAGCCAAGCCGCGCGCAGCGTCAGGCAAGGCCGGCGATAAGGTGACGGACTCCTCCTTTGTGTTCTACAACGTTCTGGAGAAGGCGCAGGCAGAGTCGTTGGAGGAGGGCCGCCCAACAGACGCGTCGGGCCGGCTCGGTGCCGTGGGTGGCTGGGTGGCCGATGGCGAGAAGCGGAGCAAGGCCGCCGAAGCATCCTACGACCGTGAAGTCGTCAACGGCACCGTCGATCTGCCCGCGCGTGGGGCCACCTCGCAGGCGGGTGGTGTTGCCGCGCCTGCCGACGCCGCCCGATCGGACTTGACCTATGGTTCGGGGGCGGCCGCGCCTGTACCTGCCACCACCGCTCCGGCCAAGGACGCCAACTACGGCTTCGGCCTGGCAGCCAGCCGGCTCGAGCCCCCCGCCCCCGGCGCCACAGCACGGGCTGATCAGCTTGCCGCCAAGCCCAAGTTACCCGCACACGACACCAACGGCCGCACGTTCGAGCTCGATGAGTTGGGGCCGTTCGACAGAGTGCGGGCTACGCAGTCCCCGGTTCTCATGCGGCAGCGGCACTCTGAAGACAGTTCCGAACGCAAGCAAGTGTCGTCCAAGCTGCCGGAACAGTCGCATAAAGATATCGAAGTCGAGGTTTCCTTCGCCGAAGGCTCCGAGCACGAAGCGACGTCCCTCGAACGCCAGGCTGGCGAAGCCGCGGACCAACTGCGCCGCGCCCCCACGCCGCCGCCGCCCGAAGCTCCCCGCTCCGTGGCCGCGCCAGTCTCGGCAGCTTTGCCGAAGCCCCCTCCGCCGCCCCCGGCCAATGACCCGGCTCCGCCGCCGCAACCCGTACCGCCAGCCGCGCACAACCCCTTTGTCGAGACCGCCGCCAATCCCTTTTCGACTTTCGCGATCGATGTCGACACCGCCTCATACACGCTCACCCGCCAGGCCCTGCTCTCCGGCCACCTGCCCGAACCCGAACAGGTGCGCACCGAGGAGATCGTCAATGCCTTCGACTATGGCGATGCCGCCGCGTTACACGGCACGTTCCGGATCTATGTCGAGGGCGCGCCCTCGCCGTTCGGCCCTGAGTTGACCCTGCTGCGCGTGGGCATCAAGGGCCGCCGGCTTGGCCGCGAAGAGCAGCGCCCCGCCATGCTGACCTTCCTGGTCGACACCTCCGGTTCCATGGCCCAGCCCGACCGTATCGGGCTGGCGCGTCAGTCCCTGGCCCTGCTGCTGGAGCAGTTGGCGCCCCAGGACCAGTTGCAGCTCGTGGCCTATGACGACCACGCCCGCCTGGTGCTCGAAGCCACCGCCGCCGGTGAACGCGCCGCCATCCTGGCCGCCTTCGACCGCCTGCAGTGCACGGGCTCCACCAACCTCGAGGCCGGCATGCGCCTGGCCTACGAGGCCGCGGCCCGCGCCTTCCGGCCGGGCGGCGAGAGCCGCGTGATCCTGATCTCGGACGGCGTCGCCAACCTCGGCAGCGCCACGGCCGGCGACATCCTCAACACGATCCAGGACTTCCGGCGCCAGGGCATTACCTGCTCGGTCTTCGGCGTGGGCCGCGGCAGCTACAACGACCGCCTGCTCGAGGAACTCGCCAACCGCGGCGATGGCGCCTACCGCTTCCTCGATTCGGAGGCCGAAGTGCGCCAGGCCTTTGTCGACGACCTCGCCGCCACCCTCAACACCATCGCCAGCGACGTCAAGATCCAGGTCGAGTGGAACCCCGCCGCCGTCGCTCGCTACCGCCAGCTCGGTTACGAGAACCGTGCCCTCACCGCCCAGCAGTTCCGCGACGACAGCGTGGACGCCGGCGAGGTGGGCTCGGGTCAGTCCGTGACCGCGCTCTATGAACTGGCGCGCACCGACGCCGCCGACCGCAATTTGCCGCTCGGTACCGTGCGCGTGCGCTACCGCCGCACCGACAACCGCGGCATCGAGGAGCTGGCCCAGCCAATTACTGCCAGTATGCTGTCCGCCGCGGTCGATGCCGCCCGCCCCGAGCTGCGTCTGGCCGCCGCGGCCGCCGAGTTCGCCGAGCAGTTGCGCCGCAGCCCCTACGCGGCCGGCTCCCAGTTTGAGGACGTGGCGCGCCTGCTGCGCCCCGTGGCCCTGGCCCTGCCGCTCGACACCCGCGTGCGCGAACTGCTGCAACTGGCCGAACAGGCGCAGGCCATTGCGCGATGAGGGCAGTTATCAGGAGACAGGAAAGCCCACGCAAGTACTGACGCCGGCCTTGGAGCCTTGGTCTCGCGAAACCGCGAAGAGGACGTTGTTGTTCAAGAGCGGAACAAACCGCAGATTGACGAATAATGAGGACCGAATCATGAAGGGAAGATCCTTCGATTTGGAGGCACGCTTGATCGCGTTCGCGGTGCGTGTCATCCGCGCAGCGGAGTCGCTCCCCAAGACCCCAACCGGCAACCATATCCGCAACCAACTGCTCCGCAGCGGGACCTCGTCGGCACCGAACTATGGAGAAGCTCAGAGTGCGGAGTCTCGCACCGACTTCACGCACATACTTAAGATCGTACTGAAGGAGTTGCGGGAAACGCGAGTCTGGTTGCTGATGATCCAGCAAGCCAGTCTCATCAAGCCCGTTACGGCGCTCGACGCGCTCTTGCAGGAGACTAACGAGTTGATTGCGATCTTCGTGGCGAGTCTAAAGACAACCGCGAAGGGAAGGGATTGACTTCGATATTCTGCGGTTCGATATTCGTCAATCTGCGGTTTGCGACCCCACGTACCTGGCCCGCACCAACCTTTTCGTGAAACGACCCGTTTCCAAGGAGTCCCCCCATGAGAATCCGTCACCTGTTGCTCTGTCTGCTGCCGACCCTGGCGTTGGGCGGTGCGCGCCTGCTGGCGCCTTCCGGCCTGGTGCGTAGCGTGACCCTCGCCGGTGCCGTGCAGGGCGAGAACATCACCTTCGAGATGCAGGTCGCGTATGAGGCTCTCGTCCAGGGCACCAACGTCTGCGTGCTGCGCGGCGACGTGGCCCTGCTGGACGCCAAGCTGGCCAAGGACGTCGAACTGGTGCGCGACGGCGACGCCGTCCGGCTCGTGCCGCGCCCCAAGCTGCGCGCCAAGGCCGGCGACCTGACCCTGACTTTCGCAGCCCGCACCGTGGCCGACAACGACTGGCGGCGCGCGCGCTTCGCCGTGCCGGTCCTGCCGGTGCGCAGCGTGACCGTCGCAGCCGATCGCCCCGATCTCGAGATCCGCTTCCCGCAAGGACGCGACCTGCACCAGGCCAAGGATGCCAATGGACGGACCGTCACCACCGCCTTCCTCGGGCTCAGCCCCTGGCTCGACATCGTCTGGAAGCCCGAAATCCGCCGGATCGACTCGGAACTGGTCGCCACCTGCGAGATCAACACGATCGCCACGGCCAGCCCCGGCACCCTGCGGTTCGACTCCATCTTCAGCTACCGCATCGCCCAGGGAGTTCTGGCCGAACTGCTCTTCGACCTGCCCGACATCAACGTCCTCGACGTCGCCGGCAAGGACATCCAGGACTGGCGCATCGACCGCACCGACCCAGCCGTACCGCGCCTGCGCGTGACCCTGGGCCGGCCACAGACCGCGCAGTATGCCATCCAGATTGCGTACGAACGCGCCTTGCCGGCCTTCCCGTGCGACGTGCCGCTGCCGGTGCTGGTGCCGCGCGGCGTGATCCGCTCCGGCGGCACGCTGGCGCTCGGCACGGATAGCGCCGTCAAGCTGCAGGTCGCCGCCGTGACCGGCCTCACACAGATCGACCAGGCCGGGTTCCCGCGCATCGCCGCCCTGCGGATTGATCGACCGCGCACCGTGCCCGCGCGCAGCCTCTTTGCCTACCAGTATGCCGCCCTGCCCTACGCGCTCAAGCTGACCGCCGACCAGATCGTCACGGCCTTCACGGCCGACATCGGCCTGCTGGTCAACGTCGCCGAGGGCCAGGTGCAGGTGGATGCCACCGTACAGCTCGACGTGCGCGATGCGCCGGCGCGTGAAGTCCGCCTGCTGACCGACGCCGACGCGCGCTGGACAGTCACCGCCGTCACCGGCCGCCAGATCGTTGAGAGCGACGTGGACATCCGGCCGGGCCCGGGCGGACGCGAGTTGGTCGTGCCCTTCCGCCAACCGGCCGAAGGCACCGTGGTGCTGAACGTCCGCATGGAGAAGCCCCTGGGCGCGGCGCGCGGACAGATCAGCGTGCCCACGGTGCGCGTGGTGGACGCGCGCTCCCAGCGCGGCTACATTGTGGCTGCGGCCGAGCACGGCATCCGTCTCGTGCCGCAGGAGACCGTCGAACTGCGCGACGTGCATACCGCCTCGACGCCGCTGCGGGCGGAAGGCGCGCAACTGGCCTACCGCTTCCGCCAACCCGACTGGAAGCTGACCCTCGGGCTCGAATGGGCGCAGTCTGCGATCCACTCCGAGATCTTCCACCTGGTCTCGCTGAGCGAGGGCGTGGTGTACGTCTCCGCGGCCGTCAACTGCCACATCAGCGGTGCACCGGTGCCGGCACTGCGCTTCCATGTCCCTGCCACGATCGCCAACCTGGACGTTACCGGCATGGGCATCGACCACTGGTCGCGCAGCAACGACGTCTGCACCGTGCAGCTTGCCACGCGCGCCATGGGCGACTTCACGCTGCTGATGACCTACGACCAGCCCTTGAGCTACGCCGCCGCCGTGCTGCCGGTCGGCGAGATCGAGACGCTCGACACGGCCAGCGAGATGGGCTTCATCGCGGTTGCCACGGCCGCCAACCTGCGCGTCGAGGAAGACGGCGCCCTGCCGCCGGCGCTGATCCGCATCCCGCGCGACGAGCTACCGTCCGAGTATGCCGCCACGGTCACGGCGCCCGTGATCGCGGTCTACAAGTACACCCGCCGACCCCACGCCGCCAATCTGCGCGTGACCCCGCTCGAGACGCGCCGGCCCATCGACCAGGTGGTGGACTATCTGGCTCTGAGCACGCGCATCGGCCGCGACGGCGAGGCCGTGACTCACGCCGTCTACAGCGTCAAGAACGCCTCGCGCCAGTACCTGGCGGTACGGCTGCCGACCGGCACCACCCCGTGGTCCGTACGCCAGGGCACGGGCGACGAGTCGCGTGACCTGCCGGCCCAACAGGCCGCGGACCGCCTACTGATCCCGGTTGAACGGCCACGCGATCCGAACCAGGCCGTGACGATCGAGATCGTCTATGCCGCCGCGGCCCCGGGCGCGCATGCCCGACACGTGCGCCTGGAGGCGCCCACCGTGCTCGACGCGCCGGTCACCTTTGCGAGCTGGGAGGTCGAGGCCGATGACAACCTGGCCATCGGCGCAGCCCATGGCAACCTGACCCCCGACCGCACCCAGGGCTGGAACCTCCCCTGCGCGCAGCCGTGGATCAGCGCCCACCGCTGGCGCTACTACCGCACCACCCACCTGCCGGGCGAGGCGCCGCTGAACCTGGCCGTGACACTCGTGCCGCAGTGGCTCTCCGGCGGTTCGCTGACCACGCTGGCAGCCGCCGGCGCGGCCGGCCTATTGGCCCTGCTCGTGGCCGTGATCCGGCGACGCACCTTCTGGTTCGCCCTCGCGTTAACCCTGCTGGCGGTGGCCGCGGCCCAGACGCGGCCGGGCGTGATCGCCGTAGGGCTCGCCGCCGCGGCGGTCGTACCGCTGGCCTTGCTCACCGGCCTGGTGCGCGTGGCCGTGCGCGCCATGCGTGCCCGGCGTGCGGTCGATCATTCCGATCCGCCCCCCCTGCAGTCCGTGCCATTCGCTACACCACCGGTATCTACCGCGCCCGAAGCGCCGCCGGCTCCGGGCACGTCCGGCGCCGCCCACCCGGCCGTGCTGCTGATCCTCGCCGTCAGCGTCCTGCTGGGCGCCGCGGCGACGCGCCTGGCCGCCGAGACCGCGCCCGCCGACCAGCCGCAGCCGCAAGCCGCGGCGCTGCAGGGGCCAATCGACCTGGGCCACGTCGCTCCCATCCCGGATGCTCTGCCCGACGCGGCCCCCCTGGTGGTCGACCGTGTCGACGTGGCGGTGCGGGCGCCGGCCCCCGACCCGCTGACCGAGTCCACTGCCGCCGTGACGTGGAAGCTGGCGTTTCGCATCGACGCCCCCGGACGTTACGCCCTCTTCCCGGCCGACACGGTTCTGGTCGCGGCGCGCCTGGGCAGCGACCGCCTGCGCCTGCAAGGGGGCGCAGCCGGTGTGGTGCTGGAGGCGCTCGAACGCGGCGAATACCTGGCTGAGTTCGACTGCCGCGAGCCGATCGTGGAGCGCGGCGGCGAGTGGTCGCTGCAACTGCCCTGGCCCTCCGTGCTGGTCAACCGTCTGGTCTTCGACATTCCCGTGGCCGACATGGAGGTGCGCTCCGAGCAGGCGGCCAGCATCACGGTCCAACCGGCCGAGGGCGCCACGCACGCCGAGGTGGCCATCGGCCCGGCCCGCACGGTGATCCTGACCTGGCGGCCGCGCACCCGCGACACCCGCGCCGAGGCCAAGGTCGTGTATGCCGAGATCGCCACGATCGCCCGCATCCGGGCCGGCCTGGTGGATGTGCTGGCACACGTGACCTACACCGTCGTCCAGGGCGAATCTCGCGAGTTCGCCCTGCGGGTGCCGGCGGGTCTTTCCGTGACCGCCGTCTCGGCCCCGTCCTTGGCCACCTGGAGCTTCGATCCCGCCACGCGCCGCCTTGACGCGCTGATCGAGCGCCCAGTCAGCGGCCCCTTCGTGCTGCAGGTGGGTCTGCAGGCGCCCTGCGGCGGACTGCCGTTCGACATGACCCTGGGCGCCCTGGCCGCCGAGGGCGTGGAGCGCCAGCGCGGACGGATCGCGCTGGCCGCAGCCGAAGCCGTGCTGTTGCGTGTGGGCGAGACCGTCGGCGTCACCCCGATCGACAGCACCGACTTCCACGTGCCCGCCGCGGAGGCCGCGCCCGCGCCGTCCCCGGCGACAAAGGGCCGCCCGCCGATCGAGGTGGAGGAACCGGTGCGCCGGGCCTTCCGTTACGACGCACCCGAGGCCGTGCAATTGTCCCTGCACGCCGAAGCCGTGCAGTCCGAACTGCGGGTGACCGAGGCCAGCGCCCTGACGATCGGCGACGAGCGCAACATGCTCAGCGCCAACATCGAGATCGCCGTGGCCAAGGCCGGCGTCTTCAGCGTGCGTCTGCGCCTGCCGGAGGGGTATGACATCGAGACCCTGACCGGCCGCGACGTGAGCCACTGGGACGACACCCACCGCACCGACACCGGTGTTGAGATCTTCTTCAACCGGCGCGTTCTGGACACCACGCCGGTCAGTCTGGTGCTGGCCCACCCCCAACGCGGCATCCCGGAAAGCGTGGACGTGCCGCGCCTGGCGATTGAGGGCGCGGTGCGGCATACCGGGCGACTGGCAATCTCGGCCGAACGCGGCGTCAAACTGACGGTCGCGCGGCAGGAGGGCGTGACGGCGCGGCGGCCCGAAGGCGAGAAGCTGGCGCCGGGCACGCTGGCGTTCGATCTACTGCGTACCGATTGGACGCTGACGCTCCAGTCGCAGGTGCTCGCACCCGTGTTGAAGTCGGAAGTGCTGCACCGCGTCGAACTCGCCGAGGGCATGCTCCAGCACCGCGTCTACCTGCGCTACCGCATCGAGAACGCCGGCGTGAAGCTCTTCCGCGTGCGCATTCCGTCGGCAGACGCGCCTTTGGCCGTGTCGGGCCGCAACATTGCCCGCGTGCGCCCGGTCGATCCCGCACCCGGCGCGACCGGCCGCGTCTGGGAGGTCGAACTGCAGGGCAAGGTTGAGGATGCCTACAGCCTGACCTGCCAGTATCAGGAGCCGTACGACGCCGTCGCCGGCACCGTCGTGGTGGAGCCCTTCGAGGTGCTCGGCGCCGCGCGCCAGTCCGGCTATCTGGTCATCACCGGCGGCGGCCGCGTGGAGGTCGAACCTCTGGGCGAACCGCAGGGCCTCAAGGTCGAAGACGCGCGCAGCCTGCCCGACACGTTTGGCGCAGGCGATCTTTCGGCCGCCATCCGCTGCTACCGCACGCTGCAGCCGGACTACCGCCTGCCGCTCTCGGTCGTACGACACGGCGTCGCCGAAGTGCTGCCCGCCAGCGTCGAACAGGTGCACTTGGTCTCGGTGCTCTCCGGCAGCGGGCGTCTGCTGACCCAGGCCACGCTGACCCTGAAGGCCGGCACGCTGCGCTTCCTGCGCCTGGCCCTGCCGTCGGTGGAGAGCGTGCTGTGGGCAGCGCTGGTCAATGGCACCGAGGCGCGCGTCTCGCGCGATGGCGCCGACCTGAACATCCCGCTCGAGGGCGCCACCGGCGAACAGAACACGACCGTCACGCTGGTCTTTGCCGATCGCCTGGCGGGCGAGACGCTGGCCGGACGGCATCTGCTGCGCGCGCCGCGCTTCCCGGATCTGCCACTGCGCAACATCGACTGGGTGCTCTTCGTGCCGCGGGACTATCGCTGCCGCTTTTTCGACAGCGATCTGGATCGTGTCGGTCCCGGTCCCCTGGGCAATCTGCGTTCGTTCGAGATGGCGGACTACGAGTCGGTCAACAAGAAGGTCCAGGTGGAGAGCCTGACGGCGGCGCGGGACAACCTGCGCGCCGTGGACCAACTCCTCTCCTCCGGCCGGCAGATGGAAGCGCGCAAGGCGGTGCAGCAGGCCGTCAATCTGTCGCAGGCCGAGCAGACGCTGAACGAGGATGCCCGCGTGCAGTTCCGCAACGTCGTGCAGCAGCAGATCAAGATGGGACTGGTGAACCGCCGCGGCGCGCTGCGGGCGGACAACAACATCTTCGACGAGGCCGCCCCGCAGACGCAGGGCGGGTTCAATGAGGGCAACTTCAGCGCCGCCTACATCCAGCAGGTGGAGGACCAGTTGGCGCCGCAGGATCGTGCGGCCCTCGACCTGGTGGCGCAGAAGATGGTGGATCAGCAGGCCAATGCCACGGCGGCGGGTGCGGCGATCAACATCGCGATGCCGCAGCACGGCCAGGAGTTCCGCTTCCAGCGGGCTCTGCAGAACACGCGCGGAGCCGAGTTGCGCATCGCCTTCCGCGCCCGGCGCCCGCTGGCCGTACTGCCCGGCCTCTGGCGTCTCTGGCCGGTGGTGCCCGGCTGCCTGGGGCTCTGGCTGTTGTTGCGCCTGGCCTGCGGCCCGCGCGTCAGGCGGTAGGCTCCCGACGTCACCAGCAGCAGGGATGTCCCGGCGCCACGCGACGTGAGCAGACCGGTTCATCCACAGGCATCCCCGTGGGCCCCTTCCCCTGGAGGGCCGGGCTTGTCCCGGCCGCGCGGACAGACCCAACACGCGCGTCCCCCCAGCCGCGGGCGACACGGTCGGTTCTGTAGCCGCCGTCGGCCCGACGGCGGTCGTGCCCGCGGTAGAGGCGGGTCAGGCCC
>CAZZCT010000009.1:17513-28070 GCA_964652365.1 uncultured Lentisphaerales bacterium
GGAGCACTGCCTTCCGTAGCCGCCGTCGGCCCGACGGCGGTCGTGCCCGCGGTAGTGTTGCCGATGGGGACAGAGACGCTGTGAACGCACCCATGCCGGCGCGGCCAAGTAGGGCGGGACCTACGGGACCGCCCCGCGACCGCATGCGCGACTGGCGCCCACCGCTTCTATGTCCCCAATCCCGCTCCGCTCCGCTTCTATGTCCCCAATCCCGCTCCAATCCCGAACCAGATCGACACACCGCCGGCGGCAGCGGCATAGCGGCTGGCCGCGTCGGCGGCGTGTGCCTCGTAATAGCCCAGTGTTGGAGGATCTGGGAACACGCGGGCAATTTGTGGCGCGGGTCGGCCCGCCCCGCGCTGGCCGTCGGGGGCCGGCGACGAGGACCAAAAAGAGGATACATCACAGGCGCTGGTTGACAACACGGCCGCCTCAACGTACGCTATGACGTACGTAATGGAGGAAGCAAAATGACCAGCATGACCGCCACCGCGGCCCGAAAGCAGTTGTACAGCCTGCTTGACGACCTTGCCGAGTCGCACGAGCCCGTCCAGATTGCCGGCAAACGGCATTCCGCCGTGCTCGTTACAGAGGACGACTGGCGAGCCGTACAGGAAACGCTGTACCTGACCAGTGTGCCCGGCATGCGGGAGTCGATTGTCCGTGGGCTGAAGACTCCAGTCGCAAAGTGCGCCAAGGAACTGGACTGGTGAACTGGACGCTGGTCTACACCTCCCAGGCCAGAAGGGACGCGACGAAGCTTGGTCGCTCGGGGCTGAGGCTCCAAGCGCAGAAGCTCCTGGATATCCTCGCGGTCAATCCCTACCAGACGCCACCGCCATACGAGAAGCTGGTCGGGGATCTCGCGGGGGCCAGTTCCCGCCGGATCAGCATCCAACACCGGCTCGTCTACCAGGTCTTGGACGACATCAAGACCGTGAAGATCATCCGGATGTGGACCCACTATGAGTAGCGAAACGGCGCCGCAACGCCCATCGCCGGGGCTATCTTTGCCAGGCAAGGACGCGCGCGGTCCGGTCACTCCGTGCAGGCGTAGGTCTGGCCAGCCTGAAGCTGATAGCGCGGTGCACGTGGCAGCAGTGTGTTCGATTCGAGGTGCCGCACCTCGCCCGTCAGCGCGACTGCGCGCGGTGCCAGCGTGAAGAGCGTGCGCTCACGGCCCGTGGCGTCGACCCATTCGACCCCGCCTTCAACCAGGCGCCGCCGGTACAGCAGGGGGCGGCGCGCGCGATAGGTGGACACCCTGCGGCGATGGGCGTCGGTCCACAGGGTGTCGATGCGGGCCTGGCCGTAGAAGAGCGCGAGCTCCGGCACCGAGCCATGGGCGAGGGCCCGGTAGAATTCGTCGGGAGTCCACAACCGCTGCGCGTCGGGAGGCGACAGGTACAAGCGGTGGCTGATGAACAGGTTCTCGGCCGCCTGGTAGCCGGCGTGGCCCCCGGCGAGCGGCCGAACAAAGGTCGGCGAACCGCCGTCACACTCGATTCCGGCCCGCTGCAACTCGGCGATCGCTTCCAGGCATTCGCGCCAGATGGTCGTGACCCGTCCGCCGGCATGGTTCTGCGGCATGAAGGACATGTTCGGATACATGTCGAAGAACCAGGCGTCGAGCCCGGTCTCGGCGCGGATGCGCAGAAGGGCGTCGAGCCACAGACGCCGGGCGGGCGCATGGGCCAGGTTGAGGCAGTGGAACTCCGTCATGTGCACACCGCCAAAGGTGGTGCCGCCGTCTTCCATGCGGATGAACCAGTCGGGGTCGCCGCGGTATTGCTGCAGAATCGGGCTCTCAAAGCCCTGGGCCGTGCTGGTCCAGGAGCGGATTCGCAGGCCCAACGCGCGGGCGTCCGCAACCAGTTGCCGCAGACCCGCGGTGCCACCCAGGCGCGGCGCGGGTTCATAGGCCTGACTGCAACACTGGTTGCCGTGCCGACCTTCGGTGGCGGCGCTCCGGTTGACGTTGCCGATGCCGACCGAGGCGATGCCGATCGCGGCGGCCGCGGGCAGCAGGTCGCGACGGTAGTTGTCATAGGTATGGTCCGACCAGAAGTCCTGCTGCAGGCAGGGCTCGGCCGGCACCTCGCGCAGGCCAAACTCGGCGCGCGCCAGTTGATTGGTGTCGTCGAGCAGGTCGCTCCAGAGGTTCTGCCAGTCACGATCCGCGTAGGCCCCCTGAGCCAGGAGGATTCGTTTGGGGACCGTGCGGAAGCGGGTATCAGCGTTGCCGACATGGCGGTCCAGCACCTTGAGCTCGCGGCCGCCGGCTTCACGACGCTGGATCGAACGGATGAGTCCGACGCGCTCGAACAGGCCGCACAGCACGCCGTCGCGCTTGGCCTGGAAGTCGAAGCCCTGCATCACGGCCCAGCGCGGCCAGGCCTGCAGCTCAAACGCGCCTGCACCCCGCCCCAGTTCGGTGGTCCAGCCGGCGTCGGAGTGGAGACGCCCGACCGGATCGATCCAGCCGGTCTGCGAGCAGACCGTGGCGCCGCGCGCGTCGCCATCGAGTTCCCACGTGCAGCGGTCGAGGATCGCGTGCACCCGGTGCGGCCCCTCGTACTCCCAACAGTAGGAGAATCCGGTCATGGGCGCGTCGCCCACGGTCTGCTCGACGGGCTGCAGGACCAGCCGGAACGCGCCGCCCGGGCTGGTGCGATCGGTGGCCGCCCAATCAGCGGTCTCCGTCACCGGTTCGACGTTGCGATCGCGCCGCAGGCGCAGGGCGCAGGGCCGCACGTCGGCCCGCAGGGTCAGAACGGTCCGGCCGGACTCGTCGGCGATCCCCTCCAGGCGGAAGCGGCAGGTCTCGACACCGTCGAACGTCTGGCAGTAGGGCAGCCAGGGCAGACGGCCAGAGCGCACCTGGCGACCCGCAATCTCGACGGCACCGAGTCCGAGGAAGAACGCGCCCCGCTCGGCGAACGTGAACCGACAGGCGCCAACATCGAATGAACGCAAGGCCATGACCACTCCTCCGGACCAAACCGCAGACAGTTGGACTGCAATCCCGCCGAGGCGCCAATTGCCTCCTGCGGGTCATGGCTGGCAGTCTGCACGCGGCGTGGCCGCGCTGCCAGCCAAAAAACGCGCCGGCGCGCTTGACGCCCATCCGGGGATACGGGAACATGACGGCCGGAAGCGCGCGACGGGACGCCAACGAGGACGGCAGATGCAGGTAGTATTGATAGGCTTGGGATTGATCGGCGGTTCGGTCGCCCGCGACCTGCGCCGCAGCGGCTTCGCGTCGGGCCTAACGGGCGTGGAGGCGAGCGCGCCCCATGCCGCCGAGGCCCTGCGCCTGGGCCTCGTGGACCGTGTGGACCCGTTGCCGGCCGCGCTGGCCACCGCCGATCTGGTGGTGCTGGCGGTCCCGGTCGACGCGATCCGGCAGTTGCTGCCGGAAGTGCTCGACCGCCTGCCGCCACACGCCGTGGCGCTCGACCTCGGATCAACCAAACTCCCGTTGGTCGCAGCCGTGCACGGCCATGCCCGCCGCGGTCGCTACGTCGCCACCCACCCCATGGCCGGGACGGCGCAGTCCGGCCCGGGTGCGGCGCTGGACGGGCTCTTCGCCGGACGGATCGCGATCCTGTGCGACGGCGCGGACAGCGACGCCGATGCCGTGGCGCGCGCCGAAGCATTCTACAGCGCGCTGCGCATGCGCGTCGTGCGCATGGATTCGGCCACGCACGATCGCCGCGCCGCGCTGGTCTCGCACGCTGCCCACGTGCTCTCGTATGCCCTGGCCACGACCGCGCTGGAGACGGCTGCGACCGATCCGGGGCTGTTCGACCTGGCCGGCGGCGGCTTTGCCTCGATGGCGCGCCTGGCACAGAGTCATGCCGCCATGTGGGTGCCCATTCTGCGCCAGAACCGCGCCGAGGTCGGCGCGGCACTCGACGCCCTGGCCGCGACCCTCAATGCCTACCGTGCCGCGCTCGCGGCAGACGACGAGGCTCCGCTGCGCGACCTCATCGCGCAGGCCAACCGCATTCGCAGTGTGCTCCAGGCGAACCACGGCGGTTCGGGCACTCCGTGACCGGACCCTGCGGCAGGTCAGGACAAACCCGGCCCGTCATTGGCGTGCGCGAAGCGTGGAGGGGCGACCTTGTGTCGCCCGCGTCCGGCTGAATTCCAATACACGCTGTCACGATTGGCTGCGGGGACCTGCGTTGAACTTTCAGGACGCAACCACCGCACGCAGAACCCCCTCGAGCGCGTCCGCCATGCGCACAAAGCCCAGGTCGCTGGGATGTGAGGAGTCCAGCGAGGCTTCGGCCAGCGCCAGCTCCATCTTGGCATTGCCCGAGAAGCCGAGATTCATGACCGGCTGGTGCAGCCGCCGGCCCAGGATCGAGGGGTGGACGATGCCGGCGTGCGAAGCGTAGGCGCCGTGAACGATCGATGTCCCGTAGAACACGATTGGCCGTTCGCGGCGCGGCGCGATCGGCGTCATCCGCGCACCGGCGGGCAGGCCGATCGCCACGTGATCAACCGGGTTGCGCAGCGGCAGATAGAGCTGGTACTTGCGGGGGCGGCCCTCCATGCCGTCGATGAGGCAGAACTCGGGCCGCTGGTCCTTGACCTGATGCCCCGCCGCGATCCAGCGCCACGTCCCGGCGTTGTCGCCATAGAGATCCAGGCCACTGAAGGCGGCCACCGGGAAATTCGCCTCACCCAGTTGCGCCGATCGCAGTTGCCAGCGGGCATGGATGGCCGGCGCATCGGTCTCGAACGTCGCGCACATGCCGATGGCGGAACGGCTCAGATCCCAGACCTGAGGCGGTACCAGTCGCTCCGCCCGCGCGGGCAGGCGGTCATAGGGACAGACCGTATTGGTCCAGCCCTGCCCCTCCACGCCCCAGTCCCGAAGGTCATACCAGGTCAATGCAGCGGTTTCAGCCATAGTGAGTCCCTCATCTTGTTTGTTTCACTCGTCCAGAGCGGTTCAGACTGCGGCTGGGGGGGCGCCGACCGGGTGCCCCAAGGGCCTGGGGCACCCCTACTCGTCGGGCCGCACGTCGGGCCGACGTGCGCCACAAGCTGCCGCACGGACGCAGGTTCAAGCAGCGGGGCGCCGCATCCACGAGCCACCGCGCTCCGGCGCGTGCGCCGGCAACCGCCGGCTTCAGCTGTTGTTTTGTGTCCTTCGTGGTATGCATCCCGTTCTGAGACTATTCGCACAGGTAACCGCAGAGCGGCACCTGCCGCTGGCTGCCGGCCAGACGTTCCAGGATGCGCAGCCGCAGGGCGGTCTCCGTGTCGCGCAGCGATGGATCGCCGGCCAGGTTGCGCTGCTCGGCGGGATCGGCGAGACGGTCAATCAGGAGGTAGATCTGCCCGGCCGTGTTGATCGCCGCCTTCCAGCGATCGGTGAGCAGCATCACCTCGCCCTCGAACTCGCAGAGCGCATCTTCACGCTGGCGCGCATTCGGGTCGGCCAGCGCCGGCGCGAGCGAGACGCCGTGCTGCTCCCATTTCCACTCGGCTCCGGCCAGTTCGACCAGGGTAGGGCCGACGTCGATGAGCTCGGCGGGGGCCTGGCAGACGCGGCCGGCCGCGCCTTCGCGGCGCATGGCCGGAGCGGAAACCAGCAGTGGCACCCGCGCCGCGCCATCCAGGAAGCAGCTCTTGTAGATCAACCCGTGGTCGCCGTTCATCTCGCCATGGTCGGAGGTGAACACGATCACGGTGTGGTCGAGTTCGCCGCGCGCCTCGACTACGCGCAGGATTGCGCCGATCTGTTCGTCGATCAGCGCAATCTTGCCGGCATAGTTGGCCTGCAGCTTGCGGGCCGTTTCATCGTTCAACGGGATCTTCGAGACCTCGCGCTGGCGGCGGTCATAGAGGTCGAAGTGGTGGTCCAGACCGCCGACCGGACGTCCATCGCAGCCCTGGATGCGCGGCACCGGCGCCGGCATCGTCGCCGGGTCGAACATCCGGTCATAGGGTTCGGGCGCATCCCACGGCTCGTGCGGGCCGCCGAAACTCGTCCAGCAGAACCAGGGCTGGTCGCGGTCGTACGCCCGCAGGTAGGCGGCCGCGGCCTGGCCGACGTAGGCGTCGTAGTGGAACTCCCGGCCGAGTGGCGACGGATGCGTCGAGAGTCCGCGTCCCCACTGGCGGAACTTGAGGTCGTCCTTGAACGCCTGGTAGAGACCGTGCTGTTCCCACAGGTCGGTCATGCGGCAACGGGTGCTGGCGGCGGCATGCGGGCCGGTGGTCTCGTCGACGTCGTCCAAGCCATAGGCGTGCAGCAGCGGCGCGCGGTCGCGCAGGTCCTGGTCGCCGCCATGGCGGTGCAGGTGGGTCTTGCCGAAGAGGCTGGTACGGTAGCCGGCATCCCGGATCGCGGACATCCAGGTGCGCCAGTGCTCCGGCAGGGTGTAACCCTTGTTCGTCCAAAGGCCGGTATTATGCGGATAGAGGCCGCTGGCCAACGAGGCGCGGGCCGGTATGCAGATCGGCGAGGTGGTGACGCAGTTGGCGAAGCGAACGCCCTGGCCGGCGATCCGGTCGAGATGGGGAGTTCTCGTCCAGCCGCCAGCGCAGCCGAGGGCGTCGGCGCGGAACTGGTCGGCCATGATGAAGAGGATGTTGGGCTGGGTGTTCATGTCTGCAACTTCTGGGTGACGCCGTCCTGCGGCAGGGGCTGGGGGAATCCGCGCGGGTCGCGGGCAAACGGTACCACATCACTGGTATGGATGTACCAGTCGAGCAGGCGCCGTTCGAGCTGGCGCTGCACGGCGGCGTAGCGCGGCTGGCCGTGGCGGTTCTTCAACTCGTGCGGGTCGGCCGCCAGATCGTAGAGTTCGCTGACGTCACCCGGCCGATCAACCAGCTTGTGGGTGGCAGTACGAATCATGGCGCAGCGACAAACCGATTCGCGGTGTTCCTGTTGCTGCAACCCCTTGAGGTAGTAGATGCCGGCCTTGTCGGCCACGTCCTGAAAGCCGCCCGGGCAGCCCTCGAAGCAGTGCGGCTCGTGCGGGTCGTAGCCGCCTTCGGCGAAGACCGCGCGGTCGGGGTCGCCCGCCGCGCCGGCCAGTTGCGCGACCAGCGAGCAGGCGAAGTGGGTGTGACGGCACTCCACGCCGGCCAGTTCCAGCGTGGTCGGCATGATGTCCTGGCACTCGACGGGCGCCGTCACGACGTGCCCCGCCTGGCAGCCGGGCGCGCGGATGATGAGCGGCACGCGCGTCAGGCAGTCGTCGAGGCCGCTCGGCCACTTCTCGACCAGGCCGTAGTCGCCGGCCCACTCGCCGTGGTCGGAGAAGGCGAACAGCGCCGTTGTGGCGACCAGGCCGGTTTCGTCCAGGGCGTCGAGCAGACGGCCGAGGATCGTGTCGACATAGGTGATCATGCCCAGATAGACGGCGCGCAGCTTGCGCAGGGTGCGATCGTCCAGCTCCCCGATGCGGCGGTACTGGCGGATCAGGCGGTGGAAGGAGGGCAGGTTCGGCAGGTCGGCCGGTCGCATCGGCGGCAGCGCGTCGGGATCGTACAGGTCGTACCACGGCTGCGGGCAGGAGAAGGGGCAGTGCGGCAGCAGGAAGGGAAGGAAGAGCATGAAGGGCGCGGCGCCGGCCTGGCGCGAGCGGAGGAACGCGACCGCGTCGTCCATCTGGAACCAGTCGGTCATGTGTCCGGGTGCAGGCCCGAAGAGGAAGCTCTGGTAGCCGGCGGAGTCCTTGGGGAAGATGTCGCGCGTGCCGCCGCCCTTGCCGTCCCAGTCGTGAACGTGGGTGACGGAGTCGGCGAAGGCGTCGGGCGAGAGCAGGTCGTTCTTGCCGATCCAATGCACGTCATAACCGCTCTGCTTGAGGTACTTGAGCGTGTTGGGTTCGTCCGGGTACAACGTATGCCATAGGGTGCGGTGACCGCGCACGTGCGGATACCAGCCGGTCATGAAGCTGCACCGCGAGGGGGTGCAGACCGTGTGCTGGACGTGGCATTGGTCGAAGCGGACCCCTTCGCGCGCCAGGCGGTCGAAGTTGGGCGTCTGCACCAGCGGATCACCGTAGCAGCCCAGCAGGTCGGCACGCAGTTGGTCGGGGTTGAAGTAGATGACGTTCATCGGTTGTGACATGTCAGGATCCTGTTTGGTCTTCTGCCACAGAGGACTCAGAAACCCCAGAGAACTTCGGGTCAGAGTCTGAACTGCTTGATGCCGCAGGCCAACCCTCAAACTGCGAGAGTTGCCGCCGAATCTGCCGCCCCGACGTGCGCATGCCCATGCAATCACGGCTCACGAGGACGTTCGCCCTCCCGCCCCTGACCTCACCAGCGCATTGACCTGCGCTCCGGGAGGGCGAGGCTCCTGCCGAGCCGCCAGCGCAGGGTCAAAAGCACGAAACTGCGGCAGGTTTCGCGGCAACTCTCGCAGAACAGGGGCCAACAGCGTCACGTTGAAGTCTTGGAACGAAGCGTCTAACTCACATAGAAACCGTATATCCGGCTCTGGTCGGCGCCGTGGGTGGGGCCAAGCACGAGGCGGATGCCGGCGGTTGTCTCGTTCAGCGCCAGGACCACGTGGCGATGCGTGTTGTGCTCGACCACTGCGACCGGCTCCCAGCCCGCGGGGCGAAGTGCCTCGATCCGGAACTGCCGGGTCAGCTTCTCGGGGAACGGCTCCTGCCAACCCGGCGCGCGCAGAGCGATGCTGCGCTCCAGGTTGGTGTCGAAGATCACCGTGACCTGCGTAACCGTCACGGGTTGGTCGAAGCGGTACGAGACATGATCGCCGGGCGCGCAGGCCCAGCTGTGCGGAACATAGGCCGCCAGGTCGGCGGCTGCAGGCTTAGTGAAAGGCAGCTTGCGCATCCAGACGAACGGGTCGTTTGAGACCGGCCGGTTGATGCCGTCGCGCAGCGGCTCGGGATCGCCCTGGCTGGCCTCCAGACGGGCGGTGCGGGTGAGCTCGCCCGGGTCCAGCGCGAGGCCGGGGATGAAGAGGTCGTCCGCGAGCAGTTGCTGCTGCAGCTCGCCGATCCGTCCCAGGACCTCGTGCGGCGTGAGCCCGTGCCGGCACGCCAGGGCCGCGGCGGTGCCGAGTGCCTGGCCCATGACGCTGCAAGTGCCCATGACACGCGTGCCGCTCATGGCCACGTGCGTGCAACTGGCCACCCGTCCGGCGAACATCAGGTTCTCGACGTTCTTCGAGTAGAGCGCGCGGTAGGGGATACCGAAGGGCGACGGGGCGGGATGGTGGATCGTCGGCGGCTGCTGGTGCTTGGCGAACGAATCCACACCGGCGGGATGGTGGTCATCCAGGTTCCAGCCGCCGTGGCAGACGACGTCGGCGAAGCGTCCGCCGGACTGGATGTCGCACTGGTTCAGCAGGTGTTCGCCCACGTAGCGCCGGCTCTCGCGACGCCCGGGCACGAACGAAAGCTGGTCGATCGCCCAGTTACGGGCCTTCTCGCTGTGCACGCAGCCATTCTTGATGTGGTCCCAGAGACCCATTTGGACCTTGAACAGCTCGTCGCGCAGCAGTTCGCTATCGTGAATGGCGTGGTACTCGCCGCCCAACTCGCACCACCACGGGCTGACCGCCCATCCGGCGTGGTTGCCGGCACCCCACGGAAGCGCGTCGCAGTTCGGGATCTTCCGCGCCCACTCGAACGGCGCGAACGGCATTTCGCGGTCGTGTGCACGCGTGTAGAAGATGTACGACATGCCCATGGTCCGGGCGTCGGCGACCGCCGGGGCGATCGACTCACCGAACTCGCTGGCCCCCTCGCGGCCCATGCGCCACTCGGCGCCGGAGAGCGGCGCCAGGACGCCGTCGCCGGAGCAGTCGGCGAAGATCCGGGCTTCGATCACGTGCCACGTCTGGGTCGAAAGCTGCCAGCCGGTCACCGATGCGATGCGGGTTCCGTCCAGGGCGGCATCGAGGCAGGAGCAGTTCAGCAGCAGGGTCAACCCCGGCGTCTGGCGCACGGTGTCGTAGACCACGAGATCCCACATTGAGAGGCTGGCCTGCGGATTGCGGACGATGTTCTTCAGCCGCAGTTCCTCGAGCAGCCCGGTCTCACGCGTGTAAGGAACGTGCCCCACGCGGTCGGCGCCGATGATATGGACGCCGATTTCGCTGGAGGCGTTTCCGCCCAGCATGGGCCGGTCCTGCATCAGCACCACGCGCACGCCGTGGCGTGCCGCCGCCAGGGCGGCACACACGCCGGCCATGCCTCCGCCGACGACGCAGAGATCGACGCGGTGCCGCGTGGTGCGAAAGGGACTGCGATCGGTGTTGACGGTCATGGTGCGCGTGGCCCCTGCACCGCGCGGTAGCACTGCCGTGAGTCAGAAGTGCAGACAGTCTCCGGGCGGAAGACGGATGCTGCAACAATCCGGCGCGGCGGGCAAGCGCAAGGTTGCGCGCGGCGCACCGGCCCGGCAGGCGGGGGTCAGGTAGGCGGGGGTCAGGCCCTTGACCCCCGTACCCGGGCGGGCCACGGGCCTGGCCCGCCCCTAATACTACGCACCGTCGCCGGCCCGGCAGGCGGGGGTCAGGTAGGCGGGGGTCAGGCCCTTGAC
>CAZZCT010000009.1:28170-43973 GCA_964652365.1 uncultured Lentisphaerales bacterium
GGCCCTTGACCCCCGCACCCGGGCGGGCCACGGGCCTGGCCCGCCCCTACTACTACGCACCGTCGCCGGCCCGGCAGGCGGGGGTCAGGCCGGATGGAATCCGACCTGCCACGCGATCAAGGCGAAGAGCGCCAGAAATAGCGCGGCCGTGGCGAACTTGGTCGTGGCAGCGTGGCGGTTCATCCAACGAATCAGCGCCTCGCTGCGCAGGCCGCGATAGGCCAGCACGAACACCACGGCCAGGGGGGCCACAAAGGCCAGATTGTAGGCCACCAGCAGCGCAGCCGTGGCGGGTCGGTCATAGCCGGCCTGCCACAGGTAGGTGATCACGGGCAGGTAGCCCTGGCCCGTGCAAACCAGTTCCAACAGGCTCACCGCCACGGCCATGCCAAAGGCGGCCACCACGTACCGCCGCGACCGCACGCCTCCGCGCACCGTGGCATGGATGCGCTCCTTCAGCGACGCCGGCAACTGCAGGGTCATCTCGGCCATGCGGCCCTGCCGGCATCGCAAGCCATCGCGCAAGTTCAGGAATGCCAGCACCAGGGTCAGCAGCGCAATCGCTCCGTTGACCGCCAGCGAGGCGCTGCGCAGCCCTTCGATCCGGCCCACGATCTCGCGCAGTCCCAGGCCGATCGCCAGGTAGGCCAGAAAGACCCCGCTGATGAAGGCGATGCCGGTGTGCAGCACCTCGCGCGGCCGCCGACGGAGGGCCTGCAGGTACGAGATGAAGAAGATCAAGGTGGCGAAGGCACACGGGTTGAGGCTGTCCACCAGGCCGCCACCGAGCGCCACCAGCAGCCCGACCCGCTGCCCGCGGCTCACCAGCGCATCCTCGGCAGCCTCCACGGCCGCAGGGCTGGCAGGATACCAGGCCTCCAGCGGGATCGGCCGGGAGTCGGCAGCCAGTTGTGCCAGCCGTTCGGGCGTGATCTCGTCGCGCACCAGCACGCCGGCACCACCGAAGACCATCGGCGCAACCAGCCGCGCATTGAGCGGCAGGTCGAAGTGTTGGCTCAGGACCTCGCTGAACTCCAGGTCGCGCCGCCGGCCGATGTTGCGGACTTCGATCGCGATTTCCGGCCGGGCCGCGGCCAGCGCGCGCAGCCATCGCCGAACGCGCTCGCAGTCGCGGCAGCCGGTCTGGTGAAAGAAGACCAGCCGTACGGGCAGGGTCCGTGCCGGATCAAGTTCCCGGACCGGACCGGCGGCAGCCTGAGCGCGCGTCACGACGCCGGTACCCGCCGTCCGGCTTCGGAACACGAGATTGGTCAGCCCCGTGTCATCCGTGGAGTCGGGCGCGACGGCGGCGAGTTCGGTGTCGAGCTCCTCGAACGAATACCCGCTCTGCCCGAGCTCCAGGTACGGGAGCAGGACCCGGAAGGCCGGTCCGAGCGACTGCCGGTTGGCGGAGACGTAGCGACCAGTCAGTTCGCGCGCGCGATGGCCCGGCGGCAGCATGCCGAGCGTCTCGGCCATCTGCGTGAGCCGCACCGGGCGGCGGGCCTCAAGCAGCGCCAATGCCGCGCCGATGCGCACGGTGGCGTCCGGGTCGTCCAGCAGGCGGCGCACCACGGCTTCATAGGCCGGCGTCGGCGCGGGTGCCGCGCCGTACGCATCGTACCGGTGGTGGACCTTGGTCGAATCGGGACCGAATCGCACCACCCACTGGTAGGCGTAACTCTGGCGTGCACCGAAAGCCGGCACGGTCTCGCGCACCAGCGGAGACGGGTCGTAGGCCGCGGTCTCAACGTGGCGTAGGAAGGCGGCCGCGTCGATGCCCGCCAAGGCCCGGAAGGCCGCCCGCCGGATGAAGGGGCTGGGGTCGGCGAGCTGACGTTCGACCAGAGGGATGTCGGCGGAATCGGCGACGGTCTCGATTAGCAAACACCCCAGCACGCGCGGCGGATCGGGCAGCGCGGCGGCGATGAGGGCCGTGCCCCGGCGGCGCAGCACCGCGCGGCTGCTGGCCACGGCCTCCGTGAAGGCATACAGATCGAGGTCGCCCGGCTTCAGCAGGGCCTGCGGATCAGACACCTCCTCCAGCACGGCATCGATCCAGCCCGGGTGACCCGAGCGGAAGGCGGTGCGCGCCATGGCGTCGCGCACGTCCGGGGTGGCATCGCGCAGCAAGCGTCGCGCCAGTGGCATTGCATTGCTGATCGCGCTGCCCACGAGCGCCGCGGCCAGGTGCGCGCGCTGTTCGGCCGAAAGCTGCTCGACATCGGCGGCCAGCCGCGCGACCCCATCCGCTGCACCGTCGGCCGCCAGCGTCAGAGCCGCGGCCCGTTGCACCGCCAGGTCGGGCGAGCGCTGCATGAGCGCGCGGATCGGGCGGTGCAGCGCCGTCCGATCGCCGGGCGCCTCGTGTGCCAGAGCCGGGGCGGTGACGACGACAGCGGGGGCGGAGGTGCCAGCGGCGGTCAGAAAGGCGCCGAAGACATCGGCCGAGGTGATTTCGGGCGTCGCGCCCGCCGGCGGCGCGGGCGCAGGCGCCACTCCGACAGGCGCGGCCGGCACGGTCGGCACGCCCGCCGCGCCAAAGGCCGCGAACAGAGCATCGACGTCGGCGTTGGCCGGTGCGGGGGCTGCCGCCGACGCAGGTGATCCGTTCGTCGGCCCGGCGACCTCAACGGCGTACGGCAGACGCTCCCGCACGGCGCTGCTGTCCGCCGCACGTGCGGCACTCACTGCCAAGCTCTCCAACACGGCAAGCTGCCGGTCGGTCGATCCGGTCTCCAACGCCTGAATCAGCGCGGCGCGGCCGGCGCGGGAGCCGACACTCTTGGCCGCCGTGATCCGCAGCGCGACACAGGCGACATCGGCATCGGGATGGTCCGTAAAGGCCAGCGCCAGCGCGGCCTGACGCGGCGTACCATCGTCCTCGATCGGCGTCAGCACACTGAGCAGCAGGTCGGCGGGTTTCTCCTTGAGCGCCGGTGCGAACGACTCTGGAAAGGCCTTCTCCAGCTCGACGAATGACGCGACCACGACGGGCTTAAGGTCGTCGCTGGCCAGAAACAGCTCTTCCAGGGTGGCCAGTGCGGCGCCCTTGCGGGTGGCCACCAGCGCCTTGACGGCGCTCAACCGGACGTAATCGTCGCGGTCGCGCGTCAAGTCTGCCAACAGCCCGGCCAGTGCCGCGGGGCGCATCTTGGCGGCCGCCTCGAGCGCGGCCACGCGCACGCGCCAGCGCGGGTCGGCCAGGGCCTGCCGCAAGGCGGCGTGCGCCTCGGTGGTCGCCGCGACACCGGGCAGTCCCGCCAGCGCCGCAACCGCCAGCGACTCGTTCGCGTGGCGCGTGAACTCCAGAATCAGCACGCCGCCGGCCGGATCGGGCCGCTTGGCCAGCGCAACCAGCAGGGCGTGCAGCACATCGCTGTCGCGCTCCTGGCGCATCCGGGTCACAAACAGGTCCGTGACCTCCCGACCGCCGGCTTTGGCGAGCGCCTCGACGGCTGCCGCGCGGACCATGGCATCGGTGTCGCCAAGAAACGGCTGCAGCACGGGCACGACCGCGCGGCCGGCCTGCGCCAGTTGATCGAGCGCCCGCAGGCGCGTGTCCGGCGTACCGAATACCAGGTGGTGGGCCAGGGCCGAGGCGTCGAGTCCGGCCAGCGGCGGGATCTGGACCGCCAGCCGCACGACCTCGACGCGGCGGCGCGTACCTTCGGCCAGCTCCGGGCGGGCGGCCAGGAACCGGGTGAGCTCGTCGAGGCAGGAGGCTCCGGCCTGGATCAGGGCGCGCGTCGCGCGGGCAACGCGGTCACGGTCGGCGCCCAGCAGGTCGTTGAGGCAACTCGCCACGCGCTCCGGCGGCAGGGACACGTACAACCCGGGGGCCGCATCGGCCTGGCCGCGCCAGGCGTCCCAGCGCCGCAGCGGCTCAAGATTGCACTCCGCTTCCGGCAAGGTCCAGGCTTCGAAACCGAAGTCGTCGCCGGCGAGTTCCTCCAGCAGATCCAGCGCCCCCAGGCGTACGGCCAGCTCCGCATGGCGCAGGTGAGACACCAGCGTGGCACGCAGCTCCGCCGAACCGGACGCCAGACCGCGCCGCGCGGCCGCGCGCACCTGCGGATCGCCCAGCGCGGCCAACAGCACGGCCCAGTCCGCTTCGGCCAGCTTGCCGTTCTCGAGTTGGACCAGCCGGCGCTGGACCTCCGGCGCAGGCTCCGCGGCCGTCGCCGGCGACAGGGCCCGGTTCAGCGCGGTCCGGAGCTGGCTGGCCGGCGCAAAACCGCTCAGGCGTTGTCGCTCGCGACCGTCGGGGCCGGCCACGATCAGCGTCGGCACGCCTTCGATTCCCATGCGCGTGGCGAGGGCCCGCTCGCGGTCGATGTCGATCTCGGCGCGCGCAAAGCCCTGGATCGTCTGGCGCAATTCGGGCGATTCGAGCTCCAGTCGTAACCGGGCGCACCAGCCGCAGCCGGGCGAGTGGAAAAACACCAGTACGGGGCGATCGTAGGCCTCGGCCTCCAGCACGGCCGCCTGAATCGTCGGCTGCCAGCTCAGCGGCAACTGGGAGGCCGCCAGCGCCTCCGACGGCGCCTCGGCGAGGGGTCGCTCAGTGGTGCCCGAGGTGAGCGGCGCACCGCCAGCGGGCAACGCGTCGCCGGTGAGCGTCGTGGCGGTCCGCGCGGCGTCCAGGCGCAGGGCGGTTGCCAGAAGGAAGGCGAACGAGAGTGGAAAGCGAACGTTCATGGTTTCTTCTATATGCTTGCGCGGGCGGGCCAAGGGCCTGGTCCGCCCCTACTGCTCTGCGCCTGGCCCGTAGGCGGGGGTCAGGCCCTTGACCCCCTCTCACACTCGGGCGGGCCAAGGGCCTGGCCCGCCCCTACTACTCTGCACCTGTCCCGTAGGCGGGGGTCAGGCCCTTGACCCCCGCACCTGAGCGGCCGTCTCTCAATGCAGCAGCGCATACACCAGAATATTCACGTTCACGTCGAGCGCGTTGGCGATCTCATTGCCGCCGCAGCAGCAACACCCCTCGGTGTGCGCCGTGTCGTTCAGCCCGTGGGCCGAGTAGACCAGCACAATCTTGCCGTCGTGCTGCAACCCCTCCAACTGCGGCTTGTCGCCGGCATGCTTGAGCTCAAGCTGCGCGACCTCCTTGACGGTCTTGAAGAGCGGGTGGCTCATGGCGATCGCCTCCAGCGGCTTGTCGGCGAAAATCTGCCGGATCTCGCGCCGGAAGGCGCGGTCCCACTCCTTGCTGGAGCAACCGGCCGAGGCCAGCAGAAACCCACCGCTCGTGAGGTAGCGTTGCAGGTTCTCGCGCTCGACGCGCGTCAGATGAAAATCGCTCTCGCCGGTCATCACCACGAAGGGAAAACGAAACAGCTCCTCCGAGCCGAGCTTCACGCTCTTGAAGCGCCGCTCCGTGGCCAGACTGGTGCTGCGTTGGGCCGCGCTCAGAAACTCGTCGCTGAAACAGCGCGAGGTGTTGGTGCCGGCATAGATCAGGTTGGCGCACTGGATCGCGTTCTCCCGGGCCCACGCCACGAGGGCGACCAGGATGACCGCAACAACGGCTGTGCTCAGGTTTGTCTTCATCATGGGTTGCGGACGCTACTCCATTCCGCCGAAGTAGCGTTTGACCGCCTCCTGGTACTTCTCCGGCACAAGTTCGACGCCGGCGGCCGGGGTACGCGTCCCGACCGGCTCGGCCGCCCCCAGGCGCTCCTGCATACCAGCGGCGGGACCGTCACCGCCGCGACCCGCACCGCGGCCGTCGCCGCGGCCGATCAGGCCGCCGACACCCGGGCGCGTGAAGTCCGAACGCGCCGGTCCGTAGGCCGGAATGTTGAGCGGCGTGTTGCCCGGCATCCAGTAGCCGTCGCTGGGGTCGCCACCGACGCCGCCGCCGGGACTGCTGCCCTGGCCCTGTCCGGGATTGCCGCCGCGACCGCCCCGCAGGATCGAGGCCAGCATCTGGGCCAGGGTCTGGCGCTGGTCGTCGGGCACCTCGAAACGCAACGCCCCCTTGCACAGCCCGCCGAAGCAGTCGCCCTCGCCCGGCCGGGTCAGCAGGGCTTCGAGCTTGTCGCGCGCATCCCGGGCCTGCGCGCGGGCCTCGCCGGGCCGCGTGTTGCGGGCTGCCGCCGTGGCCGCCACCATATTGGTGTCCGCTCCGCAGCCGGCTGCCGCCGTGGCAAACTCGAGGGCGCTGGCGCGCAGATCGCCGAACTCGTCGGGCAGTTGCCCGGCCCGTTCGCGCAGGGCGCGCACAAACGCCGCAAGCTGGCGTTCAACCTCGGCCTGGCGCTCGCCCAACTGCGGCAGTTGCTCGCGGTCGCCGGCGCGCATGCTGTGCTCGGTCGCCTCCAAACGGCGCACCAGCAGACGCTGGCGTTCGAGCAGCGCACGGAAATCGGCTGAGAGCCACATCACGCGCGCGACCGCCTCCACGGCGGCGGCCGGCGGCGCCTGCCGGGCGAGCGCCTCGGCCTGGTTACCCAGGCCTTCCAGAACGTGCGCGGCGGTGGCGTCGAGCCGGGTAACTCCGACCTGCGCGCTGTCCAGGTCGAGCGCCCACCGTTCCAGGTCCTTGACGCCGCCCTGGATGATCTGCGCCAACCCCTGCTCCATTTCGTAGATCGGGAAGTCGGCCGCCACCCGGGCTGCGAGTTCGGCGGTCTGGCGGGCCGCGGCCCGGGCCGCATCGAGGGCCGCTTGCTGTTTGTCGCGCGGCGCACCATCGCGGGCTGCATCGCGCAGGGCGCGCACGGCCTCGCGATACGCCTCCATCTGGGCGGCCAGGGCGCGGAAGCGGTCGCCGAACTGTTCCATGGAGGCGCGGCTGCGCAGGGTGGCCGCGTACTCGTCCTCGGAGATGATCCGCACCGTGGCGAGTTCCGAAACGCCCAGACCGGCCAGCGACGGGTTGGAGTCCGCGGCTTCGAGGTAGAACTCGAGGGTCTGCCCCGGAGCCACGCCGAGCAGCCCCAGGTCGAGCTCCTGTGCCACGTCGGCACGCCGCCCGGCCGGCGGCAGCGGCAGCTCCAGGCTGCGATCGCGGAAGCCCACGACGGTGCGCACCACGCCGGCGCGTCGCAGTCCGAGGTCGTCTTCGACCGTGCCGGCCAGGGGCAAGCGCGTGGCCGGCGTGGCCAGGGCAAAGGGCGGCGGGTCACTGAGCGTCACCACGGGCGGGGCGTCCGGGACAAGCTGCTGCACGAGGCGCAGCGGCTGGCGGCAGGGCGTGCCGCGCACGTCACGGATCACGGCTTCCAGTTCAGCCGTCTCTTCGAGCGTCCAGGCAAACTGGACGGTGTGGCGGCCCTCACGCTGCCCGACGACCTCGGTGGTGGCGTCGGCGCGGTCGGCCGGCCGGATACGCAGCGTGCCGTCGCGCAAAGGCCGGTTGCTGGTGAGCTGCAGCGTCAGCCGCGAACCGCGCAGGGCGCGCACCGGTTCGCGGCCGGCGGCCAGGTGCTCACGCGGCAGCCGGCTGTAGGCCGGCGGCTCGACCGTCACCACAGCCAAACCGATCTGGGGTTGCAGACGCAGATCAAGCCGGTGCCAGGGGCTGCGCGCGCGACGCGTGGCGAAGCAGAACTCCAGCGGTTCCACCACCTGCTCGACGCGCTGGCCGAAGCGGTTCGGGGTCTCCTGGAAGCACGGCGTGCGATGGCGGTCCCGGCCGCGGCGCGTCACCAGCCAGACCGGCCCGGTCACCGGCCCGCCGCGAATCTCGACCAGCAGGTTGGTGCTGCCGCCGTAGAGCAGGACGGGAACCGGCGGCGTGATCCGGAACGTCAGGGCCGAGTAGGGCGGCAGGTCGGCGGCCGGCCGGGCGACACGCGTCAGCGCCGTGTGGACGGCCCGGGGGTGAACCGCCACGGTGGCGGTGAGGGCCGCCAGCGCCGCAGCACATACTGACAGGCTGCTGCCGATCCGCGGCCACGGCAGGCGCTGCCCCGGTCGCAGCGCCCGCAATTGCACCCCGGCGCGCGCGGCGGCGGCTTCCACCAGAAACGCGTGCAGGGCCGAACCGTCGGCGCCCCCGGCGGGACGGCGCAACAGATCCCAGGCGCCGAACACGGGCCGGCGCCAGGGCGCCTGCTGGCGGTCCGCGGCCTGCGCCAGATGCGGGTCGCGGAAGCGCAGCACGCGGAGCAGCCCGAGGCCAGCCAGCGCCCCGACCGCCAACAGCGCGCCCAGCCGCAGCGCCTGCCGCCCGGTCGTGTCGGGCACGAACAGGAGATCCAGCAGCACACACAGCAGGGCGCAGATCCCCGCCGCTGTCACCACGTCGAGCAGGCCGGCCAGGAGCAGGCCGGCTTGCCAACCGCTGCGGATGCGGCGCAACCGCGCGAAAAAGAGGCCTGTGGCGGAGGATGCTTTCATGTCAATCCGCTCCGGCGACGGATGAGCCACTCGAGTCCCAGCAGGGCCACCAGCACCAGCAGCAATCCGGCGCGGTCCCAGCGCGGGTCCCACACGGTCTCGGTTTGGGCGCCGACCTGCGGACGGGGTTCGAGGGCACGCACGGTTTCAGCCAGCGTGGCCGCGGTCGCGACCTGTCCGCCCGATTGCGCGGCGAGTTGCGCCAGCAGGGCCGGGTCGGCGCTGGGGTTGTCCTCCTCGCCAGCCGCGGAGCGCACCGCCAGCGTGACGCGTGCCGCGCCGCTGTCGAGACCGGGGGCGCGCACCGCGAGTTCGTACAGCCCCGGTTCCGTCAACACGGCCAGTGTGTCCCACAGGCGCGTGGTGCCGGGCACCGGCGCCAGGGCCAGGACCTGCTGCACGCGGCCGTCGCGCCGCACCTCGAGGCCGGGTGCAAACCCGGCGGCGGGTTCGGCCCGGCTGCGCACACGCAGGCGCACCGGGGTGCCGGGGTCGACCGACTGCGCGTCAGCCTGCAGTGCCAAGGCCTGCCCGGGCAGAAAGTCGGCGCCCGTGGTGGCCCATTGCACGAGTTGGGTCCAGAAGCGCGCGTAGGTCTCGGCAGACTCCACCGCCTCAGGGAAGAAGCTCCACTGCCACAGGCCATCGGCGTTGGCGCTCACCAGCAGCCCCTTGCCGAACCGCTGCATCGCCAGCAATGGCAGGCGGCGTCCGCCATCGACGCCCTCGGCCAGAACCTGGCAGAAGGCGTTGGCCGGGCGGGCGCCCTGCATCTGGCGCAGCGGCGGCAGGCGCGGCCAGAGCGGATCGTCGCACCCGGGCAGGAGTTCACCAAAGAGCCCGGACTCCTCGCCGGCGACCGTCGGCTGCATTCGGAAAGTGCCCTCCAGCGGGGCATCCCACGCCAGCGGCTCCAGCGCGGCCAGCTCCGGGAACTCCCGGCGGTAGGGTTTGCCGCGCGCGAACAGCAGGCTTCCGCCCCGGTCGCGGACGAAGCGCTGCAGGCGGGTCAGGCGTTCGGGCGTCAGCAGGTATTCGGCGCCTTTGCCAATCACGATCAGGTCGTAGGCCTCGAGTTCGGCATCGGTGTCCGGGAAACGCACTTCGCGGTCCTCGCGGGCCTGGGCCAAGTCGGTCTCCACGCGAAAGAAGCGATCGGCCGTCAGGCGGTAGAGGCAGGTGACCTCGGCGATCGGCAGCTTGCGCAGCAGCTGCACCAGGAACTTGCTGTCCCAGAACGGTTCGCCTTCGGCCAGGAAGATCCGCAGGCGGGTGTCGAGTACGAGCAGACCGAGTGTCACACGGTCGGTCTCCGGCCGTGCATCGCCCGGCCCGCCGACGAGTTCGGCCACCAACGTCAGGTAGCCGGCGACTGCCGGGACCTCGGGTTCGAAGCGCACCCGCCGGGTCTGGCCGGCAGTGAGTTCGACCGGTTGTTCGCCCAGCAGCCGACCCTCGGCGGTCCGCAGTCGCACGACCGGGCGCACCGGTCCGAGGGCGGTCGCCCGCACGTCGACGACGACCGGCACAGTCTGGCCCTTGAACGCCACCAGGTGCCGGCGGACCGCCGCGATGCTCAGATCGGCCACTTCCACCGGTCCGCCGAGGGCGAACGTGTGAATCGGCGTGTTGCGTGCACAGGCCCGCAGGGCCACGTCGTCCTGTGCACCGTCGCCCACCGTGCGGCCGTCCGAGACGAGCAGGATCCCGCTGAGACTGCCACCGCGCGTGGCGGTGCGATCGAGCAATGCCTGCAGCGCGCCGCGCACGGCGCTGGCAGGACCATCCGGCGTCTGGCGGTCGAGGCTGGCTGGCGTGGCAGGCTCCAACTCGGCGGCGAACGTGTAGACGTCGAGCGTCTCGGTCGAGGCCGCGAGAGAGCACACGTCGCGCGCCAGGGTCGTGGCGGCCTGCCAGCGTGTGCGGCCGCCCGCATCGGCCACGTTCATGCTTTGGCTGCGGTCGAGCAGCAAGGCCCAGCGCTGTCCGGTCGCCTCGACCACCGGCCGCCAGCGGCCGGGGTTGATGGCGATCAGCATCAAGCACCCCAAGCCAAGCAGGCGCAGGAGCGTCACGGCCAGACGGACCGGCCGCGCTGCGGCCGCCGCGGCGCGCCAGGCCAGCCAACCACCGAACAGCACGGCCGGCACACCGGCCAGCAACAGGAGTTCCATGTTAACAAGTGGGTTCATGTAAGTGGTAGGCGGGGGTCAGGCCCGTGACCCCCGCACCTGGGCGGGCCATGGGCCTGGCCGGCCCCTTCTGCTTCGCACATTCGCCGGCCCCGTAGGCGGGGGTCAGGCCCGTGACCACCGCACTTGGGCGGGCCATGGGCCTGGCCCGCCCCTACGGGTTCCCGCAGACACCGGCTCATAAAGCTCATGTCGCGCTCCGCCGCGCCGCGTCCGCCCAACGCGCAGCCAACAGTTCGAGCAGCGTCAGACCGGAAGCGGCGCCCAGCAGGACGGGCCAGAGCGGCAGTCCATCACGCAGGCGCCGCACCTGGCGGCCAGAGGCCATGGCCGTCGCCGCCGCGCCCGCGGTCTGATCGGGTGGCGCGGTACGGAGATCCGATTCGTCGGCCGGGAAATTCACGACGGCGCAGGCCTCGGTCTGGCCGGCGCGGGTCCAGCGATAGAGTCCGGGCGGCGGCGGTACGACACAGGTCAAGCGCCCGGATTCGGCGCGCACAGTCACCACGCGGCCGGCCTCGTCCAGCAGTTCGGGCGCTGACGCTCCGACCGGCTGGTCGCGCGTGATGGCGAGTCCGCTGGGGGTCTCCGCGGCGGCGGCACCGAGGCCGCTACGACTGGCAAGCAGGATCTCGCCCAACAGGCAGACGAACTCGGGACTGGCCCCATAGCCACCGCTGGCCGCATCGAGCGGCAGATTCCAGAGCCAGCGCGCCCCACCCACGGCGGGGGCAAAACGCACCAGGGCCGGAATCCCATCCGCGTATGCCAGCACGACCTCGCCACCCGCCAGCAAGTCGGCCGGCAGGCGCAGGCGCGCGCGCAACTTGAGCCGCGCGGGGTTGCCGCGCGCACCGTTCTCGAAGATGCGCAGGACGGCATCGTCAGGCCGCGGGCACGTCAGCGCGAGCGGCTCGTCGTGCAGTTCGCGCGCAAGCGGACGGGCGTCGGTCGGCGGCGCGGACGCGCCCAGCAGGTCTGCCAGGGCCGTGGGCAGCACCCCGGCCGCGGGAGCGCAGATGAGCGTGCGGCCATTGGCCGCGAGGCTGGCGAGGGCCTCGGCGTGGGAGCCGTCCCAACCCGCCAGCAGCAGGGCCCGAATCCCTGTCTCGGGGTTGAGCTCGTCGGGTGCGACGGACTCCACACGCGCCCACTCAAAGCTGCGGCAGGCGCGTGTCCAGGCCGGAGCCGTGGCCGGGTCGGCACCCAGCACCCCGATGCGCAGATGCGGCTCGATCGCCACGGCCAGCCAGCGCCGATCGTCGGCCGGGAAGGCATCCTCGTCCAGGGTGGCCTCGAGCGCCAGCCAGTCCTGAGCCGGGGGCAGCGCAAAACTGGCGTTGGCGCTGCCCCAGCCCGGCACGACCACTTCGCGCGACTGGCGGCTGCCGTCGGCCGCCAGGAACACCGTCCGGTTGGCCGGCAGCGCGTCGAAATTGCGCACCTCGACGACCACGGTCAGCGGCTCGCCCGACAACGGCACCTCCGGTCGCACCGCCAGCGCACCGATGGCGCCATTGGGCGCCACGCCCGATCCGACCCGGATGTAGGAGAGTTGAATCTCCCGCGGCGCCGCCGGCGGCGCCTGGCGCCAGGTGGTGCGCTGAAAGTCGGAGATCACGCAGATCTCGCGGCGCCCGGACTGGTCCTTGAGCAACTCCACGGCCAGGGCCACGGCCGCGGCCGGACTGCCGGCCTCGGGCCGAACCTGGCCGCGCCGCAGCGCCTCGCGCAGATGCTCGGCGTTGGTCGCCATCTCGGGAAAGACCGACTCCGGCTGGGCCTTCAGCCAGACCACGTTGGCCTGGTCGCGGGCGCCCAGGCCGCGCAGGAGCTCAATTGCCTCGGCGCAGGCCGCGCCAAAGCGCGTCTGCCCACCCTCGGTGCATCCCATCGAGGCCGTGGCGTCGACCACCACCACGACCTGTCGGCCGGCGCCCGGGGCCGGCGCCTGCCGGCCCGAGAAGAGTACGGGCCGCAGGAAGAGACCCACCAGCGCCAGAGCCAGCAGCGTGCGCAACAACAGCAGCAGCCAGTCCTTCGGCCGTCGCACCCGCATCGTGGCCCGCACGGCCCGTTGCAGCAGTTCAGTAGAGCTGAACAGAAAACGCGGCGGCCGGCTGCGGGCAAACAGATGCAGCAACAGCGGCACAGCGATCAACACCGCCAGCGGCAGCAGGGCGCGATTGTTGAAGACAAGGGTCATCGGTCATCTCAGAACGGCGTCGGGTCCGTGTCCGGGTCTTCGTCAACGCGGATCGCGTGCACGCCGTCTGTCGCTCGCACGTAAAGGTCCTTGGCGCGAGACCCGGGCGGCTGGCGCTCCTCCAGCACGAAGATGTCCGGCCGGCTGCGCACCAAGTCGCTCAGCTTCTTGTGTCCGTAGAGGCGGGGGTCGAAGTCGGGCCGCAGCTTGGTCAGATAGCCGCCAAAGACTCCGAGCTGCGACCAGCCGGACTCGTCTCCGGCCTGCTCAAGCGCCTCTACCATGAAGTCGCGCGGCAGCTTTTGCCGTATCCGTTCCGGAGCGGGGGCCACCACGGGCTGGGTCTTGGGCAGCGTGTTCTTCGGCTTGCCCTTCGCGGAGGACGACACGGGCAGTAACACCTCGGTGAAGATAAACTTGTGGCAGGCGTTGCGGAAGGCCTCGGGGGTCTTGTGCTCGCCGAAGCCGAACACGGTGAGACCCTCCTCCTTGATGCGCAAAGCCAGGCCTGTGAAATCGCTGTCGCTCGAAACCAGGCAGAAGCCGTCGAACCGCCGCGTATACAGCAGGTCCATGGCGTCAATGATCAGGGCGCTGTCAGTGGCGTTCTTGCCGGTGGTGTAGGCGAACTGCTGCACGGGCTTGATGGCGTGGGTGTGCAGGACCTTTTTCCACTGCGCACTGTGCGGCGAGGTAAAATCGCCGTAGATCCGCTTGACCGTTGCCTCGCCGAACCGCGCGATCTCGGCCAGCAGCCCTTCGATCATGGCGGCCGGCGCGTTATCGGCGTCGATCAACACCGCCAGGCGCAGGGTGGATTCCACCGTCTCGTTCCTCGTTGCCGAGCGTCCATGGTTCATGGTCTGCCTTTCCGTCTTTCGAAGCGGTCAGTAGGTGTGTTCTGCACGTGCCGGTTCATGCGACCGGTTCACCCCAGTCTTCGACCGTCAGCCCCGGGATGCCGGAAAAGTCCCGGGAGTTGAGCGTGGCTAGTACCAATTTATGGCGGCAGGCGGTGGCCGCGATCATCAGGTCGAGTGTAGGGCGCGGGTTACCTTGTCGCCGCGTCAGCACAACCAGACTGCTGAAGACATCCGCGACGCCAGCATCGAACGACAAAACCGGGTATTGGTCAGCCAGAATTTCACGGTAGCGCCGCCAGTACTTGGGAGACTCCCGATCGCGCAACCCTTGAAGCACTTCCGCCAGACAGATCGCGGATGTGCCGAGAGCATCGTCCGGCATCGCGGTCCAGCGATCCAACACACGCCGGATCGGCTGATCCTTGATCGGTTGCGAGAAGACCGAGGTGTCGAGAAGATGCGACAGCGCCATGGTCACCCCTCGATTTGAAAGCTGGTCCGCTCGCGCGACCGTTGAGCTGGTTCGAAGTCCGTCGGATCATCCGTCTCGTCGGCACCATGCGCACACACGTAGGCGGCCAGACGCTCCTTCAGCGAAAACCGCGGGGTCTCTCTGATCGGATCGATCCGAACCAAGGCCAGTCCGCGCCGCGTGATGATCACCGGCAGACCCGTCTTGGCCACTTCTTCACAGATCTCGGAGAGTTTGGTCTTTGCTTCGAATATTCCGCAGGTCTTCATGGGTCTATGATACTAGTTGACTGGTTTGTTGTCAATGAGCCGGCGTGCGCGTTCAAAGCCGACTGGCGCCCAGTCGGTCGAAGAGCGGGTAGTAAGAACCGTCGGTGCGGGCGATCGCGTAGTCCACCTGGCGGCGGGTTGCGAGCTGACGCAGGGTGCCGATGTGCTGTTGCATGGCTTCGCGATAACGAACGCGCACGCTGTCGACGTGGGCAATCACCCGCTGCTGGGTTTCCATGTCTACGAAAGTCGCCAGTCCCTGCCGCGGCAGGTCGAACTCGTCGGGATGCAGCACGTGGAACAGGTGCACGCGGAAGCCGCGGTGCAGGTAGGGCGAAAGGGCGCGGAAGATCTCGGCCGGGTCGTCGAAAAAGTCGGATACCACGACCAGTGCGCCGCGGCGCTTGAGCAGCGGAAAGCTGCGCCGCAGGGCCGCGGCCAGCGAGGTGCGGTTGCCGGGCGTGTTGCGTTCGAGCGCCACGAGCAGGTTCTGGAGGTGGCGGCTCGTGCTGGCCGGCGGGAAGAACTGCCGCACCTGGTCGTCGAAGAGCTGCAGCGAGACGCGGTCGGTGGCGTGCACCACCAGGTAACACAGCGCCGCCGCGAAGAACGAGGCATAGGCCAGTTTGGTCTGTGGCTGCCCGTAGCCCATCGACGCGCTGCTGTCGAGGAACACGTGGCACTCCATGTTGGTCTCCTGCTCGAAGGTGCGCAGGTAGTGGCGGTCGGTCCGGCCGTAGACGCGCCAGTCGATCAGGGCGCGGTCGTCGCCGGCCACATACGGTCGGTAGTCGCGGAACTCGGTAGACGACCCGCGCGCGTGCGCGCGATGGCGGCCCGCCAGGTAGCCCTCCACGAGTGCGCGCGGGGCGAACTCGTAACTGGCCAGCTTGCGGATGTCCTCGGGCCGCAGATAACGAAAGCGCGACAGGCTCACAGGCGTTCCAGGAGGTGTTCCACGATCTGTTCGGCGGCAATGCCCTCGCCGGTGGCGTTGTAGTTGGGGATCACACGGTGACGCAACACGGGCCGGGCCACGTCGCGGACCTCCTCGATCGAGGCGGCCGGGGCACCGCGCAGCAGGGCCAGGGCCTTGGCCGCCCGCGTAATGTTCTGCGAGGCGCGCGGTCCCGCGCCCCAGGCCACGTAGTTGCGCACATAGTCGTCGGCCGCACCGCCATCGGGCCGGCTGGCGCGCACGAGCTTCAGGACCGCGTCGAGCACGTGGCCGGGCAACGGTACGTCGAGTGTTGCCTCCTGCAGCGCCAGCACGTCGGCCGCCGTCAGGACCGCCTGGGCTTCGGACACGGCCCGCGTGGTGGTGCGCAGCACGATCTGGCGCTCCTCGGCCAGGTCCGGATAGTCGATCCGCAGCATGAAGAAGAAGCGGTCGAGCTGCGCCTCCGGCAGCGGATAGGTGCCCTCGTGCTCGATCGGGTTCTGGGTGGAATC
>CAZZCT010000009.1:43983-53550 GCA_964652365.1 uncultured Lentisphaerales bacterium
CCCGCCACGGTCACCTGCCGCTCCTGCATCGCCTCCAGCAGTGCGGCCTGGGTCTTGGGCGGCGTGCGGTTGATTTCGTCGGCCAGGATCAGGTTGGCGAAGACCGGTCCGGGCGCGAACTCGAAACGGCGGTGCCCCTGGCCGTCGTCCTGCAGGATTTCGCTGCCCAGGATGTCCATGGGCATCAGGTCGGGGGTGAACTGGATGCGGCGGAACCGCAGACCGAGGATGCGCCCCAGGGTGCTGACCAGCAGGGTCTTGGCCAGCCCCGGCACCCCCACGATCAGGCAGTGGCCGCGGCAGAGCAGCGCCACCAGCATCTGCTCCACAATCGCCTGCTGGCCCACCACGACCTCGGCGAGTTCCTGCCGGATGCGTTGGACGCTGGCCTGCACCTCAGACCAGGACTGGGGCGTGATCTCGGACATGCTTCATCTCCCACGCAGCGCGGGGGTTGCCGCGCGCCGCACCGGCCGCGCAGCGACCCTTACTTGCCTACCGCCACAATGTGCACACCGGCCGGATAGCCGACCTCCGGATCGGCGCTGCAGACCGCCGCGATCCGCTTCCAAAAGGCAGCCGCGGCGTCGGCCGCGCTGAGCGGACCGCGCTGGAGGCGCGCGATCTCCTCATCCAACAACTCGGTGTCGGTGGGCCGCTTGAGCGGATCGAAGGCCGCGGCGGCCGGCGGAGCCGCCGCGGCGACCTTGACGCCGGGCTGGCAGAGCAGGCTGTCGGGAGCGCCCAGCAGCGTTTCCAGGCTGATCTTGACGCCGGGTTGCGTGTCGGTCGCAAAACGGTCGCCGGCCTGCGGCGCACGCGCCGTGACGTCGACACCGCCGAAGCCGGGGCGGCGCAGGGCCACGAAGGTCACGGGCTGCCCCTGCCGCGCCAGCTCGCTGCAGCGCAGGGCCAGGGCCTGCAGCGCCGCCACGTCCATGACCCGGCCGTCGCACGCCTGCAGGGCCGCCTGGACACCGGGCGCCGCAGTCGCCGGCACCACGGCCCGCATGCGGTGGGCCAGGCCGGCAAAGGCCGGCGCCAGGTCCGGATTCGCGGCGATCGCGTCGGCCAGCGCCAGTCGCTCGTCGGCATTCAACGCCGCCACCTGCGCGATGCGCGTTGCCTCCGGGGCGCGTGGCAACTCGTTGGTCAGGGCCAGAAGGCGGGCGGGCGGCACGCGCGCTGGATCGGGGAGTGGCGGCTGCACCGCCTCGCCGCTGGCGCCGGTCAGGCGGGACGCGGCGCGCCGGGCCAGCAGGTCGAGCCCGGCGACAGTCTGCTTATTGAACACCATCACGGGGTTCTCAGGGCCCTCTTCGCGGCCGGCCGGGCCGTAGACCACCTCCAGGGCGATGGCCGCGTTCTGCTGCACGCTCAGCGCGTCGGTCCAGAGCCGGGGCACCTCGTTGGTAGGCGTCCGCGCATCGGCCAGCAACACGCGCCAGGCGGTGGCCAGCGCGACCGGAGCGGCGTTCACGTTCGTGTCCGTGACGTCCGGCCGGCCGCGTGCGTGACGCCGCCACTGGACCAGATTGCTCGCGCGGGGCAGGCGTTTCAGCAGGTCCGTGCGCACCTCGGGACTCGGCGCGCGAGCGGCTCCCTCGACCAGGATCCGCAGGGTCTCGGAACACGGGCGCTCCCATGTCTGGCGGACGAGCTCCTGCGCAGTCGCCGAATCGAACGGCCGCGCGCCGGTGGCGATCCGGTCAACCAGGACATCCAGCGGCAGCGCGTCTACGATCTTGCGCATCTCCTTCACGAGCCGCTGCCGCTCGCGGACGCGGTAGTCGCCGCCGGCCTTGAAGAGCTCCGGATCGCTTTCGTCTTCGCCGGTGGCGGTGGCGGTGGCAGCGTCCGACTTGCCGGTCAGGCGCGCCTCGAACGCGTCGACGAACGGCTTGGCATCGCGCCCGCGCTGCCGGACATACTCCTGGGCCTGCCAGCCATCCATGCCGTCGGTAGACGTGAGCAAGTGCTGCTCCAGGCGCTGCCAACCGGAGGTCGAGGAGCCGGCGCTCAGAAACTGCACGGCCCGCGAGCGCAACGACGAGTCTTCGTGACGCAGCAGCGCCACGGCCAGATCCTCGGGTCCCAGCCCGACGTAGCGTTCCTGCCAGGCCCGCACGCGCCCCGCCAGCGCTTCGCCGGACGCGGGGACGCCGCGCCGGCTGTATACCCGCTGGGGCGTTCCCACCAGGGCTTTCAGGAGGCTTTCGGCCACTTCGGCGCGCAGGGCGGGCCGCATCAGGCCGGCGTGCCCGGACATCTGCATCTGATTGACGTACGCGTCGACGTCGAACGCGCCGCTCTGCATCAGGGCTTCCGCGTCGACCACCTGCGGTTCGACGGTCAGGCCGTAAGCGACCAGACGCGTGAAGGTCGTGCGATCCTCCAGCATCGCCAGCAGCAGCGGGATCGAGTTGGTGCCCTGGCGAACCAGTTGCGCCAGCGGGTGCTGGTTGGTGGCGATCCAGTCGGCGTGGGTGACCCGGCCGTAGGGGTCGGGTTTCGTAGGTACTTGCGCGGGCAGCACCCACAAGCCCGGCTGCACGTAAAGGCGGTCGGCCTGGACGTCCGGCGGCGCGAGGGCCAGCCGGTCGGCCAGGGCGCGCTGCTCCGCGGGCAGCCCGGCCGCTGCCGGCAGCGGGGCCGCCTTGGCGCCGCTGGCGGCAAAGTCGCGCAACCGGCGGGCCAGGTCGCGGGCCCCGGCGGCGTCTGTCCAGCCGCGTGGAAAACGGGCGGCCAGGGCGTCGAGTTCGGCGGCATAGGCGGCCCAGTCGCCGCTCTGGCAGAAGCGGTTCCAGACCGGCGGTACGGCCTCGTTGCCCAGCCGTTCCATGACCGCCTCCAGCAGGGTTTGGCGGTCGCCAACCGCCGCCATGGCCAGCTCCGCGATGCGATTGGCCTCAGCCTGGCGGCCCTGGTCGGCACAGTGGGCTGCCCGCAGGAAGAGCGCCACCCAGAGGTTACGGTCGTCGGGCATGGAGCTATGCATGGCGCGCATCCGAACGCGGGGATCGTCGTCTTCGTCGCTCTCCTCCGCAGCTTTGCGGGCGGCGGCGGCGGCCTTGTCGGCGGCCTTCTGCAGCTTGGGCAGCAGGATCGCCAGGTCAGCCTGCAGATCGGCCGGTTTCCACTGGGCACGACGCGCCGTGAGCATCCACGGCGTGCTGGACGCGGCGCCGGCAAACGGGCCGTACCCGTCGTACATGTCCCCGTCCCAGTCCGCCGCATCGGTCGCGTCGGCATCTTCGTCGTCTTCGTCGTCTTTGGCATCATCCGCAGCAGCAGCCGGCGCGGCGAAGGCCCGCACCAGCGTGGTCTCGCCCATCAGAAAGAGCCCGTTGGTGGCGTCGCCGCTAAGTTGCCAGGCATTGCCGGTGAGCCCGTAGCGGTGGGCGATCTGGCAGAAAGCCGGCATCCGGGTCTGATACGGGTTGGGCGGCACCGTCAGCGTCACGTAGGCGGTCTGAGCCACGTTCGTCAAGCCCAGGCGGTGCAGCAGGGTAAAACCCTGCGAGAAGTCGGGTGCCGGCGCCGAGGCTACAGCGGCAGCGGGAGCCGCGGGGGCGGGCTGGACCGACGGTTCGTCCGCGCGAACGGTAGCAGCCAGCCACACGCTGGCGGCGATGGCCGCAAGGGACATGGCGGCAGGGGACCGGCTGAGGCGAGGCATGCTCCGTGACATCGGCGGCTCCTTCCGGGTTGGGCGATCGTCGGCGATAGCGTCCTACAGTGTGCAAGTGGCCGGGTTTGGTTCGAACCAGAACTCAAGGGGTTGCGGGAGGGGCCAGCGTCAAGAGAACTTCCGGACGGCTCTCCAGGGTCGTGCCGGGCAGCAGGAGCAGCGTGCGCAAGTCCCCGTACATGGCCCGCTGCAGGCGCCCGAGCTTGGCGGCCGCGGGTCCCGTCAGCAGCGGCGTGACATCGAAGGCCATCAGCGCGAAACGGCCAGGCTGGAGCGCATCGGGATGGGAGGCGGCCCCCGTGACCGCCGCACCCCGCACCTCCACCTCGATCCGCAGGTTCATCCCCTTGCAGAGCTTGGCCATCAGCTCGCGCGAGCTCTCCTTGCCGGTCAGTTGCAACGGGTTACCGTTGGACATCAGGCTGGCTCGGGCATCGGGCGGCATGGCCGACATCATATCGTCCATCTCGTCGGCTCCGTCCAGATCTTCTCCGTATTCTTCACTTTCGGTGTCGGGGACCTGCCGCAGCGAGGCGGGAATTCGGACCGTGAGCCTGGGTTGCGGACCGGGTTGAAAGGCGAACCGGTAGGCCCCGGCGGAAGAGCCGTAACGCCGGCCGGCCTCCTCCACGTCCTCATCCTCATCCGGTTCCGGCTCGTCTTCCGCGACTTCCTCCTCATCGGCGAAGTCGCCTTCGTTCATGTAATCCATGGTCGACCGGAACAGGAGGTCCGGCCGCACGACCACGGCATCAATCTTGTCGAACGCGTAGAGTGCCAGGGAGCCGCGCGCGCCGTTGTGCTCCAGCGGACGGGCAGAGACCAATCGAACGCCGCGGCCAAACAGGCGGCGGGCGTCGGCCTTGAGGCGTTTCTCGGAGAAGAACAGCTCGTCCGCGCGGACGCCGCCGGCCAGGCCCATCTCGGCGGTCTGGGCTTCAATCAGGCGCGCGACCGGCGCCTGGAACTGCCGGGTGACGAGGATGCGCCCCGAGCCATCGGGATAGACGATCACCCGGGCGCGTTGTTCGTAACACCCGCCCGTGAGCAGGAGCACTCCAATGGTGGTCAACCCCAACCACACGCGTGACAGACGGCTGCCGAAACAACGGTGCATGAAGCCTCCTCCGCCGCCGGTCCGGCGGCGCGAACACACCAGCACACCGAAGACGTTACGCGTCCGCACAAGCGGACGTCAACACCCGAATGACGACCTCAAACTGCGAGAGTTGGAAGGGTGGAATGCTGGAATCGTGGACCGCGGTGCGTTGAATCCTGCATCCCATGCGGAGTCTTGCACGACGGAACCCTCCGTGGGAGAACGCAGGCGGTTCGCGTTCCATCCATGCCATGATGAGGTCCGCTGGGCAGCGAATCGCAGGCAACTTGACTGTCTGATGGGCCATTTCCCAACATTCCAGCATTCCAATATTCCATCTCCCGCAATCCAGGGGACGATGCGTGCTCCGACGACGGCCCGCGTCGGCCCGCAGGCTGAAAGCCTGCTTGAACCTCCGTCGCGACGGCGTTCGCCACGCTGACCAACGGCCTCACGCGCGCCAACACGGGCGACGGCCGGACCGCCGGGCATGCGTCCGCGCCTCGCGGTTTGGCGCCGGGGTGCGCCAAAGTCGTGTGTGCATCCCGTCCGACAAGCTGCTAGCATCCTCGCCCGAAAGGCGGTATTGGCGCTCGGGCACACGGCATGCGCCCGGCCGCCACGCGGTCAGCAGTCATGCGTTGGATTCTCTACAACATTCTGTTCTCCTTCGGCTATATCCTGATGGTACCGGGCTTCCTGTTGCGGATGCGGCGGCGCGGAGGCTATGGACCGAACTTCGCACAGCGGTTCGGCCGTTACGACGACGCCACCCGGCGTGCCCTGGCCGGCGCCCAGGATAGTCGAGGCGCGAGGCCGGTCTGGATCCATGCGGTCAGCGTGGGCGAAGTCTACGTGGCCGGGCAGGTCATGCGCGCATTGCGTGAGCAGGATCCGGCCCTGCGGTTCGTGCTCAGCACCACCAGTTCGACCGGCTGGCGCGAGGCCGGCAAGCAACTCGCGCCCGGCGATGTTTTGATCTACAACCCGCTCGACTTCCCGGTCTGCGTGCGCCGGGCGCTGGAGACGATTCAGCCCCGCGCATTCATCCTGACCGAATCGGAGATCTGGCCCAACCTGATCCGGGCCTGCGCGCGGCGCGGTCTGCCGGTGTTCCTGGTGAATGGCCGCGTATCGGACCGGTCGGCACCCGGGTACCGACGGCTGCGCCTCTGGTTCGGCCCGGTGCTGCGCGCCTTCCGCCTGCTGCTGGTGCAGTCCGAACTGGACCGCCAGCGGTTGCTGGCCGCAGGGGCCGATCCGACGCGCGTGGAGGTCACCGGCAGCTTCAAGTTCGACGTGGCCCGCCGCATCCCCGAGCGGGAGCAACGGGCTGCCGCCGTCCTGACCGGCCTGGACATGGGCGCCGGGTGCACGGTGCTGCTGGGCGGCTCCACCTGGGCCGGCGAGGATACCGTGTTGCTCGCGCTGTACCAACGGCTGCGTGCCAGCTGCGCCGGGCTGCGCCTGGTCCTGATTCCGCGGCACTTCGAGCGCGGCGAAGCCGTGGCGGCCGAGATTGTCCGGTTCGGCCTGGTATGCGTGCGCAAGAGCCAGCTCGACGCCGGAACGACCGCCCCGGCGCGTGGCGCCGAGGCGGTCCTGCTCGTGGATACGACCGGCGATCTGATGGCCTTCTACTCCCAGGCCGCGGTCGTCTTCGTGGGCAAGAGCCTCTGCTCCCACGGCGCGCAGAACATGATCGAACCCTGCCTGTGCGGCGCGGCCACGGCGGTTGGCCCCTACACCGAGAATTTCCGGCCGGTGATGGCCGACCTGCTTGCCGCCGGCGCCATCGTGCAGGCGGCCGATCAGCCAGACCTGGAGCGGACGATCGAGCGGCTGCTGCGCGACCCGGCCGAACGCGAGGCCCTCGGCGCACGCGCCGCCGCCGCCGTGGCAGCGCGGCGCGGCGTGGTCGCGCGCTGCGCCCGCCAGATCCGGGCCCTGGTGCTGGACTAGCCCTGCGTTCCATGCCATCGGCTGCCGGCAGGTTCGCAGACGCGCAGAGACGCGGGCGCCCGTGCTTTCCCCCTGCGTACCTGGCCGATCCGGCCGAGAGTAACGTGCGCATGCCGCTGGATCGCTTCGCGGCCGAGTGGTCGGGCGTCATTCTAGCCCTGGCACGGCCCGGGACCGTTTTGGCCGGCGTGACCGGACTGCCGGCCGACGCCACCGTCTGGGCGTTGGACGAACTCCCGCCGGCCCGGCGCGCAGCACCCGCCCGGCGCTGACCCGCGAATAACAGTGGATCTTCAGCAACCGGCAAACTACGCTATGCCGTCATGCCTGAGTTGCCGGAAGTCGAAACCGTGGTGCGCGGCTTACGCGCGGCGGGGTTGGTCGGCGCGCGAATCGCGCGGGTCGACGTGCGCTGGCCAAAAAGCGTGGGCGGCGAGCCCGGGAGTTTCGCGGCGGCACTGGCCGGCCGCGTCATCCGGGATCTGCGACGCCGGGCCAAGTACATTGTCGCAGAGCTCGACGACGGCCGCCATCTGCTGATTCACCTGCGCATGACCGGCCAGTTCCGGTTCGAGGCGGAGCACCAGCCCCTGGATCCGCATGACCACGTGATTCTGCACCTGGCCGACGGTCGGAGCCTGCATTTTCACGACACGCGTAAGTTTGGGCGGATGCTGCTGGTGGACCGCCCCGACGCGCATTTGGGCGGGCTGGGCCCCGAGCCGCTCGACGATGCCTTCTCCGTGGCCTGCCTGCGCGCGCGCCTGGCGGGCTTGCGCCGCATGATCAAACCGCTGCTGCTGGACCAGGGCTGTGTCGCCGGCCTGGGCAACATCTACGCAGACGAGGCCCTCTGGGAGGCGCGCATTCATCCGGAGCGGCGGGCCGATACGCTGCGCCCGGCCGAGATCCGCCGGCTGCACCAGGCCATCCGCACGGTCCTGACCCGCGCGGTCGCAGCCGAGGGCACCACGTTGGGACGCGGCGCGGCCAATTTCTACAGCGTGGCGGGCCGGCGGGGCCGCAATGCCGATGGGCTGCGCGTCTTCCGCCGCACCGGTGAGCCCTGCCCGCGCTGCGGGCGTGCGATCGAGCGGTTGGTGGTCGGCCAGCGCAGCACGCACATCTGCACGCGCTGCCAGCGCGCGCCGTGATCCGGCCCGGCAGACCGCCGTCGGGCCGCTGGCGGCTACAGGCTTACACATGCTTGCGCTGTAGAACGGTCCTCCGGGCCGTTCGTTCCGACGATTGAACGCACGAGTCGGCGGACGATTACGGGCGACGATTACGGATTACGGGGGAAGCCCTCAATCGTCCACCGTAATCGTCGCCCGTAATCGTGAACCGAAGGTACGGACAAGCCGGGAAATGAAAGGATCTGAACAGCCATGGAACCATATGACGTGCTCGTGATCGGTTCAGGCGCCGGACTGCGGATCGCCCGCGCCGCCGCCGCGCGAGGTCTGCGCGTGGCGCTGGTGGAGCAAGGTGCGCTGGGCGGCACCTGCCTGAACCGCGGTTGCATCCCCTCGAAGATGCTGCTGTACCCGGCCAGCCAAGTGGCTGCCATGCGACATGCCGCCGCCGTCGAGGTGAAGCTGGCATCGCCGCCGACCGTGCGCGTCGCCGAACTCGTGACGCGCATCCAGCGCACCGTAGCCGCGATGTCGCAGGAGATTGCCGACAGTCTGCGCGACGAGCCGCGCCTGCGACTCTATCGCGGCCCGGCGCGCTTTGTCGGTCCACGCAGCGTGTGCGTGGGCGACGCCCGGCTCTGCGCCGACCGGGTGTTCATTGCCACGGGCGCCACGCCGGCTCTTCCCGACCTCGACGGACTGGCCGGAACGCCCTTCTGGACCAGCACCGAAGCGCTGACCTGTACGCAGATGCCGCGCAGCCTGGCGGTCCTGGGAGGGGGCTATATTGCGTGTGAACTGGGCTCGGCCTACGCGGCCTTCGGCTGCGACGTGCGCTTCCTCGTGCGCAGCGAACTCCTGCGCACGGCCGACTGTACGGTGCGGGAGACCTTCCAGCGCGTCTTCGGCGCCTCGCACCAGGTGCACGGCCGGACCGAGGTTCTGCGCGTACGGCACGATGGGCAGCGCTTCCATGTGGCCTGCCGCGACCTGGCCGACGCACACACCTGGGAGTTGCAGTCCGAAGCCCTGCTGGTGGCGACCGGCGTGCACCCGGCCACGACCGATCTGGATCTCGCGCAGGCGGAGGTCCGTACCCGGTCCGGCGGCTGGGTGGAGGTGGACGACCACCTGCGCACCAGCGCGGCGGGGGTCTGGGCCTTGGGCGACTGCGTGGGGCGTTACCTTCTGCGCCACAGCGCCAACCGCGAAGCCGACTACCTGGTGCGCCACGTGCTGGACGGCGACCCGGCACCCGTCGACTACGGTCCGATGCCCTATGCCATCTTCACGGAGCCGGAGATCGCCGGACTGGGAGCCACGGAGGATCAGTTGCTGGCCGCGCACCGTCCGTTTGTGGTCGGCACAGCCGCGGTCGCCGACAGCAACGTGGGGCTGGCACGGCAGATCGAGGAAGGCTTCTGCAAACTGCTGGTCTGCCCGGCCAGCCGACAGCTCCTGGGCGCCCACATCCTCGGCCCGGAGGCCGCGACCCTCGCCCACCTGCTGGTTGCCGTGATGTACCGCGACGGCCGTCTGGACGATCTGCTCAACATGGTCTACATCCATCCGGCACTGCCCGAACTGGTGCGCGACGCCGCCCGCGACGCGCAGGAGCGCCTGCGCCCTGTTCTGCGAGAGTTGCCGCGAAGCCTGCCGCAGTTTCGTGCTCTTGACCC
>CAZZCT010000010.1:0-51499 GCA_964652365.1 uncultured Lentisphaerales bacterium
CTGCGCCGCGAACACACGCGGGGGGTAACTCTTCTGAATCAGGAACTCAGGAAAGCTGGAATGGCGTCTTGCGCACTCTTCCTGAGTTCCTGAGTTCCTGATTCAATGTTCTATCGTGATCCCATCAACGTCCGTCTAGAAGCTCGCCGCCAGGTCGATCTGCAGGCGGTCGTAGTCGGCGGTCTTGGCCGGATCGGCGATCTTACGCTCGTCCAGGAAGTACGCGATGCCGGCCTGCAGCCCCTTGGCAATCTGGTACTTGGCCGAGAACTTGTGGCCCTTGCCGTCGGTGCCGCCGCCCCAGCGGTCGGAATCCGTGAACATGCCGAGAGTGGCGTCCTGCTCGAGCTTGGCGTAGCTGTAGCCCACTTCGAACGAACGCGGCTGGCGTGCCTGGCCCAGGCTGAAGCCGGCCATCTGACCCTGGTCGTTGGCATCAGCTTCCGGATTGGTTAGGGCCTGCGCGTAGAGTGCCACCGGCAGACCGAGGACCTTGGCGCCGAGTTGCGCGAAGGCGACCACCGGTGTAAATCCGCTTGCCCAGGCCTTGTGGGTGGTCTCGCCATCCACGGTCCCGGCCACGGTGCTGTTGCCGTAGGCATTGTCGCCATCCTCCCAGTCGATTACGTCATAACCCTCGACGCCGCTGTAGTTGTAGTAGGCGGCCCCGGCGGTCAAAGCCATGTCGGGGTTGAACTGCAGCTTGAGGGCGCCCTGCGCGGCCGCGAGTATGGCATCTGTCTGGGAGGAACGTTCGGAAGCCACGAAGCATCCGGCGTTGACGTCCAAACTGGCGAAGCCCTGCCCCAGCCGCAGTTTGGCTGCCGCGCCCTCGGGTGTGACATCCGAGTCCCACACCAAGTCGTCCGGCTGCGTCAGGAAGGGGTTCTTCATTTTGCCGGCCACCAGGTTCGCCTGGCGGTCCGCGGCCTTCAGCAGGGTGTAGTCGAGGTAGGCCAGGCTCAGGCGCATCTCCTTCTTGCCGAACCCCTCGCCCATCGACTGGTTGCCCGAGACCGGGTCAGCGGCCCCGGTCGAGAGTTCGAGGCCGGCTTTGAGCTGGTCGCTGCACTTAGCATCGACGCCCAGTCGCGCCCGCAAACGGCTGCGCGAGCGGGTATAGGTATCGCCGTCCGAGTCCTTCTTGGAATCGTCGCCGATCTGCTCGAAACGCAAGCGCACGTCGCCGCGCGCCGTCAGGCTATCGGTCCAGGATTTCGCCGCCGCGGGCGCAAGCGCGGGCGCCCGGGGCGCCACCTCGTTGGTTTGCGCCAGGGCCAGGGCGCTGAGACTCAGGTACAGGCAGACTCCGATCGGGATGCGTTGCATGGGTATCCTTATCCTTTCAGGCCCGTACAGGGGCCGTTATCACGTGGCATGATTTCAACAGCGTCCGATGTGCCGTCGATGAGGGCGCGGTTAGAATTCGGTTAGCGCCGGCAGGTCGTGCTCGAAGAGCGCGGCCAGCTCGGCGCGCGCGGCTGGCGTGGCGAGCGGTTCGGCGGGCGTCTGCCCGGCCAGGTGCACCTGGCAGACCCGCACGAACCGCGCATCCCACTCGGCCACGGGATAGCGGGCCGACTGGACCCGGATCAGGTGGGGACGTTCACCCCGTCGGGCGCGAAAGGTGTGGCCCAGGACCAGCGTGTACAGGATCTTGAAGACGGCCGGTTGCAGGCCCCCGTTGCCAAGCTGCTCCGCCACCCGGTAGGAGAGGTCGACCAGGGGAATCGCGGCGCCGCAATCGGCCACGGTTGACAGCACGGTGTTGGCGGCGGCATAGATCCGTTCGCGCTCGGCGCGGGCGGGCAGCGCCAACCGCAGCCGGGCTTCCACCCGGCTGCGCAGATCCGTGACTGGCGGCGATGGATCCACCCGGCTGGCCGACGGCCCGGGTGCGGGAGGCTCCAGGGTGCCGACGTCCGGCCCGCCTGCGCACATTTGTGTGCCCTCGCCGCCCCCCCACGGGACATAGCTGTCACAGACGGCCGCCAGCGCGGCCCGACAGCCGCCTTCGGGCGGCCCAATCACCACGACCTGCCGCCCGTAGCCTTGAAGTTTGCGAAACAGCGGACGCAGCGTGTCGTCCGGCGCCAGGAAACAGAGTGTGCCGATGGACGGCTGGCTCAGGGCCGTGGACAACGCCTCCACCGCCAGTTGCACCGCCACCGGCTGGCCGGCGGCCGGCGTCGCACGCGCGTCCGCGGCCTCCCGCTCGAACCGGCCGCCGAAGACGCGCTGGAGACGCAGCGGACCCAGCCGCGTCGCGATGACCACGGCCTGCGCCAGGATGCCGGCCCGCCGCTCAGGCGCCAGGCGCGCCAACTCGTCGCCGTCGACGAACAGCGCGCAGGCCGACCGTGTGGAGGCGTCAACGTTCACGGCAGCTCGCCGCGTGGAACGGCCGCGCACGCCGCGACAGGCAAACCCCAGGCTGGAATCCAGCCCAGGCGGAATCCGCCGGGCGTCCACAGGCGCGGGCGGACGCCCGAACCGCTCTTGCGACGACCCCGGTTGTTGTTGCTGAAACCGCTTTCGCCCAGCGCGCCGACCGACGTGACCCAGTAGTAGTAGTAGGTTCCCGCCACGGCCGTGAAGTCGTCGTACTGCACCACCGTGTTCGCCACCGTTGCGATCGCTACGGCCGACGCGCTGGAACTCGACGTGCCGCGGTACACGCGGAACCCGCCCGGCGGGTTGTACCCGCTGGGCTTCACCCACGTCACCCGGATGCGGTCGGTGTAGGTGTCGTCCGTGGCATTCACGCCTGTCGGCGCCGGCACGAAGAAGCCGCTGACGGAGATCGACACGCGGCCACCCACCTCGGCGCCCTGCGAGGCCACCCAGTAGTAGAGCTGCGTGTCGCGAGGTGCCGCCGTGTCGGTGTAGGTGATACCCGTGGCGCTGGAGGTGACCAACACGGCGGCGGCCAGGTTGTCGACCGTGGCGCGGTAGACCGTGTAGCGACTGGCGCCTTGGGCCGGATCCCACTGCAGTTTGACGCCCGTGCTGGCCTGCGTCGCCTGGAGATTGTTCGGGGCCTCGACGTCACGGTAGCCGGCATCGGGCACGCTGAAGGCGCTGAGCCCAAGGGCGTTCGACGAGGCCACCCAGTAGTAGTAATAACGCCCGGCCACCACTGCTGGATCGCTATACTGGAGGGTTGTTACCAGTGCGATCGGTTGCGCGTCGGCAACCTCCGCTGTGGTGTGGCGGTAGATCATGTAGCCCTTGGCGTAGGCGGCGACCGGCCACGTCACCTCGACGCGGTCCAGAAACGTGCCATCCGACGCGGTCACGCCCACGGGCGTCTGCGGCGGGGGTGTCGACGACTGCCAACGCAAGTCGTAACCGTTACCGGTATACCCGCCGGACGCGGTGACCCGCACGAAGTAATCGCCGCCGCCCGAGGCGGTCACGACGTCGATCCGCTCAAAGCTGTTGCTGGTGCTGGCGGACGCCGCGAGCAGCGCGTTGGAGGCGTTGTAGACGTGCAGATCCAGGTTGCCGGACGCGTGCGTGAAGAGGAGCTCCACCTGCAGCCGTTCGCCCTCGGGCTTCAGCCGCACCCGGTACCAGTCGGCGTTACGGGCAATGCCGGGGCCGTTGACCGCCGAGAGCCAGTCGCCGCGCCGGCCACTCAAGTCAAAGGCCTGCTCGCGGCTGTCGTTGGGCTCGTAGCGGTCGTCGCCGCTGGTGGCGCTGGCGTCCCACCAGAGGTCATAAAGGGTGCTGTCGTTGGGCCGCCGCACCCAGACGAAGTAGTCGCCGGCCTGGGGCACGGTGGCGTCGAGCGTTTCGTCGTCGGTCGTCGAGATCGCACGCCCGACGGTGTTGCCGGCGGCGTCCAGCAGGTAGACGTCGATATCGCCGCCGTAGGAGCCCTGGCGGAAGCGGCAGACCACACGGACGCGCCGGTTATTGGCATCGGCGCGGATGCGGTAAAAGTCGTCGTCCCACTGCAGGCCCGGCCCACGCAGGGTCGAAAGCCAGGTGCGCGGGTAGCTGCGCAGATCATAGGCCTGGTCCTGGCGGTCGTTCTGTTCGTAGTTGTCGTCTAGGGCCGTGGCGTTCCACCAGAGGTCGTAGCCGTTGCCGGCATTGGCGCCGCCCACGGCCAGGTAGTAGGTGCCGGCGGCGGCCAGCACGACGTTGATGGACTGGTCGCTGTCGTCGTCACGGGAGGTGGCCTTCTGGACCCCGGCGCTGTCATAGAGCGTCAGCGTGACGTTGCCGGCGCCGTTGGCGTAGCGGCAGAGCGCGACCACCCGTTCGTTGGCGGCTGCTGTTTGTATGGCATACCAATCAGCATCCGCCTGCAGGCCCTGACCCGCCACGGTCGCGAGCCAGCGGTTCTCGTACGGCCGCAGATCGAACGCCTGCTCACGGGTGTTGTTGGGTTCGTAGCGGTCATCGGCGCGGGCGACAGCCGTGCAGGCTACGGCTAGACAGACCAGGCGCAGACCGCGCAACGCGCGGAAGCACCGGCGACGAAGCAGTGAATGGGTATACATGCGCGTGTACCTCAGTAGCGTGTTATCAGGTTGCCGGTCACCGGCTACCGATCACCGGACACCGTTAGTTCGTTCAGGTTAGCCTGAACCGCCGCCAGTCAGTGTCAGGAGCCGGTTAGTTTTCGATTTGGCCCGCGGATGCAATGCGTCCGTTTCTCGCACTCCTTCTTGCGCGAGAACGGTCCTCCGGGCCGTTCATCCCGATGCAAGTCGCCCGGTACACCGACGAGTCCAAGGCCGGGTTTCCTCCCGCCAAGCCGAACCCAAATCTAACAGGACGCTGGGTTGCTCCTAACAGACACCCGCCATCATCACCCCATCACGCAACCAATCGGGTCTACGCGGGTTCACCGCGACGACCGGGCTGGGATGCGGGTGCGATAACGCCTTCGATAATGTCCCGCAACGGCAAATCCTTCCACACAACAGGAGTGACACAATGCATTTCACACGCACACGCACAGGCATGTCCCTGGCGCTGGCTTGCGCCATGGGCACAGCCTTGACCGCCCAGGCGCGCAAAATCGATAGTTGGGCGACCGTGGCTTGCACGATCGCCAACGGCTCGACCCCGGCAAACTGGGTGATTCCGCACTACGACGACCAAGAGGACGTCAGTGCGAACATCACAGCAGACACCACCTGGTACAGCGACACGACCTACGTGCTTTACGGCCCCATCAAGGTGACGGCCGGCAACACGCTGACGATCGAGGCGGGCACGCTCATCCGCGGCCGGCCGTGGGTTAACACCACCGGCACCTCGCTGCCGGGCACGCTGGTGATCGAACCAGGCGCCATGATCAATGCCCGCGGCACCGCGCAGGATCCGATCATCTTCACCGACATGTGGGACAACAATGTGCCGGGCATGACCGCGGGCGCGGTCGACTTGGCCGCCAACCGTACAGCCGGCGTGCCGGGCGCGCAGGGCTGGACGCTAGGCGCCAGCCGCAACTACTCGGTCTGGCAGCCGACCTTCGGCTACTGGGGCGGTGTGATCATCGTGGGCGCCACCCCGATTGCGTACAACGGCGTCCTTAACGATGTGATCGTGCCGAATCCGGCGGTATGGGTCGAAGGCCTGCCGGCGAACGAGACCGACGGCGCCAAGTACGGTAACGGCATCGGCGGCGCGCTGAACGACGATGACAGCAGCGGCGTTTTCGCCTACGTGTCGATCCGCTACAACGGCTTCCCGTTGGATGCGAGCGGCACCAAGGAGGTCAACGGCCTGTCACTGTACTCGGTCGGCCGCGGCACCGAGATCCACCATGTCGAAGCGCTCAACACCGTGGACGACGCCTTCGAGTTCTTCGGTGGCTCGGTCAACACCAAGTACCTCTTCACCTGGGTCTATGGCGACGACGCCTTCGACTCGGACGAAGGCCACCGCGGCAAGCATCAGTTCCTCTTCGCGGTGCAGGGCGCCGTCAACGACGTGATCAACAAGGAATCGGGCGGTTTCCAGCGCTGCGTCGGCTCAGCCTGGGGCGACAAAGGCATGGAGATCGACGGCGCCAATGGCAAGGCCAGCAACGTCGATGATGCCAGCCTGCCGCTGGCCCTGTCGCAGTGGTACAACATCACGATCATCGGTAAGGGTCCGATGGCGTCGGGCGAGGGCACGGGCGAAGGCAACGGTCAGTGGGCCGCTAACACCGCCATCCTCTGCCGCGACAACGCCGGTCCGCAGATCTACAACTCGATCTTCATGGACTTCCGTGGCGCGGGCGTGACCCTCGAGGCGCGCGGCGACAAGAATGACCTCCAGTCTCCTGCCTACAACTACAGCACGCTGACGCGCGCCAAGACGGCCTACAACAGCTATCCGGTCAACAGCAGCGTCGACTTCCCCAACAGCGCCCTCTACGGCACGCAGACGCCGGGCTTCCAGCTCGAAGTCACCGACTGCGTGTTCTACAACATGGGTCTGAACACCGGCGCGTTCGCTGGCGGGCCGGTCTTCCCGTTGACGAAGGGCGAGTTGGAGAACGCGGCGGGCTACGAGAACGCCGGAACGGCCGCATCCGCCCGGCACTTATCGTTCTCGGGTACCTACCCGAATCCGATCGACGTCAATATGGGCAGCTCCTACTACCGGAATATCACCAATGGCGTGATGCCGATCAAGGCCCTGACCCGTAACACGACGCCAGGCAACGCGGGAATCGCGCAGGACGTCTACCCGATCACCTCCGTGAATCCCTGCGTGGCGACGGCCTACGAGACCTCCGCCCGCACGGCGCCGGACAACGGCTTCTACACCCCGGTCAGCTACAAGGGCGCCTTCGGGCCAACCCAGAACTGGCTGGCCGGCTGGACCCTGGCCGCCAAACTGGGCCTGGTCGACACGAGCATGAACGACGACGGCACACTGGTCGGATCGACCGCCATGCAGATCAAGCCGGTGCTGACCTTTGGCACCAACGCGGGCGCGATGTACCGCATCGAAACGCGGACCACGCCCACCGGCAGCGACTGGTCGCCCGTGGCTTGGGTGCGCGGCACCGGTTCCGACATGACCTACGTGGATCCGAGTGGCCGCAGCCTCGCGTTCTTCCGCGTGATGAAGGAATAGAGACGACAGCCGGAACCGCGCAGTCGGCGCATTCCGGCGCGTTCTTCGAGGCGGCGGGCGGTCACACGCCCGCCGCCGTTTTGCTATCGATAGGGCTGCCCGTGCCGCGTAATGCGCAGCGGGAGAGAAACCGGGAGGTCATGTGGCCACGGCAACCAAGACAATCTGTGTCCATCTGTGTCCATCCGTGGTTGCTATTCCACGACGCTTGGTAACACTGTTAGCCGCTTTGCTCATCGGCGCCTGCCGGCCCGAGCCCCGGCCAACGGCAGTCGATCTCGGGCTCGGATTCGCCGACTGTTTTGCACCCGACACGCTCTCGCAGCGCGAGAGCGGCGCAGCACTTTACAAACTGGGGACAGCCTGTCTGGAGCGTCACCAGACCGATGAGGCCCAACGCGTGGCGGAGACCATCGTCGCCTGGCAGCGCGGCGCCCTGCTGGCCGATACCGCGGCCCAGTTGGCGCAGCAGGGCCGCACGAAAGATGCGCAGAGCCTCGTGCGCGCGGCCGCCGCCTGGGCACAGGAACTGCGGGCCAGGCATCGCGAGGACAACCTGGGATGGACCGCCGAACGGGTGGCACAGCACATCGCCGTGGCCCAATCGATGCTCGGCCAACCCTCGGCGGCCACCGACCGTGTGGCGCGCGGCCAGGGCAACGATCTGGACGGTCACCTGGTCGAGACGCTGCTCCAGCGCAACCCGGCGGCCACGTTCGACGAACTGATCCCGGCCACGGGCGCACTCACCAATCGTTTTGAGCTGGCGGTGCAGACCGGCCTGGCCGGCGGCCTGCTGGGCTGGGCCGAGAACCGGCCGGACCTCTCGACCAACGAACTGGCCGGCCTGGCCGCATGGGTCCAGCGCACCTGGCCTTTCCAGCCGGCAGCCGACCAGATTGCGCAGCGCGCCCGGCTCGGACAGCTGCTGACCACCCGCGGGCTGGCAACTGAAGGCGCCGTCCTGCAGGCCGAGGCCGAGCGCCGTGCGGCCGCGCTGCCGCCCGGCTATGCCGGTGCGTCCGTGGCCGTCGACCTGGCCCGGCGCCTGGCCGGGACCGATCCGGCGGCGGCCCGCCAACAGATGGCGGCTGCGCGCGAACGGGCGGCGGTGTGTCGGCCGGTCGATTTGCCGGAAGCCCTGATTCTGCTCGTCCGCGGTTGGGCCGCGCTCGGGGACCCCGCGCGGGCCGTCGCGGCCCTGCACGAAGCGCTGACCGCCGCCGACGGGCTCGCGTCGCCGCGGCCGCGCCTGACGGCGTATGTGGCGATCTGCGCGGCCGCGCACGCCGCCTTGCCGGAGTGGCCCGAGCCGGTTGCCGCGGCACTGCGCCAGCGTTTGGTCCGCGAGCAGGCCCGTGGGAGGGGCGCCGCCTCGCCCTGAGCCGAACCGATGTGACGGCCCGCAGTCCGGTGCGGGCCCCGCCAGCCAACAACGATAACGATAACGGTGCCAAGCCATGATGATGAAACGACACGACCACCTCGAGTTGGATGCCGCGGCTCCGGGCCGCAGCCACCGCACAGGTTTCGGGCGTAGCCACTCCCGGCCCGGTCTCCTGCGCGGACTGCTGGCGGCCCTTCTGCTGGTCGTGCCGTTGAGCGCGCAGGAAGGTGCCAAAGGCGGCGTACGCGGGGTCGTCTACGATGCCGATTTCGACGTCCCGGTGCCGGAGGTGAGCGTAGCCATCCCTGAGTTGGGCCTGCGGATCGCGGGCAGTGCCGACGGCCACTTCCTGGTGCCGGACCTGGCACCCGGCGCCTACACCCTGGTCTTCTCAAAAGAGGGGTTCCAGCGCGAAGTGCGCGCCGGCGTGGTGGTGACCGCCGGTGTGTTGACCGAGCTCGATCTGCGACTGGCCGGCGAATACACCGAGATGGACGAAGTAGTCGTCTCGGATCTCGAGGTCGGCGGCGAGGGCGACGGCGCCAAGGACGTCTTGCAGATCCGCCAGCAGTCGGCGGCGGTCATGGACTCGATCGGCTCGGAGCTGATCGGCAAGGCCGGCCAGAGCACCGTGGCCGGCGCCCTGCGACTGGTGGCCGGCGCATCGGTGGCCGACGGCAAGTACGCTGTGATTCGCGGCCTGGGCGACCGCTATACCAGCACGCAGGTCAACAGCGTGCGGCTGCCCTCGGCCGATCCCGAGAAGCGCGCCGTGCAGCTCGACATGTTCCCAAGCGCCTTGGTCGAGAGCATCCAGGTGAGCAAGACCTTCATGCCCGACCAGCAGGCCGATGCCGGCGCCGGCGCTATCAACATTGTCACGCGTTCGGTGCCGAAGGAGCCGGTCTACAGCTTCAAAGTCTCGCAAGCCTGGCGTGACGGCATCACCGGGCAGGACACCTTCCTGTGGAATGACCGCAAGGTCAACTACTGGGGTGACCATCCCGAACGCGACCTGGCGGTCCGCAGCATCGACATCCCGCAGGTCTCCGCCAATGCCGACCTCGACGGCACCGTCTCGGAAAAGGAGCAGGAGCTTGATGCGCTCACGCATTCGCTCAGCCCGATCGTCGGCCCCACCCGCAAGGCGCCGCCACCGGACCATGGCTGGAGCTTCACGGTGGGCGACTTCTGGGATATCGGCGATCTGGCGCGCGTCGGCGGCCTGTTCTCCATGACCTATAGCCGCAAGTACGAAGGTTACAACGGCGGCCTGCGCGGCTCGGCCAAGATCGTACCGGAAACCACGACGCCGCCCCAAGTGCCGCCCTATACGACCGAAGATCTGGGCGTTGAGCGACTATTGTGGGGTCGGATCGCCACGCTGGGCATTGAAATTGCCGACAGCCAGGAACTGGGCGTCTCGTACCTGTACAACCGCGCCGCGGACAATTTCTCGGAGTGGCGGACAACGCCGTTCTACGAGCCTGACGCCAACGGCTATCTCGTGCCGGTCGACGGGCCGGCGACCATGCGGGTGACGCTGGACTACCTCGAGCGCACGCTGGACAGCCTCCAGTACCACGGCCGCCACGAGCTCTCCTTTCTGGACGGCGCTTCGTGGGGCGACCTGCTCACGCTTGACGCGCCGGTATTCAGTTGGACCGGTGCCGAAAGCTCCTCAACGCTCTTTGAGCCCGACCGTACCGTCACCAGCGCCAGCGTCACCAATGACGTGCCGGGCGAAATGTCCCTGTGGGTCGATCCCCAGTGCTCGCGCCAGTGGTATCGCATCGACGAACGCAGCCGCCAGTATTTCTGGGATCTGGAGTTTCCGTTCGAGACCTCCAGCGGCAACGACGGACGCCTGAAAGTGGGTCACTTTCTGGACCGGGTGAACCGCACCTTCGAAAGCGACTATGTCAATATGGTCCTGCCTCCCGGAGACGTCGTAACCGCCACCGGCGAAAGTCTGAACTATGCCACCGAGGTCGACAAGTATGCCCCCGTGCCCGGTTTGACCTATGCGGATGGGACCGCCAGTTACCGCGGCAACGACCCAATCTGGGACACGCTCTATGGTGAGAATATCGGCCTGCTCACGGAGTCCGGCCATCCCTATGCAGACCTGATGGGGATGACGATCGTCAGTGGCACCTTTCAAGGCCAGGGCCCGGTGGACTATACCGGTTACCAGGCGCTCGATGCCTCCTACTGGATGCTGGATGCACCGCTCTTCAGTTGGCTCAGCTTCATCTGCGGCACGCGCGTGGAATCGACCCTGCTCGAGACCGTCGTGGACGTGCAGGCGGTCGACGATACGGTTGAGCAGAACTCGCTCAACGTCTTCCGCCTCGTAACCGAGACCAACGAAACGGGCGAGGTCAACAGCTACTTGCGTTCATTCGCGGTGCACGAAAGTGAGGCGGGCGCCTCGCTCGATCAGGTCGACGTCCTGCCGGCAGCGGGGCTGATCCTCAAGCCAGACAAGGAGGTCTTTATCCGGCTCAACTGGAGCCAGACCATCGCCCGACCAACCTTCAAGGAACTGGTGCCGGTGCAGACGCCGGTCTACGGTTCGAGCGATGTATTCATCGGCAACGCCGACATCGCGATCTCGCAGATGCGTAACTGGGACCTGCGGCTGGAGTGGTTCCGACGCCCCTCCGACCTGCTGGCCGTCAGCATGTTCCGCAAGGAGATCGACGACGTCATTGACCGCACCCTGCTGCAGTTGACCACCGACACCTACGCAATCTTCCCGATCAACTACCCCTCGGCAGAGCTCTCAGGCCTGGAGTTCGAGTGGCGCCAGGGGATGGATCTGGTGGCTGAGTGGCTGGGCGGGTTCACCTTCACTTATAACTACACCCGGCTGTGGTCCGAGGTCCAATACGGCCAACAGGAGACGGACGCCGTGGCCCCCTACTCCGGGAACGACTCCCGTCCCATGCAGTCGCAGCCCGACCAATTAGCCAACATCGGCATCACGTTCGAGGACGACCATCACGGTGTGTCGGCGAACCTCTTCTGGTCGTACACCGGGCGGATGCTGGTCACGGGCGAGTCGGCCACGGATACGGCCTACACCCCAAGTGTCTATCAGGAGCCGTCCACTGGCCTGACCTTGAGCCTGTCAAAGACCCTGTTCGAGAACATCACGCTGGGTCTCTCGATGAAGACGCCGCTGCAGGCCGAGTCGGAGCAGTACTACGAGTTGGGCGACGAGCGCTGGCTGCGCACTCGCAAGAGCAACAGCGCCGAATACGGAATCAGCCTGTCGGCGAAGTTCTAATGTGGGCTTCCGCCCACAACCCTTACCCCGACCCTCTCCCAGCGGGAGAGGGAGGGAACTCGTCCGTAACTTGGACGGATGGGAGCCCCGCAACACAGAAGCGATTTACACATCAGACCAACAAATCGCGTTTCGAGTCGTCCTCGTCCGTCGTCCTCGTCCTCGTAATCGATTCCCGACGACAAGAGCGAGGACGAAAGACAATCCAAACATTCAGTCGCCGTCACCCTCTAGCCATGTCGCCAGGGCCGCGATTACACCAAGTCCACACATACGACAAACACGCGGCTAACATTTTCGCCTCAGACTCATCGACCAAACAAGGCGGAGTCGAACATGCGACGTAAAGGAAGGATTGTGGCCTGGACCGGAGCTCTGGCCGGCGCGATGTTGCTCGCGGCCCACGCCCAGGAGCCGGCCGGCGACGGCGCCGTGCGCGAGGCCCTTCAAAAATGGGTCGAGGTCCGGCAACAGATTGCCGAGGTCCGCAGCGCCTGGAGCGAGGGCAAGGGTTTGCTCGAGGACCGCGTCCGCATCGTCGAGCGTGAGACGGCGACCCTGCGCGAGAAGATGGCCCAGACGCAGCGTGATAAGGCTGAGGCCGACAAGAAGCTGGCCGAGCTCCATGCCCGGCAGGAGGCCCTGCGGCAGGCCACGGCCGGCCTGGGAGCGGCGATCACCGGCGTCGAGGCGCGCGTCCACGCGCTGCTGGCGCGCGCACCGGAGCCTCTGCGCGAAAAGCTGAAGCCGTTGAGTCAACGCATCCCGACCGCCGGTGGCGGAGCGGTGCCGCTGACGCTCTCCGAACGCTTTCAGAACGTGGTCGGCGTGGCGAATGAGATCGACAAGTTCGCCCGCGAAGTCATTCTGGCCAGCGAGGTACGAGAGCTGCCAGGCGGCACGCGCGCCGAGGTGACGACGCTCTACCTGGGCCTGGGTCCGGCGTATTACTGCAACCTGCGCGGCGACATTGGCGGCGTCGGCATGCCTGGTCAGGCGGCCTGGACCTGGTACCCTAGTAACGCGGTCGCGCAGGCCGTGACCGATGCGATCGCGGTTTACCGGAACGAACGACCGGCGGCGTATGTCGCACTGCCGGTGGAATTGCGCTAGGTGACGCCCAGACCGGCGCCCGTGCCGGGTTTCCGATACCAACAGGACTCAGGAGGCCGGCTCGCCGCCGGCGGTTCGCAATGGCGATACGACCAGTCTTTTTTGCCGGCACCTTGGCGCTCGTGCTGTTCGCGGGAACGGCCCTGCACACCCGCGGCGAGACTCCGGCTGCAACCAACGCACCGGTCTCACAGACCTCATTGGCTGCGGCGGTCGCGGTGCCCGAGGCCGGCGCCAATGGCTTGCCACCCGCGCTGGACCGTCGCCTGCGCGATAGCCTGGATGAACTGGCGCGGATGCAGGAGGTGATCGGCGCTGAGAAGATGCCGTTAACCGACCGGCTGCGCCAGGCCGAGGATGCCTTGCTGGAGGCCCGCCGCGCCCATGAGAGCAGCCGGCGCGAGTTGGACACCTGTAATCTGGCCATGGGCAACCAGGCCGGACAGACCAAGGCGCTGGAACAGGAGCGCGACTACCTCTCCAGCCTCCTGGGCGAGTACGTGCGCAACTTCGAGACCCGCCTGCACATCGCCGAACTGGCCCGCTACGCCCCACTGGTCGAACCGGCCCGGCTGGCGACCGAGAACACCCAGCTTGATCCGGCGGCGGTCTTCGCCACCCAGCTCCGGGTGCTGGATGGCAGCCTGGAACGGTCTATCAACCTGCTGGGCGGCGACTGGTTCGCCGGCCGGGCCGCCGGGCCGGACGGCCGGGTGCGTGAAGGCCGCTTCGCGCTGATCGGCCCGGTGGCCTACTTTCTCTCCGACGACGGGGTGTTGGCCGGCATTGCCGAACAACGTGTCGGTTCGCTGGAACCCAGCGTCACCAGCTATGCCGACCCGGCGCACGAAGCCCTGACCCGCACGCTCGTCGCCACGGGCGCTGGTGCCATGCCGTTCGACGGCAGCCTGGGCAACGCCCGTAAGATGGAGGAGACCAAGGAGTCCCTGACCGAGCACATCCGCAAGGGCGGTCCGGTCATGGCGCCGATCCTGGGGGTGGCGGGGCTGGCGGCGCTGATCGCCCTGATCAAGTGGCTGCAGTTGTCACTCGTCTTCCTGCCCGGCCGGCGCCGCTTGGCCGCGCTGCTCGAGGCCGTGGCTCGACGCGACCCGGCCGCGGTCGCGGCCGCCACCGCCCGGCTGCGCGGGCCCGCCGCCCGCATGATCCGGGCCGGTGTGCAACACATAGGAGACCCCAAGGAACTGATCGAGGAGACGATGTACGAGCAGGTGCTGGCCACCCGGTTCCGGCTCAACGCCGTACTGCCCTTCCTGGCCGTGGCCGCCGCCTGCGCACCGCTGCTGGGGCTGCTGGGCACCGTTACCGGCATCATCAACACCTTCACGCTAATCACGGTCTTCGGCTCGAGCGACATCAAGATGCTCTCGGCCGGCATTTCAGAGGCTCTGATCACGACCGAGTACGGCCTCTATGTGGCGATCCCCACGATCCTACTGCATGCCTTCCTGGCGCGCAAGGCCAAGGGCATCCTCGACCGGCTGGAGCGGATCGCCATAGCCTTCCTGAACGAAGTGGTGCGGGCGCGCGTCACGGCCGCCGCGCCGGTCGCTGTCGCATCCGAAGCGGTTGTGCCGCTGCCGGAGGACCGACCGGCATGAACGAGGCGCTCATTGCCCTGCGCAAGCTCCTGGCCGAGGCCGTGCCCTTCTGGATCTCGGGCGGCTGGGGCATGACGGCCCTGGCCTTCAACGGCCTGGTCATGTACGGGCTGGGCGTGGCGATCCTGCTGAAGCTCTGGAGCAAGGGCGTGTTCGTGAACGCCGAGCGCGCCTGGCAGCGCTGGCAGCAGGAGCCGCAGCGCGTGCGCGGCCCCGTAGCCGGCATCTTGCGCGACGCGTACGCGTGCCGCAATCTGGAGGAGATGGAGCACTATTTTGCCGGCCTGCTGAGCGACGAACTGGGGCCGTTCGAGCGCGATTTGCGCGTGATGCGCGTGAGCGTCAGCACGGCGCCGCTGCTGGGGCTGCTCGGCACGGTCACCGGCATGCTGACCACCTTCAATGCCCTGGCGCGCGGGACGGGCGGCGAGAAGACCATGGGGATGATCGCCAGCGGCATCTCGGAGGCTCTGATCACCACGGAGACCGGCCTAGTGTTGGCCCTGAGCGGGATGATGTTCCAGTATGCGCTGGCCCGGCAGCACGACCGCTACGCCAAGCTGGTCGTACACATCGAAACGCTGTGCACACAGGCGCAGCGGCGGCGGGACGTGTTGGCCGCGGCGGCGTAGGACCGCAGGAGTGTCGCGATGGGACGGTTTCGCAATGCGGGCAATGACGAAGGCAGTGAGGCGGGGATCGACATCTCGCCCCTGATCGACTGCATCTTCATCCTGCTGTTGTTCTTCATTGTGACCACAACCTTTGTCGAGGAGACGGGCGTAGAGGTGGACAAGCCGCAGGCCGCCAGTTCGGTCGACCTGGAGAAGAACAGCATTCTGCTGGCGATCACGGCGCAGGGCGCCGTGGTCTACGGCGGACGCGACGTGGGCGTCGGCGGTGTCCGCCCGCTAGTCAAGCGGATGATCGAGAAGGAGATGCTGCCGGTCATCGTCCAAGTGGACCAGGCCGTGCAATCGGGTCTGTTGGTGCGGGTGATTGACGAGGCCAAGCTCGCGGGCGCCCAGCGCGTGAACCTGGCCACTCGGAAGGGAGACTCCTGATGAATCGTCTGACGCGTAAAACATCCCCTCTCCAGACGGCAGCGAAGGCCCTGCGCGCGCTGATCGCGGTAGCCGTCGGGACCGTGCTGACCTTTGCCTTCTTCCTGCTGCTGCCCAAGCTCCAGACCGTGGGCCGGCCGCCTGATAAGAGCGAGATCCGCGCCATCGGCACCACGGCGTTGCCGCCGCCACCGGCGGCCGAAGAGGAACCGCCGCCGGTCGAAGAGGAAGAACAGAAGCCACCGCCCATGCCCGAATTGGCCGAGAGCGCCCCGCCCATGGACCTCTCGCAACTCGAACTGGCCCTTGAAGGCGGCGCTGGAGGTGGTGGCGGCGGCGTGGGCGACGTGCTGGCCCGGCTGCCGGGAACGCGCGAGAGTATGGCTGGTGAGGCCCAGAAAGATGAAGAACAGGTCTTTTCGCTGGCGGATCTCGACCAGCCACCCAAGGCGGTGCATCAACCGGCGCCCGAGTTTCCGGCCGAGCTGCGTCGCCGCAAGACCGAGGGTTCGGTCAGTGTACTGTTCATCGTCGATCGTGGCGGCCGCGTCGAGAACCCCATCGTCCAGAAGTCCAGCCACCCGGCGCTTGAGCAGCCAGCCTTGCAGGCGGTCCGGCGGTGGCGATTCGAACCTGGCCGGCGCAATGGCCAGGCCGTGCCCTTCCGGATGCGGGTTCCAATCAGCTTCATAAGCAGGTGAGCGCATGGTGCGAAGCGTCACAGGGTGTCTGACCGGGTTGTTCGCGTGCGCGGCAGCGGGAGCGTTGGCGGTTGCGCCGGCGGCCGTGGCCGAGCGGGTGGATCTGGACGTGTGGAGCGAGCCGGGCTTTCGCGCGCGGGTGCTCGAACACCTCGGCATCAACGCCAAGGTTGAACCCGAGGCCGGGCCCGGCGAGTACGCGGCACTCGAGCGCGCGCGACCGTATCTCGAGAATACCGGAACGGTGGAAAAAGCCTTCGTCTACCTGGAACGGGTGGCGAACGGCGCAACCAAGGTGACGCTGGCCAAAGCGCCGGTGACCGGTGCACCGGCCGGCACCAAGAGCGGCACCGAAACGGTTTCCGGAAGCGGCCCGGTGGTGGCCTTCACGCTGGCCGGCATTTGCTACCAGCGCAACGACTGGGCGGGAACCGGCGCCTGGTGCCTGCGCGCCCTGGAGGAGTTTCCCTCCTTCCTCCGCGCCCAACGCATGCTGGGTATCGTCTGCGTGCGCACCAATGGCTTCGAGCAGGCCGTCGCGCCCCTGACACGGGTGGTCGAACTGGGAGGGGCCGACGGACTGACCTACGGCCTGCTGGGTCACGCACTCGCCAACACCGAGCGCGTCACGCAGGCCGAGGCGGCTTTCCGTCAAGCCATGCTCTTGAACCCGGACACGATCGACTGGCAACTCGGGCTGGTGCGATGCCTCTTCCGCCAGCAGAAGTTCCAGGAGGCGTCGATCCTGTGCGGCGAGCTGCTGCGGCGCAATCCTGAACGCACGGAATACCGCCTGCTACTGGCCAATGCCTGGATCGGCTTGAGCCAGCCGCTGCGCGCGGCCGAAGTCTACGAGATGCTCGACCTTGCCGGTCAGGCGTCACCCTCACTGCTGAACACCCTGGGCGACATCTACGTCAACGAAGGGCTGCCTGACCTGGCCGCACACGCCTATCTGCGAGCCTTGGAGGCGGACACCTCCGGCGACCCTGTGCGCGCCGTGCGTAACGCCGAGGTACTGGCCGCCCGCGGCGCCACTGACGAAGCGGCCCGGATCGTGCAGGCGGTGCGGCAACGCGAGTCCGCGTCGCTGACGGGCGACAGCCTGAAGCGCACGCTGAAGCTGGAGGCCCGCCTGCTCGCCGCGCGCGGCGCCGCCAGCGACCAGCAGGCCGTGCTGCTCGACGAGATCGTACGGCTGGACCCGCTCGACGGCGATGCCTTGATCCTGCTGGCGCAGCACCACGGTTCGACCGGCAACGTGGCGCGGGCCGTCTTTCTCTTCGAGCAGGCCGCCGGTGTCGAGAAACATGAGGCCGAGGCCAAGCTGAAGTATGGGCAGTTCCTGGTGCGGAACTCACGCTACCAGGAGGCCATCCCGCTGCTCAAGCGGGCCAACGAACTGCGGCCGCGCGAAGACGTCGCGCGGTACATCGAGCAGGTGGAACGCGCGGCGCGGCTGCGCGACTGACGCGATCCGTCACCGGCCGGCACACGCCGTGGGCGACGGGGAACACACGGCCGGGGCAGCTTCCCGGCGAAAGGAACAGAGATGAAACGTGCAATCTGGATGGCGATCTTGTGTCTGAGCGGCCTGGCAGCGCGCGGTGCGGACGAGTTGGACGCGCTGGACATCAAGCTCGAGGAGTGGGACTTGAGCGTGGAACTGATCCGTGACAACTACAACCACCAGCGCGACGCCCTGCAACAACGGCGTGACTACGACTACAACGACGACAAGGAGTGGGAGTCCGGCGATACCAGCGGCGGGGGCTACGGCGTGCGCCTCACCGCCAGCAAGGATAAGACCGGTACCGCCGCGCTCAAGGTCGCGCAATCCGGCGGCGATTATGAGTATAACTTCGTGCCACAACCCGGGGATGGGCTGACACCGGCCACGCACGCGATCGACACCGACCGCTTCGAGTTCGACCTGTGCTGGTTCCAGATCGACCGCGAGTACGAGGAGAAGCATGCCCGACGTGGCTGGTTGGGCGGCCTCCGCTACCTCGATACCGAGAAAAAGGTCGAGATCAACGAACCGCCAGAAACCGCCTACTTCAAGGATGAAATCGCCTGGAAGCTGCTGCACGCCGGCTATTTCGGCGAGTGGCGCCCCTTTGGCTGGCGCACGAAACTGACCGGCGCGATCGGCTTTCTCTTTGGCGAGGCCGATGGCATCGCGCGTGAAGGCAACGACACCCAGTGGGGCGACGGGCAAATCGAGGAGTCGTGGAGCAAGGAACGCTCCTGGTGCTACGGCATGGACGTCAACGCCACGCTGACGGTCGACGTCCACCGCCATGCGGCGCTCGGAGTCGGCTATCGCCGCGAGTGGCTCTACTCCTTCGATGCGTCCGAGACCGGTATGGCCATGTACCCGGACAACGACGATGCGCTGTTCATCGAAAACAGCGCTTTCATGACCGCGCACTTCATCGCGATCTTCTGATTGCCCACAGAGGCGCCTGCCAGACCTCCGGTTTCTGCAGGCGGAGGGTTCAGGGTTCGGGGTTCAGGATGCGGTTTCCACCCGAACACTGAACCCTGTTTGCCGACTCCTGCAGGGGTTCTGCAAGCGCCTCCACAGGCGGGTGGGCGCTGGCCGACCGGGTGTCCCAGGGGCCAGGGGCACCCCTCTCGTCCGGACGCACGTCGGGCCGACGCGCGCCACAGGCTGCCGCACGGAAGCAGGTTCAAACAGCGGGGCGCCGCTCTCACAAGCCACCGATCTCCGGCGTGTGTGTGTGCGCCTGTAGCCGCCGGCGGCCCGACGGCGCCCATGGCCAGCGCGCCGGTCCGCTACTCCCGGAACCGGTAGCCCACGCCGCGAACGGTCTCGATGTAGTCGGCGCGCGGGCCCAGCTTGCGCCGCAGGTTGACGACCTGCACGTCCACAGAGCGATCCGTAACCGGATAGTCGGCGCCGTGAACCGTTTCGACGATCTGTCCGCGCGTCAGCACCCAGCCCGGCCGACTGGCCAGCAGATGCAGGATCCGCAGCTCCGAGAAGGTCATCTCGATTGGCTTGCCTTTGAGCAAGACCTCGTGGCGGCCGGGGTTGATGGACAGGTCATGAATCGTAATCGGGGCGTCCAGCTTGGTCACCGGCTCGTGCTGGCGGCGTAACGCGGTGCGGATGCGCGAGACGAGCACTTTGACACTGAAAGGCTTGGTGACATAATCGTCCGCGCCCAGTTCCAGGCCCGTCACAATGTCGCCCTCCTCGCTCTTGGCGGTGAGCATCACGATGGGCACGCCGGCCGCGCGCGGGTCGCGTTTGAGTTGGCGGCAGACCTCCATGCCATCCAGGCGCGGCAGCATCAGGTCGAGTACGACCAGGTCCGGGCGGCGCGACTGGGCCAGTTGCAGCCCCACATGGCCATCGCCGGCCGTCAGGACCGTGAAGCCCTCACGCGTCAGGTTCACCTTGATGAGTTCCAGGATATCCTCATCATCCTCGATCACCAGGATTTTCTCGCCTGCCATGGATTCCCCCATCAACCTCGCGACGCATCCTGTCGGTTGTCTGGCAGCGGGCAGATCCCGCTTTGACAACCCCGGTAGCATAGCCGACAAACTGCGTTTCCAAAACACCAAACCAGGTTAGGAATCGGTTAAACTGGGACTCTCCGGCACACCGGCTCCGAGGCGCATCGCGGAGGGCTGGGCACGGGAACCGGATCTGCCGATACCGACTCGGCGGCCGGGCCCATGATCGAGGTGAGCAACTGTTCCCAGCCATTCGCGGAACGCGTTGCCGCGGCAATCTCCACGCGCCACGCCGCGTAGTCGTCCGGATCGCGCTGCTGGGCCTGCAACAGGCTGCGCAGCAACTCAGCCCAGCGTGTCTCGTCGGCAGGATCCAGCGTGTAGCCGGTGTGGCCGTCGCGCACGATCTCGGGCGGCCCGCCGGCATTGGCAACCACGGCGGGAAGTCCGAACGCCTGGGCCTCGAGCACGGCCATGCCAAAGGTGTCGGTGGTGCTGGGGAAGACGAACACGTCCGCCAGCGCGTAGCAGCCGCGCAGCTGGTCGCGATCCAGGCGGCCGGCGAACACCACCCGCCCACACCCTGCCAGGTCGCGTTCCAACACGGCACGCTCGGGACCGTCGCCGGCCAGCAGCAACTGCGCCGTCACCCCTTCGTCAACCAACCGCCGCCAGACGCGCACCAGGAAGCCCAGGTCCTTTTCGGCGCCGAGGCGTCCAGCGTAGAGCACGGTCGGGATCCCATCGGCAAACCAGCGCCGGCGGGCGGCCTCGCGCGTGGCGGGCTCCAAGTCCGTGAAATCACTGTCCAGACCACGCGTAAAGGGCTGCATGCGGCTGCGGTCGAAACCGCGGTCGGCCAGCAGCGCCATGTAGGCCTGGCTGGGCACGCGCAGTTCATCGACGCGGCTGAAGAACCAGCGGGTGTAATCTTCGACCCAGGAAGCCACCGCGGGATCGCCGGTCACCGCCACGGCCTGGCGCGTGAAATCGGTGTGGTAGACGCCGACGCACGGCACGCCCAACAGCCAGGCAGCGACGAGCCCGGTCAGGCCGACCGGCCCGGGCGTAGAAATGACGATTCGGTCGGGCCGTTCGGCCTCGATCAGATCGATCGCACGCAGCATCGATGGCAGCCGGAGCGTGTGTGCGTTGTAGAAACGCGGAGTCACCGCGTAGATGCAGGGCAGTTCGAGCATGTCGACCGGCATCTGCCGGACGTCCTCCTCCGGGGCGCGGCAGCCCACCAGGCGCAGGGGCCGCCCGAGTCGCCGCGCGGCGGCGGCCATCGCATGCATGGTCACGGAGACACCGTTGAGATCCGCAACCGTGTCGGAGAACCAGAGCACGCGGCGGTCGTGCGTCGCGGATTGCAGACCGAAGGCCGCCGTCAGCTCCTGGTTCAGCCCGCGACCGCGGTGCAGCATCCGCAAGGCGCTGAAGAACGGGGATGCGAACGCGGCCGCGGGCAGGGTCCCGGTGACTGCCGCGAGCAGATCGGGTACGTCCTGACCGGTCGCGCCGGCCTCGACCGATCGGGCCAGGTCGGCCACGAACTCGTCCAACAGGCGGGCCAGGGCCTGGTAGGCGGCTTCGGCCTGCCACGAAGGTCCGCGCTCCTCACCGGCCCGGCCCACGGCGAGCATCTCCTGGAGGAACTGCCCCAGGATCTTGTTCCGGCGCGTCTTGCGAAAGCGGGTCTTGCGAACGAAGAACCGGTCGCGAAGCGCCGGGCCCTGTTCGGCGAACAGCATCCGCGACAGCAGGCCGGCCAGCCCGGGTACGCCGCTGCCTTGGCTCTTGCGGCCGGCGAACTCGCTGGCAATCTTGTAGAGCGCGTAGGCCAGCGACTTATGGTCGCCGCAGCGGCCGCCCGGCTGGCTGTGCCGCGTGCGCAGCGACTGCAGAAAATCCGCCGGTGTGCGACCGGGGGCCACCGTAAAGGCCTCGCCGATGAAAAGCCCGGCATGGTCGTCGGAACCGCCGGTTAACCCCTTGACCCACGGCCGGTCGTCCCATGGCTCGATGCGGTGCGCGGCCTGCAGGCGAGCCAGGTGTTCCGGCGTCAGGTTGCGCAGAACTTCCTGCCAGGTCGCGTTACCGACGCGGCCGCGCGCTCCGTTCAGCCCCTCGAACACGTTGAAGAGCAGGATCAGCTTCTCGAGGTGTGGCAGGGTCAGGCGTCCATCAATGTTGAAGGTCGCGTGGGCCACCGAACAGGCGATGTTCTCGGCCCGCAGGTAGTCGCGCAGGTTGTAGATGTTGGCCCGGGCCTTCTGGATCGCCGCGAACTGCAAGGGCGTGATGCCATAGCACAGCACATGGATCTTGCAGCCATCTTCCGGAAAGTAGGCGGTCGCCTCCGTGCTGACGAAGCAATCGGCCGGGTGGCGCGCCACCAGTTCCAGCGCACCGTCGATGGTGTTGTGGTCGGTGAGCGTCACGAAGTCGGCGCCGCGCTCCTTGGCGAGCCGGTAGACCTTCTCGACCTCGGTGTAGGACTCGTGCGCTCCCAGGCGCTGCAGAATCCACTCGCTCGGATGCCGTGAGTGGCACGAGTGCACATGTAGATCGGCACGCATCATGGCAATCCCTCCCGGGCCTGCCGGGAGTGGCAGTTGCCCTTCCGATTAGGATGATGCCGGTAGCCGCCGCAGAATATGTGAGCGCGCGGTTAGGATTTGATGAGGGGCGCGGGCCGGGAACCTGAGATCCGAGGGCGGAGGGCAAAGGGCAGAGGGCAGAGGGCGACAGCAACAAACGAACGCTGAGCTTAAGCACTTTTCGATAGGGATACATGTTATTGCTTGCCCATAACTTCAAGCTGTTGTCCGCAGATTTCGCAGATTACGGTTCAGACTGCGGCTGGGCGTTGGCCGACCGGGTGCCTCAAGGTCTTGGGGCGCCCCTGCTCGTCGGGACGCACGTCGGGCCGACGTGCGCCACAGGGCGAGCGTGGCACGGGCTGAAAGCCCGTGCCAGGATGTAGGGGAACCTGAACCTCAGATTGACGAATCATGAAGGGGAGATTGACTTCGACATTCTGCGGTTCGATTGACGTATTCACAGACGAAGACCAAAGACAACGACATAAGACAGAGATCCATTACTCCGTCGTTGTCTTCAATCTTCGTCTTCGGTCTTTGTCTCGTGGTGCGACGCCCTTGCATCGCGTCCGTGTCGCGGACTTTGTCGATGAAGCGCCCGACAAAGCTCGCGAAAAGCTTGGATTTGCCGACCGTCTGACCTGTCCGTCCGCCCTCCGACCTCTGGCCTCTGGCCTCTGCCCTAGCGTCCCGACCGCCGGCCGCCGCCGGCGCCGGCCGACCCGCGCTTGCCGGTGGGACGCCGGTCCGGACCGTGACCCTGGCGGCTCGGCCGGCCGGCCGGCCGGCTGGTGGCCGCACTGCCGCGCTGGCCGGCCGGGGCCGGCTTGTGTCCGCCGGAGCGGCGGGCCTTGGAGCCGGCGGGTGGCGGCGTGGCGGCCATGTCGCGCACAATCGCGAAATCGGCGCGGCGCTGATTGAAGTCCACCCGCGCCACGTGTACCTGGAGCTTGTAGCCGATCCGGAAGACCTGATTGCCAACGCTGAGCGTCTCGGCATCGCGGTTGTAGCGCACGAACTGGTCCGAGATGGCGGAGACGTGGACCAGGCCGGTCATCTGCAAGTCGCGGATGTCGACGAAGAGTCCGAAGTTGGCCACGCGCGAGACGGCGGCGTCGTAGACCAGCGGCTTCCGATCGTCGAGTTGCTGCTGCAGGAAGCGGAACTTCTTGATCTCGATCAGGGCGCGCGAAGCCTCGTCGGCACGCTGTTCGCGGTCGGTGCTGCGCTCGGCGGCCGCCTTGAGCTGTTCCGCCGGAAGCGTGCCGCGGCCCTCCTCACCGGTCAGGTAGGCGGCCAACTGGCGGTGCAATACCAGGTCGGGGTAGCGTCGGATGGGCGAGGTGAAGTGCGCGTAGAAGCGCTTGGCCAGGCCGAAGTGGCCGGTCTGCTCGGGCGAGTACAGCGCGCGCTTCATGCTGCGGAGCACCAGGGTGTGGGCATGGTAGCGCAGGGGGTGCTCAACCGTGTCGGCCAGGAAGCGCGACAGCCGGCGCGGGTCGCGCAGGTCGCCGGGGGTGAAGCCCAGCACCCGCAGGGAGGCGGTCAGTTCCTCGATCTTCTCGGGATCCGGCGGCTCATGCAGGCGGGAGAGAATGCGGATGCCGCGGCTGGCGAGTTCGGTGGCCACGGCCTCGTTGGCCGCCACCATGCACTCCTCGATCAACTGGTGCGAGATGTCGTGCGGCACGATGTTGATGCCGGTCATGCGGCCATCGGGGCCGATCTGCACTTCGCACTCCGGCAACTCGAGATCAAGTGCGCCCTGCTGCAGGCGGTGGTTCCGCAGCTGGAGCGCCAGCTCCGCGACCTCGCGCACCAGTGGCGCGGCCTCGGGCGGCGCGGACGCGAGCCCTTGCGGGGGACGGCCTTCGGCCAGCGCCAGGGCCTGTTCATAGGTGAGCCGGAGGCGCGACCGGATCAGGCTCTTGGCGAAGCGGCGAGCGACCATTTTGCCGGCGGCGTCGAAGGTCAGGAAGGCCGAGAAGCAGAGGCGGTCCTCGTCGGGCCGCAGGCTGCAGACGCCGTTGGAGAGCTGCTCCGGCAGCATGGGGATCACGCGGTCGACCAGGTAGATGCTGGTGCCGCGCTCGCGTGCTTCCTCGTCGAGGGCGCTGCCCGGGCGCACGAAGTGGCTGACGTCGGCAATGTGCACGCCAAGCACGCGCTGCCCGCGGTCGTCGTGCGTCACCGAAATCGCGTCATCGAAGTCGCGGGCCCGGGCCGGGTCGATCGTCAGGATGAACGTGTCGCGCAGATCCTCGCGGCGACCGGGCTTGGTGAGCCGTCCGGCCACGCTTTCGGCCTCGCGCAGTGCGTCCGCCGGGTAGTCGCCAGGCAGGTCGTATTGCCGGCAGATGACCTCCGTGTCGAGCGACGGTTGGTCGGCCGGCCCGATCACGTCGACGATCACGCCTTCGGGCGCCACGTGGCGGTTGAGCCAGGCCGTGAAACGCACGACCACTCGGTCGCCAGCCTTGGCGCCCTTGTCCTCGGGCACCACGAAATCCTGGCGGTAGACCGGGTTGAGCGGCACGACGTAGAGGAAGCGCCCGGTGGTGAAGAGCGTGCCGACGATGTCGCGCGGCGAGCGCGCGACGATGCGAATCACCTTGCCGCGCAACTCGCGGGCCGCGCCGGGCGGGGTCGGACCGGTGTGCAGGCGCGCGGTCACGGTGTCGCCGGTCAGAGCCGTGCCCAGGTCCTCCCCGGACACCCAGACGGTCTGGTTGCTGACCTTGCTGTTGACGTAACCGTTGCCACTGCGGACGATGGTCAACTGGCCGGTCACCAGGTCGGCGGGTGCGCCCAGGCCGTAGACGCCCTGACGCAGTTCGACAATGGCGCCGTCGAGTACCAGTTGGCGCAGGATCGCTTGAAGGCGCTTCAGTTGCTTGCCGTGGAAGCCGAGGGTGGTGCAGATCTCCGGGACGGGCCAGGCCCGTTCGGGTTCGGATTCGAAGAGGTATTGTACCGCTATGCGGTCTTTGTCAGGGTTCATCGCGTGTTCTCGTGGTTCGTGGATGGGAGGGGGCCAGCCATCCGGTTCTGCCGGGCCGCGCAGTGGCGGTCCAGTCCGGGGTGTTGCCAGCCCATGGGGTAGTCCCGGCATTGGGCCGGTTTGGCGTCGTGCACCTCGCACCGGTTGGCGGCGTTCAGAAACACGCACGCCCCTCCGGCTTGTTCGCACAGCACCAACTCGCGCCGGTTGGACGCGAGGCGGGTGTAGCGCGTGTTGAAGGTGTAGACATCCAAACCCAAGGACTGCGCCAGCAACTCCGGTTCGCCGAGGCGCAGTCGGACCGCGCCGGGAGCCCGGCAGCAGTTGCCGCACTGCCGACAGCGGAACCCAAAGGTTGGGCTGGGGGCCAGGTTTGGGCGGTCCGCGGGATTGACGATCTGCCCGGCTGGTGACGGCACCGAAGCGTGCCCGTTGGGTCCACACATGCAGCGGGAGATTAGCACCCTGGCCAGGACGGTGGCAAGCACGCAGTGCGTACCGTGGCGCTTGACGCTGGCAGGCGCTGGGGCGTACCCTGCGCGTGAGATCGAAATTGCCCGGCCACACCTGTGAAACGCGACAACACACCCCACATCCAGGTTCCCAGCCCGAACGAGACCGCCCGCAGCGCGACCGACCCGGAGATTGAACGGACGGTGCGCATCGGCGAGACCGTGCGGCTCGAACCCGACGAGAGCGCGCCCGGCGCGCCCCGGCCGGCGGCCGAGGATCTGGCCAGCCAGTACGCCGTACTCGACAAGATCGGCGATGGCGGCATGGGCGTGGTGTACCTGGCCCGCGACCGCCGCCTCGGCCGGTTCGTGGCCATCAAGCGGCTGACCCGGGCGATGCAGGCCGTGCCGGCGCTGCGCCACCGTTTTCTGCACGAAGCCCGCGCCGTGGCGGCCCTGAACCACATCCACATCGTCCACATCTACGCACTCGGCGAAGACGAGGGCGGACCGTACATCGTCATGGAGTACGTGGCCGGTCCGGGCGAGGAGCCGGCCCTGCCCAACCGCGCGCGCGAACGTCCGAATCCGCCGCGCACGCTCGACCGGCAGATCGCCAGCGGCGGCCAGTTATCGGTCACCGAGGCCATCGACCTGCTGATCAAGATCGGCAAGGCCGTGGCCTATGCCCACACCTGCGGCATCATCCACCGCGACCTCAAGCCCAGCAACATCCTGCTCGACGCGGCCGGCGAGCCCAAGATTGTGGACTTCGGCCTGGCGCGCCTGATGCACAGCGAGGAGAGCAAGCTCACGGTGCCGGGCGAGAAACTGCTCTCCCTGGGCTACGGCGCACCGGAGCAGGAGCAGGATGCCAGCCTGTCGGACGAACGCGCCGACGTGTACGGGCTGGGCGCGCTGCTCTACTTTGCGATCACCGGGCAGAACCCGCGCTATTTCCGCGAACAGGACATCCCCGTGCCGTTGCGCGAGGCGCTGGTCAAGGCGCTGGCCACGGACCGCGAGCAGCGCTGGCCCAGCGCAAACGACTTCACGGAGGCGCTGCGGGCGGTGCAGTCGCGAACGCGCATCGAGACGCCCACGGTAAAAACCACCTGGCGCTGCAAATGGTGCGACACCGTCAACCCGCTGTCGATCCACTACTGCGCCGACTGCGGCTGGGACGGCGGCGAGACCTGCCCGGAGTGCGGAGCCGAGTCGTTCGTCGGCGTGCAGTACTGCGGCGCCTGCGGCGCCGACGCCCGGGCCTACGAGGGGGTGCAGGGGTTGCTGCGTCGCACCCAGGCCGGGCTGGTGGCCAACCAGTATGAGCGGGCGATCTCTTTCGCGGCGCGGACGCACGGCTTCGAGCCGGCCGGACCGACCGGCCGCAAGCTGCTCAAGGACACCCATGACCTGCGCGAGCGGGCGGAGCGGGCCATCAGCCGACGTGACGCCCTGCGCGAACTGATCCCCCAGGAGCTGCGCGCCGAGAACTACGAACGCGCCCGCGTCTTCATCCGCGAACTCCGCAGCCTGAGCGGCAACCCGCACCTCTTCGACGACGAGGAGAAACAGCTGCCGCAACGCACGCTGCGGCGTGACCTGCAACGCGCCCGCCGAGCCATTCGCAATCAGGAGTGGGACTATGCCACCCGCGTGGTCGAGGATCTGCTTCGGGACGTGGCGCCCGAAGACCCCGAATGCCTGGCCCTGCGCCGACGGTTGCTGCGCCATCGCTGGCTGGTGCGCGGCGCGCGCGTCGGGCTCGTGCTGTTCGGCATGTTGGCAATCTATACGCTCGGTGTGGTGCCCGTGCTGCAAGCCGTGCGGTCCCCGCCGGCCCCGTGGCTGCGTCGCGCGGTCCAGCCCGGCGTCTGGCTGCACACGTCAAGCGGCCTGGCTGCGCCTCTGACCACGTATGCCCGCTGGTGGGGCGAGACCAACCTGACCGCCCGCCTGGCGGAGCCGTCGGCCGGGCCGCCGGGTCCGGATTCGGAACGCCCGCTGGAACTGCAGCAGTTCCAGCGCCTCTACACCGTGCAGCTGGCCACGCTCGGCAACGAGCAGCGGCGGTACGCCGAGGCTTGGCCGGCCGAGTACCTGCGCGAGCTGGACGCCCTGATGGAGCGCCGCCGCCTGGCCGGCGATTTCGACGCCTGGTCCGTGGCCAAGTCCGAGCGCGAACAGTTCGAGCAGGCCCGGCGCATCGGCGAATCTCCGGCCGGCGAGTATGGCGAACTGGCGGCCCTCAAACAGAAGTTCCGCCAGCTCCGCGCGGCCTCGCGCATTGACCAGGGCCGCCGCCTGATCAACATCAGCAAGAAGTTCGTAAACGACCTGTCCGACCTGCAGCGCGCCTACACCAAGGAGGGCCGCATGGCGGATGCCGCGCGCGTCAACCAGGAGATCCGCCGCGTCCGCGCGAGTCCCGAACTGCAGGAGGCCGAGGCCGTGCTGGCCGACTACGTGCCGCCGGGCGCGGGCGATCCGGCCAATGTGCTGCCAATCGAACCGGATGAGCGGGTCGCCGACATCACCGGTCTGCGCCAACAGTTCGACCAGCAGTTGGCGGCCGTCGAGGACGACTATGCGCGCAACATCGATAAGTGGCCGGACAAGTACCTGGCCGCACTGAAGCAGGCCATGGAGCAGTTCCAGGCTGCCGGCGACTACAGCGGCTGGGACAGCGCCAAGACCGAGCTGGAGCGGTTCGAGGTCGACCGCGCGATCCAAGCCAAGGATGTCGTCAACGGGCCGGCCCGACTGGCCGAACTGCAGAAGCAACATCTCGACCTGCTGACCCAGTACCGCGCCACCCGCGCCCGCGGCATCGTCAACCTGGCCGACAGCCAAATCGACAAGCTCTCCGAGTACCAGCGCAAGTACACCAAGTCGGGCGACATGGATTCGGCCGGCCAGGTCAACGCCGAGATGCGCCGGATCCGCGCGCGGCCGGAACTGCTGGCTGCTCAGGCGGAACTGGCTCCGCCCCCCACTACCACCAACGCGGTGCCGAACAGCGTCCGGTGAGATTGGATGGAACGTTGGAATGCTGGAATGGTGGCAAACGCCCCATTCGGCAGCCGTTTTCCGCTTAGGGAGCGCTGCCCGCTGCACGGTCTTGCATTATTCCATTACTCCAGCATTCCAACTCCCACAGATTGGGGACATGTACTCCTGGCTGACCATTCCATTCGCCTGGCTCGGTGCCGACCTGCTGCACTTCGCATGGATTGCGGCGCGCCGTTCAGCCTGGGAACGCATTACGGCCCGCGCGCCGGACGGTCTGCGCGCCGATGCCGCGGCGTTCACCGTCGGCCAAGGCCCAGTCGCCGTGCTGCTGGTGCACGGCTTCGCCGACGTGCCGGCGGTGTTTCATGGCTTGGCCACCGAGCTGGCCGCGGGCGGCGGCCTCACCTGCCGGGCCATGCGGCTGCCGGGGGCCGGCGAACCGTTGGCCGCCGCGGCCCGGGTGACCGAAGGCGTCTGGCTGGAGGCCGTGACCCGCGAGACTCGGGAGCTGCGCCGGACCCATGCGCGCGTCTGGCTGCTGGGCCATTCATTGGGCGGCGCGCTGGTCCTGGCCGCGGTCCTGAAAGATCCGGGCCTGGCCGACGGTATTGTGGTGCTGGCCCCTCTGCTACGCGTCTCGCGTGCCCGCAGCCCAGTGCTGCCACCGCGGGTCTGGTTCCGGCTCGCCTGGAGCGCCTTCCTGTTTTCACGCACGTTCGAGTCCTGCTTCGCAACCGACGTGACCGCGGTCGACGTCGACGGATGGTCCTACCGGCGCGACCGCTTCATCCAGTTCGCCACCTACCGCAGCCTCTTCACCCTGCTCGACTGGCTGCAGCCGCGCGCCACGGCGCTGCGCCTGCCGGTGCTGGCGATCCTGGCCGGCCGCGACCGCGTGGTCGACAATGCCGCCACCCGCAACTGGCTCTCCCACGGCGCGGCGCCCCGCCTCGTTGTCGACGAACTGCCCGACACGCCGCACCCCATTCCGACCGAACCCGGCTGGAAAGAGGTGACCCGGCGCGTCCGATCCTTTATCATGTTGGACACGGTTCCGAGTGGATCGGCCTTGGGAGAAAAACCGACATGAAGCGTGTTGTCATGATCCTGTCCGCCACCCTGGCGCTGACGCTGGGGCGCGCCGACCAGTGGCTGCAAGAGGTCGAGATCGTCCTCGATCCACCCGACGCCGGCAACCAGGTCGTCACCACCCGCCTGATGCCGGCCCACTCCGCGGCTTACGACCTGCTGCTCTTCGAGTGCGTGTACCGTCAGGAGGTGCCGTGGCAGGACACCCACGGTAACAAGACCGTCAAAGTGGTCGAACCAGTTGTCTTCGCGTACCGCCGCTCCGGCGCAAAGCTGGTTCAAGACCTCGATTTCTACTGCAACTTCCGCGCGCCGATCGCGCTGGACAAGCTGGTCGCAACCTACGGCGACCGCGTGTTCGGCCCGGAGGCCCCGGTGCGCATCGACCGCCTGCGTATTGCGGCCCAGCGCGATGGCGCCACCGTCTGGGACTACACGTTCAAGGCGCCCGGCAAACACACGGTCACCACGCCACCGCCACCCCCACCGTCCAAGCCGGTACCGGCCAAGGCCGCCTTCGGCGACGTGGACCTGGACTGAGGAAACATGAACGCACGCCAACGGTTACGGGCCATTATCGCCGGCGAGCCGGCCGACCGCTGCGGTTTCTGGCTGGGCAACCCGCACGGCGAAACCTGGCCGATCTACCACCGTTTCTTCGGCACCTCCCAGGAAGAGGAGCTGCGCCGCAAGCTGGGGGACGACTTCCGCTGGATCTGCCCGCAGTTCCGTCCCGACTGGTATCAAGCTCCGGACGGCCGGGCCGCCTTCGACGGCGGCCTGGGGCCCAAGAAGTCGCATGGCCAGGCCGGCCCCTTCGCCGACTGCGAGGACGTGCGCGAGGTGGCCGACTTTCCCTGGCCCAAGGCCGAGTACGTGCACTTCGACACCTGCCTCGCGGCGCTGCGCCAGGCCGGCGACTTCTACCGCGCCAGCGGCTACTGGACCTGCTTCTACCACAACATCATGGATCTCTTCGGCATGGAGAGCTACATGGTCAAGATGTATACCCATCCGGAGGTGGTCCATGCCGTCACCGACCAGGTCTGCCAGTTCTACTACGACGCCAATGAGCGCTTCCTGGCGGCGGCCGGCGACCTCGTGGACGGTTTCTTCTTCGGCAACGATTTCGGCACGCAGCTCGACCTGATTTGCGGCCCGGATCAGTTCGACGAGTTCATCCTGCCCTGGTTCCGGCGTTTCACCGACCAGGGGCACCGCTTCGGCAAGCAGGTGATCCTGCACTCCTGCGGCGCGATCCACCGGGTCATCGGACGGCTGATCGCGGCACGGGTAGACTGCCTGCATCCCCTGCAAGCCCTGGCGCGCGACATGGATGCCCGGACGCTGTCGCAGGATTTCGGCGGCCGGATCGCCTTCATGGGCGGTATCGACACGCAGCAGTTGCTGGTGCACGGTTCGCCCGACGACGTGCGCACCGAGGTGCGTCGCGTCAAGGCCCTGCTCAGCCCGCGCCTGATCGTCAGCCCGAGCCACGAGGCCCTGCTGCCCAACGTGCCGCCCGAAAACGTGCTGGCCATGGCCGAGGCCGCGGTGGAGTAGCCGGTTGTCGCGTGCTGCTATCTGTTTCGCGAAAGGCGGGTGGCCGCAGTGTCAGCTACCGAATTGTTGATAGGGGGTTGTCCGCAGATTGATGAACTCTGAACCGCAGAATGCGGGTGCCGGACGTGGTCGGTTCCACCCTGTGATCGTTCAGCGCCGCGGGCGGCTCTTTGCCGAACTGTTCCATCAGCGCACCAGCACCGCCGTGCCGCTGGCGGGGACGACACCGACTTCGATCACGCCGGTGCTGCCGGGGGTGAAGTAGGTGTCGCTCTTGACCATCGCTGCGCTGGCGGTCGAGCCGTAGGTCTTCTTGTCGGCCTGGGCCACGCCGCCGAGGTACAATGCGCCAACCCGCTCCTTGACGCCGCCGGCGGGGTTCGCCACACCGTTGAGGGTGAGGGTGGCGGTGTCGGCCAAACTGGCGCTGCCGGCGAGTTGCAGCGTGGCGCCCGCGGCGACCGTGATCGCGGGGCTGCCCAGCGACGCGCTGGCGCCGAGCGCGAGCGTGCCCGCGCTGAGCGTCGTCGCGCCGCTGTAGGTCGACGTGCCGGTCAGGGCCAGCGTGCCGGCACCGGTTTTGGTCAGGCCGGCGACAGGGTAGTCGCCGTGCATGCCGTTGGCGATCGCACCGCCGATGGTGAAGGTGCTGGCGTCAACCTTGACCGTACGCGTGGCGCCGGGATAGGAGCCGAGCGACACTGCGCCCGTGCCCATGTTCAGACTGCGGGTGCCGGTGAAGGTGAAGTCGGTGTTCCAGACCTGCGGGTTGTTGGCGGTCATGGTGACGTCGGCCGCGGAGTTGTTGTCGATGGCGCCGCCGCTGATCGTGAACGTGCCGGTGCCAAGGGCGCTGGCGCCGTTGATGTACAGCGTGTTTCCGTGAAGTGAGGTGCCGCCGGTATGGGCGTTGGCACCGGAGAGCGTCACGTTGCCGCTGCCGATCGGCGCCACCGTCAGATGACCCGTGCCGGAGGCGATGTTGGCCGAGATCGTGATCCCGCCATTGGCTGGCGCGAGGATGAGTTCGCCGTTGCCGATCACCATCCGGCCGGTGCCGCTCGTGTAAAAGCTGGGCGTCCAGCTACTGGTGGTGATGCCGCAGAGCGTGAGGTCAAAGTTGCCGAGATTCACGCTGCCCAGTCCGGTGATGAACATGGCGTATGCCGAGCGGTTGCCCGTGAGCGTTCCGCCGTTGTTCGAGTAGATGGCAGTGGGATCGGTCATGCCATCGGCGTTCGCCACGCTTGTATAGGTCGCAGCCACGACATTGACGCCGCTGAGCGTGAGGTAGCGAGGCTGGTTCGCCGCCGCCTGTATCATGGCCCAAGGCCCGATGATGCCGTTCGTCAACGACTGACCGGTCAGTCTGAGGTTGGCCAGCGTTGCCGAATCTCCGTAAAGCAGTCCCCCTCCTGCCAGCCGCGAGATCACGCCCAGGTCGTAGATGGAAGCGCCTTTCGGGGTGGTCTTCCCGCCGAGCATGACGACCGACGACGGCGTGAACGTGCTGCCCGCGACGTTGAAGTTCACCGTTCCGCCTGCCAGCCGCAGCGGGCCGCTGCCCAGAGCGCCGGTGTTGTTCAGGTTTACGTTCCCCTGGATCGCCGTACCCCCCGAGTGGGAGTTGGCGTTGGCCAGGGACATGGGCAAGGAAGCGTCTCCGGCCGAAAGCCAGAGCCCGAGCGTGCCACCCCCTGAGCCGTCGGAAACCACGCCGCTAATCGAGCTGCTCTGATAGTCCTCATCGATCAGCAGCGTCTGGCTCGCGCCGGTAGCGGCCGAACCTTGGAGCGAGCCGGAGACCGACAGCTTGACCGTGGAGTTGTTCCCCCTGGCGAAGTTGAAATACCACCCCTGGGAGGCGGCGAGGGTCACACTGCTGCTGAGCGTGAACTTCTTCCAGTTCGTCTGGCTGCCGAACGACTGTGAAACGATACCGCCCGCGCCGAGCGTCAGCGTTTGCCCGGCCCCGGCGATTGTCACGGCCCGGGCGTTTGCCGTGAGGACCTGGATACCTCCCACGGACGTGGGGCCGGTGAGCGTTGCCGTGACGTCGGCGGTGGTGCCGGAACCCGAAAACAACGCGCTGTCGCTGGCGCCCGGTGCGGCGCCGGGCGTCGAACCGCCGGAATAGGCCGTCGACCAACTTGACAGCGTGCTCCAGTTGCCGTTGTTGACGTTCCAACAAAGATCGGCCGCACGGGCGGGCGACGCCACGGCGGCGAGCAGCGCCAAGGGCGCCAGCCCCAGCCCTGAGCCCAGCCCGGCACTGGCGCGCCGCTTAAAACCCGCGCGCCCCGGCCTGCAACCCGGAACCTGAACCCCGATCCCTGATCCCTTCTCCGTGCCTGTCTTCATCGCGTGGCCTCCTTCGTGGTCCTGTGCTGGCAGTTGCCAGCGTGGTCTCGGCTCCTACCGGCTTCTATCGATACCTATCGAGGGAATCGACGGATGCTAACCCCTGACGCCTAACGGCTGGCTTCCGGCTCCACCTTTCCCGCGCTCTCGCCCTCCAACACCTCCGTCTCCAGCGACACCTTGCGGCGCGGGGCCTCGGGATGCTCGAGGCGCCAGTAGACCATGCGCACGGCCTCGGCGCCGATGTCCTCCAGCGGGAGCGCACAGGTCGTAAGCGCCGGGCCCTCGTACCAGGAGTGGTTGACGCCGTCGAAGCCGGCCACGCTGATGTCTTCCGGCACACGCACGCCCAACTCGTGCAGACGCATGACAACACGGCCGGCAAGAAAGTCGTTGTAGCAGACCAGCGCGGTGAAAAGCTTGGCCGCGGAACCGGCTTGCCAGCCTGTCTCCGTCAGCAGCCGGTCCGCGAAAACGGACGCACCGTTAAAGGGACTGGTGTTCTGGAAGACCAACGCGGGGGGGATCTCGCCGCCACGGGTCTCGAGTCCGGTCCGCAGCCCCGCCAGACGCTCGTTGCTCATGAGACTGAGCGTGCCGTAGAACGCCACGCGGCAGTGGCCGCGTGCGGCAAGGTGAACGCCAAGCTGATAGCCGGCCATGAAGTTGTCTGCGTCTACAACGTCCGCGTGCGGCGGGCCGTGGAAGATGAAGACCGGCGCAATCGGGCAGTTGGCGTGCGGCGCGGGATGCAGCTCATCGCCCCAGACCACGACCACCCCGTCGGCGTGCTTGCGCGTCACCATCTGCGGCCAGCAGTCGCTCTGCGCCAAGGCGGGGATGTTCGCCATCTCGGCCCCGCAGTCCCGGCTGCCACGCTCGAAGCCGTTGAGCAGGCGGGCATGGAAGTCGGAATCGGGGCTCGCAGGCGGGGCGATGGAGCAGAGCATGTGCAGCAGGCTGGGGCTCGGGGGCGCCTTGCGCGAGCGGGGAAGCGCAACACCCGCATGGCGGTAGATGTCCAGAACCCGCCGTCGCGTCTCCTCGCTGATGCCGTTCTCTCCACGCAACGCGCGGGAGATATGCATCTGGGATATGCCCAGTTGCTTTGCCACAGCCCGCTGCGAGAGCGAGCGACGGGATGACCTTGTGATTTCCACGCAAGCATGATCTCAAAACGTTTCTTTATTGTCAATGACTTAGACTGCCGCGTTCATTCTTGCGCCTATAGTTAACTTATGAGATACATATCGCATTCGCTTGAACAACGTTTGAAACGTTTCGTTGTCCGCGTTTCTTGGCACCCTGGCTGACGTCGGGGTGGAAGATGCGGCCATGCTGCGGTGGCGTTGCGGCACCCGGGTGGCTACCGCACGCAGTATGCGCAACTCAGAAGGAGACCATCGGATGAAGCTGCGGAACAGGATCGCCGGGTGGGTGCTGGCGGCAGGGTTGGGCGCACTGGTGGCGATGGACGCCTTCGGCTACTCGGCGGTACAGAACAAGGCGGACAACACGGAGGTCCGCATCGTGCCGGCGCCGGGGCCGGTGGCCGTGGACGGCGTTCTCGCCGACTGGGATCTCTCCGGTGCGATCGTCATGTTCATCGACGAGGCGAGCAAGGACGCCTATCGCGTTCGTGCCGCGATGATGTACGACCAAGACTACCTCTACATCGGAGGCGTGTGGAGGGATCCGACGCCGATGATGAACGTGAACCACTTCGGAGGCGACGTGCAGAACGCCTGGAACGCGGACGCAATCCAGGTCCGCTTCGTCTCCAACCCGGACATCAAGTCCGACGCCTCGACCATGATGGGCGGGCGGATGCCGGCCGAGCAGCAGCAGTTCGTCAACCACATCAACCTGTGGTACTCGACCCAGGACCAGAAGGCGGGCTACCAGGCCTGCTACACGCTGGGCTACAAGGACAGCATACTCAACCCGGAGGGCGGGCGGGGCGCGTTCGTGAAGGACCCGGATGGGAAGGGCAGCACCTTCGAGTATCGCATCCCGCTGACAGTGCTGCGCGCGCCTCGGGCCTACCAGAGCGGCGACAAGGTGCAGATGCAGTTCCAGATCCATTGGGGCAACGAGAAGGGCACGGAACTCAAGTCCGGCATCACCGACGTGCGCAACCCGAAGAGCAACACGCTGGGCTACATGGGGCCGGCCGCCTGGGGCACAGGCGTCTTCATGGCGGAAGGCAACCTGCCGCCGATCGAGAAGAGCCGACTGGATCGCGCCGAGGGGCACATCCCGGTGAAGTTCACGATGGCGAAGGACGGCAAGGCCAGCATTTCGATCCGCAACGCCGCGGGCAAGACCATCCGCACGGGCATCGGCGCCGTGCCTTACACACCCGGCGAACATACCTGGCTGTGGGACGGTCTGGACGACTTCGACCAGCCGGTCCCCGCCAGGACGTACGAGGCGAGGATCCTGACCCACGACGGCATCGGGCAGAAGTACGTCTGCAACGTGGGCGTCAGCGGCACGCCGCCGTGGCAGACCGAGGACGGCACGGGCGGCTGGGCGGGCGACTACTGGGCGCCGACCTTCGTGGCGACCGAGGGCGACCGCGTGGTCCTGGGCACCGGCAACGCCGAGGCGGCAAAGCCAACCATCGGCACGGACCTCGAAGGCAAGAAGCTGTGGCCCACCACAGCGCTGGGCCTCTCCCTGACCCTGCGCAACGGCTTCGGCTACTTCGGCAACAACGGCAACCTGACCAAGTTCCGTCTGACCGACGGTCAGTTGTCACCCTTCGCCGATGGCCGGCCCAACGCACAAGTACCGGTCGGCCGCGGCCTGGCTGCGCTGGATGACCAGACGCTGGTCACCGCCAACGGCACCAACAAGCTGTTCCTCGTCGACAGCGCCACGGGAAAGCAGAAGGGCGAGGTTGCGACGCCGGTGCCGCTCAGCGGCGGCCTGGCAACGGATGCCAGAGGCACGGTCTACGCCGTCAGCAGCAACACCGTGGGAAAGGTGCATCCCAAGGCTGGCGGCTTCACGCCGGTCGCCAGGGATCTTGACGAGCCGAAGATGCTCGCCTGCGACGCCGAGGGGAATCTCTACGTTTCCTTGCAGGGCAAGACCATGCAGGTGTGGAAGCTGGATGCCACGGGCAAGGCCGTTCAGAAGTTTGGCAAGGCCGGCGGCCGGCCGAGCATGAACGCCTTCGATCCCGCCGGGATGCTCAACCCCTACGCGATCGCCGTGGACAAGAACAACCGGCTGTGGGTGTGCGAGGATGATCGCGCGCCCAAGCGCTACTCCTGCTGGAATGCCGACGGCACGTTGTACAAGGACTTCTATGGCTCGCAGCCCTATTCCACCGCGGGCTACTTCGATCCCGGGGATCCCGGGAAGTTCTACGCCTACAACGTCCGCTACAGCGTGGACTACGAGAAAGGCACCTGGCGGCCCGACGGCACGATCCTGCGTACGTATACGGACAATGGGGTCGAGTTGCAGGAAGCCGGCTATCACTCCGGCGGCACCGTAGTGGCGCGCGACGGCCGCAAGTTCATGCTGGTGAACGGCTACATGGGAGACGGCAGAGTCAGTCTCTACGAGGAGAACGGAGTATCCTGGGTGCCGCGCCTGACCGTTTCCGCCGGGGGCGGCCGTGGCAAGAACTGGAAGCCGGCACATGCCTGGCTGGACACCAACAACGACGGGAAGGTTCAGGTCGCGGAGATCAGCGCCGAGCCGGCAGGGAAAGGCAAAACCGTGCCCGACGGCTGGGAGCCGAGACCCTCCGGGCTGCTGAAGATCATGACCGGCCGGCAACTCGCCATGGACGGCAACCTGAATCTGATCTCCTATCGCGGCGACACCTGGCTGGAGCCCTGCGCGCCGGGCAAGCGCGACAAACCGTTCGACATTGTCCGGCTGGACTTCCTCGGCTTCGCCAAGAACGGCGCGCTCCAGTACGCGGACGAGCCGCGTGTGATGGCGCATGACGACGAAGGCGGCGCGTTCAACGGCGTCTGCGGCGACGATGACGGATCCACCTACGCGATGCTCGCCGGTGCGCTGCTCGGACGCGGCGAGCGGGCGCAGAGCTCGGGCTCCCGGATCGCAAAGTACGGCCCGGACGGCAAGGAACAGTGGCGCTATGCCCACGTCCACTGCGGCTTCGCCTGGACCAGCTCAACCTACACGCCCGGCTTTGTCGCCGCTGCGTTCCGCATGAGTTCGGCGCAGCACCCGGACCTGCTGCCGGTCACGGGCTACTACGGCCAGTACTACCTGATCGACAAGAAGGACGGCCTGTTCGTGGACGCGCTGGGCCAGGACCAGCGCTCAGCCTACACGATGGACCACACCATGGTGCTGACCGAGAACTTCAACGGCAACATCTTCAAGCATCCGAAGACCGGCAAGACCTACTTCACCGGCGGCGACGCCGACAGCCGGATCTGGGAGGTGACCGGGCTGGACAGCATCAAGCGCAGCAGCGCGAAGATCAGTGTGGACGGTGCGATGGTCGCCCGAGCCGCGAAGAACAGCGAGCAAAACAGACTGGCCGCGCTGGCGCTGCAAGCCAGGTACGCCGGCGGCCGGAACACGGCCGTGCTCAAGCGGCTCGCGAGCGCCGCGGCGGATGGCAACGACAGCGAGTGGCAGGGCGCGACCGCACTGCCGATCGGCGACTCAAAGGAGAAGCCAGCACAGGTGCAGTTTGGCTATGACGACCAGAACCTGTACGCGCGTTTCGAGGTGCAGTCCGCCGTGCCGTTTCTGAACACGCCGACCGACTACAAACTGCTGTTCAAGAGCGGTAGCGCCCTGGAGCTGTGCCTGACGCCGAAGCTTGACGAGCGCAAGGTCGGCGCGAATAATCGCCACCCGATGGAGGTCGGCGACCTGCGCGTGCTGATCGCGCGTACCAAGGACGGCCAGCTGATCGCCACGCGGTATCGCCCCAAGATCGAGGCCAAAGAGAAGCCGCTGGCGGCGTTCTTCGAGACGCCGTCGGCTGGCCGCGAGGACTTTGACGAGATCGCCGAGTGGAACGACCTGCCGATGCACTACCGCGAGATCAAGGGCGGGTACGTGGTCGAGGTGGCGGTCCCGTGGGCCAGCACGGCCATCAAGCCGGCGAGGGACCTGAGGTTCCTGCTCGACGCCGGCGTGATCTACGGCAACGAAGGCGGCACGCGCAACGCCACCCGCGCCCTGTGGAGCGACCGCACGCCCGAGGTGAATGTGAACAACGACATCCCGACCGAAAGCCGCATGCATCCCAACGGCTGGGGACTGGTGGTGGTGGAGTGATCAAGCGCTGAGCGCGAGGAGCGCGTGAGGATGGGTGGGTGTGAGTGTGGGTGTGTGGGTGTGACGGTGCGACAGGTCTGCGGCCATGCGAAAGCGCTTGGAGCGGCTGGCGGAAACAGGCGCGGAGAGGGGATCGTGAGTAACGCGGATCGTAAGGCAGGCACAAGAAGAAGAAGCTGGTGCGGATTGCGCCTGGTCGCTTTGTGGATCAGCCTCTTGGTCCGCCTGGCGCTGACGGCGCGGGCCTGGGAAGAGCCCGAGGTGTCGCTGGAGGCATGCAGCACGCTCGCCACCAATCTGGTGACGCCGCATACCCCCTGGGCCCGGCCGTACACCGGCGGAACCGTGCACGGCGTCTACTTCGTCTACTCCTGGAGCGAGGGGATGCAGACCCATGCGCGCGAGGCGGTCGAACTGCAGCAGCGCCTCGACATTGCTCTCGACGCGGCCTTTCTCTACAACTTCTACAAGGAGCACTGGTTCGGCGGCGACGCGGGCGAGCGGCGTGTCGCCCGGCTCATGGCAGAACCACGCGAGGTCTTCATTTTCCAGGACATGCCGCCGTCGAAGCTGTCCACGAACGCACTGCAGGACGCGCGTACGCCGTTCCTGAAGCAGGTGCGTGACGGTGCGGGCGTGGTGTTGATCGGCACGGACGACGGAAAGCTGTTTTCGGAGGCGCAAGCCCTCGCCGAACCGCCCCCCCTTCTGGCCGGCACGGGAGTAGTCAAGGTCTATACCGTGGGAAAAGGGCGGGTGGCGCAGATGCCGGCCCGGCCGCGAATCGGCTATCGGGCGGGATGGGAGGTCGAATATGACTACTGGCAGGAGGCGCTGACACGCGCGGTGCTATGGGCGGCCAGGCGCGAGCCCGTAACGCAGGTGCAGGTCGCCGTTGAGCATGCGCTTGACCGGCAGAAGCTGCCCGCCAAAGGCGTGACGGTCGCATGGCAGGGCGCGACGGCAAGCGAGACGGCCTTGTCGGTGCGTCTGCGCCGCTGGGATGGCGAGACGCGTGAACTCGGAACTGTCACGTGTGACCGTGCGGACGGGCAGACCGTGTTTGAACTGCCGGGGAGCCGCGCCGGCGCCTACCACGTGGAGGTGTTTGCGCGCAACGGCAACGGCGTGCGAGGCTGGGCCACGGCACCGTTAGAGATCACCTCAGTCGCACGCATCGCGGCACTGACCCTGGACACGCCTCATCCGCTGCCCGAGCGTCCGCCGGTGCTCAATCCCAGGAACCAGCAAGCGTGGGACGCCAAGATGAAGGCGCGCCATGATGAGGCAGAGCGTCGCGGCATTTACGCGCCCTACGTCGAAATCGGCGAGCCGGTTGCCGGCATGGTCGCGGTCGCCGGGGCCGCGCCGGGGCAGACCCTGCGCCTCAGCCTGCGCGACCCGCGCGGCCGCGAACTCGTCCGCCAGGAGCTGTCCGCGGCGGACGAGCGGCGTTTCACGTTCAAGGCCGAACCGTGGATGCCCGCGCTGCTGAAGGTGGAAGCGACGCTGTTTCAGGGGTCCGAGGAGGTGGCCTATTCGTACGTCTTCCAGCGTATCACGCAGCGCCGCCAGGGACGTTTCAATTTCGTGCTGTGGGATGCGCCAGGCGACGAGACGCTCGGCCCGTACGCCCTGGACAAGCTGGCGGAGATGGGCGTGACCGCCATCCTGCACCACACGCCGGCGCCGCTGAGCGCCTCCGCCTGCGGCATGAGCTATGTGCCCTGGACCGGCGGGAACGTGCACGGGCGCGACGCGGAGCAATGGCCGACACCGGAGTACGGGGAAGGCTTTGCGCGGCACGTGCTGCAGTCGCGCGGCGCCGGGGTGCTGACATACTCCCTCGGCGACGAAGGCCGCATCTCGGGCATGGGAGACGGACCGAATACGGATGCGGCTTTCCAGGCGTACCTGAAAAGCGTGTATGACAGCGTGGAAGCGTTGAATCAAAGCTGGGGCAGTCAATTCCAAACCTTCGAGGGTGTCGCTGTCAAGGCCGCACGCGAGACGGCGGAGGCGGCAGCGGCCGCAGGCCTCGAGAATCATGCGGCCGCTTACGCGCTCGATTACTTTGGCGGCTGGAACTTTGTCCGGATGGCCAGGAAGAACCGCGACTGGGTGCGCCGCGTGTGCGCCGATCCGGTGGCGGGCATCGGTTTCGAGGGCAGCGGCAACATCTATCGCGGCGCCTGCGATCCGGAACTGATCTGCCGCGAACTGGACATGTGGGTGCCATACACGGGCATCAGCGAGGAGTTCGTCCGTTCGGTGGCGCCGCGGTCGTTCGTGCGCAGTTCGTGGATCGGCTACTCGCGGGATGCGGCAAACCACACCGGCTGGTACTGGCGCCAGATCATCAACGGCGCCGACAGCGTGTGGTACTGGATGTGGTCGGCGATCGGCGCCTGGCAGGGGCTGCAGGCGCCGGATCTCCAAGCGCCGGCGCCGGTGCAGGCCATGCTGGACGACACCCGTATCGTTCGCGAGGGCCTCGGCGACCTGTTGCTGCGCTACCAACAGCGGCACGACGGCATTGCGGTGCTCTACTCCTACCCCTCCTTGTTTGTTCACGGCCGTGGCTCGGCCAGCAAATCGTACGCGACGCCGCACGCTGCGGCCCTGGCCTGGCAGAATGTGATCCACGACCTGAACATGCAGTATGATTTTGTGACCGACCGGGCGCTCAGCGCGGGGGAGGTGAGCGCCGCCTCGTACCGCGTGCTCGTTCTCCCCGAGGCGTGGGCTCTGGGCGATGCGGCCGTGAGCGGCGTCCACCGGTTTGTGGAGGAGGGCGGGACGGTCATCGCCGATATCCGCCCGGCGCGGTACGATGCGCGCTGCCGGCAGCGGCCCGTTGCGGCGCTCGACGGGCTTTTCGGCGTCGCCGGCGGGTTCGCGGCGGCGGAGCGTGCGCCCGCCAAGATTGCAGGCACCACGGGTCTGGGCGCCTTGGATCTGGAACGGCCGGGAAAAGGGCTGGACCAGATGGTGGCTGTCGAGCCGGGGGTCTCCGTGACCGATGGCCAGGCGCTCGGAAACGCCGGCGCACATCCGGTCTGCATCGTCCGCGCCGTTGGCAAGGGGCGCGCGGTGCTGCTCAATTTCACGCCGTCGTCGGCCTTCACGGTGCGGGACGACACCCGCGGGCTGGCGGGAACCGCGCCGCTGACCGAGATTCCGGCCGACGTTGCCCGTTTTTTCCTCGGCCTCTTTCATGCCGCGGGCGTCGAGCGGGCTTTCACCTTCACGCCCTACAAACAAGAGAAACAACCGTTCTTCCCCAATGTCAAGGTGCAGCGCTGGACCGACGGCGAGTACCAGATCGCAGCCTTCTTCCGGCAGACCGACACAGAGGCGCGGCGCGGGTCCTGCATACCCGACGCCGGGTCCTTCCCGGTCTCGCCGCAGCGGGCGGCTGGCGGCCGTCCTTACGCACCGCTGCCGTGGGTCTACGACCTCCGCCAGGGTCTGACCGTAGGGCGGGCCAACTGGTTCATCGTACCGATCGACCCGGGGCGGCCCGCCGTCTACGCGCTCCTGCCGGGGCCGCTACCGCCCCTGGCGGTTGAGATGCCGAAGCAGGCGAAGCGCGGTGCGCCGGTGACGCTGCAGCTTGCCGTGCCCGGCGCCCGCGGCCTCCACGCCATCAAGCTTCGGGCCACGCTGCCCGATGGCCAGCCGGTGAGATTCTGGGACCAGACGGTCCAGGTCGCCAAAGAGCCGGTGACCGTGACGCTGCCGCTGGCATTCAACGATCCGGCCGGTGAATGGACGGTGACCTTGACCGACCTGTTCGGAGCCGATACCGAGCGGCGGGTCGGGTTGACGATTGAGTGAAGACACGCATGGAGGTCGCCATGACCATAACAGGCTTTGTCAACATCAGCACCGGCTGTCCCGCGCGTTGCGACACGGCGGTGACGCTGACCCGCGAGCAAGCCGATCTGGTCATCCGGTCTTACTGCCACTGCGACGCCGCCGGCGTCTCGGTTCACGACCGGCTCGTGGTGACCTTCGACCCGGTGGGGCGCGAGGCAGATACCCTGTCGCTCCAGGTCGCGCCAGATGGCACCATCGCCAGCAGCGTGCCGGGCACGGCGTTCCCGGAGAATGCCAGCCCGGCCTGGGGCGCGCGGTCTTATCCTTTCCCTGCAGCCGTCACCACCGCGCTGACCAACGACGGTTGGCAAGCCGAGGTGCGCCTGCCGCTGGCCGCCATGTTCGCCTTGCGCGGCGGCGCGATCCCCGAATGCTTCCGGCTGAATGTCGGCCGCAACTGGGATAACCGCGAGTGGTCGTACTGGCCGCTGGCCAATGCCACGTATGGCGAGTTCGTGCCGGGGTTCGCGCGAGTCCAGTTAGCAGTCAACAGTGAACAGTTGACAGTCAACAGTGAGCAGGGTGAAAATCGAAAATCGAAAATCGAAAACCTGAAGTTCGTCGGCTTGATGTACGACACCAGCCGCGCCGGCAAAATCTACGACGTGACTACGTTCATCAAGTTCGTGGACTGGCTGGCGGCCTGCGGTTGCACGCACTTCATGCTCTATTTCGAGAACGGTTTCCGTTTCCAGAAGCACCCCGCCTTCGCCGCGCCGGAGGCGCTGGATGCGGCTGGGGTGCGGCGGATTGACGTCGCCTGCCGGGAACGCGGTTTGGAACTGATCCTGGCCCAGACGAGTTTCGGGCACATGCCGGGTATTCTTTCGCACCCCGACTACATCCACCTGGCTGAAGACGGCGATCCCTGGCAGCTCTGCCCCGGCCACCCGGACACCTACCCGTTTCTGAGCGGTCTGCTCGACGAGCTTATCCCGCTCTCGTCGTCGCGCTACTTCAACGTCAACTGCGATGAGTCGCGCATCGTCGGCCGCTGTCCACGCTGCCGCGAGCGTGGCGCCACGGCGGTCGGCAGGGAGGGCCTCTTCCTCGACCATCTGCTGTGGCTGCACAATAAGGTCACGAGTCATGGCAAGCGCATGATGATGTGGAGCGACCACCTGCTGCGCATGCCGCTGCTCGTGGAGAAGCTGCCCCGCGATATCGTGGTGCTCGACTGGCAGTACTGCAACTGGGCGACCTTCCCGACCCTGACCTACCTGAAGGATCGCGGCTTTGAGGTGATCGGCTGCCCGTTCAACCGCTACGACAACATCCGGCCCATGACGCTCGATTGCCGGCGCCGCGGCATGGCCGGGGTACTTGATACCATCTGGGAAACGGGTGACGGCGGGCTGGGGCTGGCGGCTGCGGGCATCTACATGATGGGCCTTCTGGCCAAGGGCGATCCGGCTCTCAACGATGAGACCATCTTCAGTGGGTTTGAGGAGCTGATCTGGCCGGGGAGCGCCCCGGGCATCGCCTGGAAGATGCTGATCGACCAGAACGGCAGCCTGACGCCCAAACTGCGGGAGAAACTCAAGGCCGACACCGCCCGCGCGCTGCGGCGTGCCGTGCCCGCGCCGCGCTTCGCCTGGATCGTGGCGCAACTGCGGCGGATGATGGAGGCCGTATGACCAACCACGACTGGTTCAAGCAGGCGAAGTTCGGCATGATGGTTCACTGTGACCAAAGAATGCGGAGATAGGACCATGAAGATCATTTCGTACGCACATGAAGTCGCCGTCCGCCACGAGGTGGACGTGTTCATCGCCGGCGGCGGGCCGGCGGGCATCGCCGCCGGCGTCACGGCTGCGCGCCAGGGCGCCCGGGTCTTCCTGGCCGAGGGCATGGCTTGTTTCGGCGGCATGGGGACCTCGGCCGGCCTGCCGCTCTTCTGTGCCGTCACCGACGGCGTCAACTTCACTTCGGCCGGTTTTGGCACCGATGTGTATGAGCGCCTGATGACCGCCGGCGGGGCGATGAGCGGCCGGGGCGAACAGGCGCCGCACATGCCGCCGCCGGCAGGCAGCAATGAATCACGCCCCGGCATCTTCAACTTTTCCGGCTACTACAATCCCGAGATCCTTAAGCGGGTGTATGACGAACTGGCGCTAGAGAGCGGCCTGGGGTTCTCGTTCCATACCCAGTTCCTTGACGTGCAGTGCGCCAACGGCGCCGTCGAGCATGTCATCTGCGCGGCCAAGAGCGGGCTTTTCGCGGTCAAGGCCAGGGTCTACATCGACTGTACCGGAGACGGCGATCTGTGCGCACGTGCCGGCGCGGCTTTCGAGAAGGGTGATGCCCGCGGCGACCTGCAGCCGGCCACGCTGGTCAGCCTGTGGGGCGACATCGATTGGGAGGAGGCCAGCACCAGCGGCTGCGGCGTCTGGCAACAGGGGAAGCAGTTGTCCCGTGCCTTTGCCGACAAGGTCTTCACCATCGAGGACCCGCATCTGCCGGGGATGCTCCCGGTCGGGCCGCATGCCGGCGGCGGGAACATCGGTCACGCCTTCGGCATCGACGGCACGGATGAGCGCTCGCTGACCCGGGGCCTGCTCCACGGCCGGCAGCTGGTGCGCGAATACGAACGCTACTACAAGCACTACTTGACCGGGTACGCGCGCATGCAGCTCCTCGGCACCGGCGCCCTGCTCGGGGTACGCGAAACGCGCCGCATCCTTGGCGACTACGTGCTGAACCTGGCGGACTTCAAGCGCCGCGCCGTCTTCGCCGACGAGATCGGCCGATTCTCCTATCCCGTCGATCTCCATGCGGCCCGGCCCGACAAAGCGGCTCAAGAGCAGTTCGAGCAGGAATTCGCCACGCTCCGCTTCGCACCCGGCGAGAGCTACGGCATTCCCTACCGCTGCCTGTTGCCGCGCAGGCTCGATAACGTGCTGGTCGCCGGGCGCTGCATCAGCACCGACCGCCCGCTGCAGGGCTCGGTGCGGGTGATGCCGGGCTGTTTCATCACCGGCCAGGCGGCCGGCATGGCCGCAGCCATGGCGGCTGCCACCGGCACCGGCCCCCGCACTCTGGAGGTGTCGCAGCTTCAGACGCGTCTGGCCCGGATGGGCGCCTGGCTGCCGAACCGGAAAGCGGAGGGCTTCACGGGGAGCAACCAGCCATGACGAACAAGATCTACAGCAATCCCCTCGCGCAACCCGCCGACCTCGACGGCTGGCGCATGGAGGGGGAAGGCAAGGTCAGCTTCCCCAACGGCCGTATGCGCCTCGAGGGAACCCGCGATCCCGGGCCCGACACAGACCAGGCCGCCAACCAGCGCGCCAACCTGGTCTTCTGGTGCCCCGTCGAGTTCCCGGACGACATTGCCATCTCCTGGGATTTCTGGCCGGTGCAGGAACCGGGCTTGTGCATTCTCTTCTTTGCCGCACGCGGCCATAACGGAGAGGATCTGTTCGACGCGGCCCTGGCCCCGCGCTCAGGCCCCTACGACCAGTACCATCACGGTGACATCAACGCCCTGCATATCTCCTACTTCCGTCGGCGCTACGCAACGGAGCGGCGGTTCTGCACCTGCAACCTGCGCAAGAGCCATGGCTTCCACATGGTCGCGCGGGGCGCCGATCCGATTCCGTGCGCGCGTGACGCTCTGGGTCCCTACCGCATGGAACTGCGCAAGACGGGTCCGCGCGTGCGCTTCAGCATCAACACGCTGCCGATCCTAGACTGGAACGACGACGGCGGCACGTTCGGTCCGGTGCTGACCTCGGGCAAGATCGGCTTCCGCCAGATGACGCCGATGATCGGCGAGTACGCCCATTTCGAGGTGCGCCACGCCGATGACGCCTTGGGAGCCGCGCAATGACGCTCTACGCGGTCGCGCGGGAACACGCTGTGTCCGGCTGAGACGGCCCGTGCGAAGGCAGGAGAGAACGGATGACCCCTCGCATCCCCATTCACCTCGTCGGCGAGCCCGGCGTGCGCTACGCGACCGAACCGTTGACCTTCGGCGTGCCGTTCGCCGAAGACTCCCTGCCCGCCGGTGCCGCGCTGCGCTGCGTCACCGCTGACGGCCGCGAGTTGCCGCTGCAGACCGCCGTGGTGACCACCTGGAAACCCGACCTCCAGCACGTGAAGTGGTTGCTCGCGGACATTCAGTCCGACCCGGCGCGCGATGGCGAGACGGTTTGGCTGGAGGCGGCGGGAATTGGGGAGTCGACGGAATCTAGGGATTCGACGACATCGATTCAGTCGAATCACTCGACTCCATCGATCGCCATCGCCGCTTCCGACGAACTCCTTACCCTTGACACCGGCGCCTTGCGCCTGACGCTGCGCACCGACTTCCCGCGCTGGAGGAAACGGGAGTGGGACTCGCCGTTTGTGGGCTGCGAAGTCAAGGCGGCGGACGGCACCTGGCGCGAGACACTGCACGGCCCGGGACTGCTGCTCTACATGCAGGACCAGCACGGCAACCGGTACACGTCGCTGGGGTGCTGCCCCGCCCCCCGGGTGACGGTCGAGGAACAAGGCCCCCTACGGGTGTGCGTACTGATCACCGGACACTTGATGTCTGAACAGGGCGCGCGCTTCTGCCCCTACCGGCTGCGGGTACACCTCTACGCGGGCAAGGCCGACCTGCGCCTCTTCCACACCTTCGTCTTCGACCAGGACCCCACGCGGATCGAGCTGAAGGCCATCGGGGTGAAGGTGTGCGTGGAGACGGGCGGGGGGGCGGTGGAGGCCGATGGGTGTATGGGGGTTGACGCTCACACACTCAAGCACCCGCATACCCACACACTCTCCCTGCTCCAGTCCGACGACCTCCACTACACCATCACCCGCGATGGCGAGCCCTGCGTCTCTGGCGAGAAGGCGCCGGGCTGGGCATCCCTGGCTGGCGCGAACGCGGGCGTGGTCGCCGCGGTGCGCGATTTCTGGCAGGAGTATCCGAAGGGCTTCGCTGTCGAGCCCGGCGCGCTCGACGTGCGCATCTGGCCGGAAGATGCGCCGCAGCCGCTACGCTTCCTCACGCCGTTTGACGAGCCGCCGGTCTGGTTCAACGGCACGCGGGACGAGGACGAGATCAAGCGCCTGTTGGCCGAGCGCCCGACGGCGCCGCTGGCGCTGAAGAGTTTTGCCATCAAAGACCTCGCCGATCTGGCCTGGGTCGAGGAGGTTGTCGAGCGCCTGGCGCCAAACCGGGCGAAGAGCTACTGCGACTTCATGGGCCTCGAGACCGGTGTCGGCGCGGCCAAGACCACGGAGATCGTGCTGCGGTTCACGGCCGGTCCGGTGGTCGAACCGGAGTGCGCCGGATTTGCCGCGGTGGTGCAGGAGCCACTGGTCGGCATTGTCGATCCGGATCACCAATGCGGCACGCGCGCGTTCGGACACTTCCTTCCGGCCGGCCACCCGCTTTTCGCCGACATTGACCGCAACCTCGACGTGCAGTTTGAAAAGACCCTGCCCGAGCCCACGCGGATCGGCCGGCTCTACGGCATGTTCGAGTGGGGCCAGATGCGCAACGGCCACACCATGTACGGCGGCCCGCCTGCCGGGGACCTCGTGTACCACTTCTACAAGAACACGGAACCGGAGAAGGCGCTGCGCTACCTCGGGCCGTTCAACAACGAATCGGTTGACGCAGCGCTCGGGCCCTGGGGCCAGTTCCTGCGCACGGGCCGCCGACGGGACCTGCGCCAGGCCCAGGTCACGGCCCGCGCCATTGCCGACGTGAGCTTCATCCACGCCTCGCCCGAAGACTCGCACAAGGTCGGCTGCATGCACTACCACGGCGCCCACGTATGGAGCGCCGGCCCGAGCCGCTCGCACTCCGAGGTCGGCTTCATGCTGGCGGACTACTATCTGACCGGCAACCGGCGGATGCGCGAGGTGGCGCTCGAGGCCGCCGACGGCATCGTCGACAACAAGCTCGAGCCGTGCGGCGTCATCAATTGCTTCTCACGGCTCTTCCGCGAGTTCACCGGCCCGCTCGCCGTGCTCATGGAGGCCTACCAGCTCACCTGGCACGAAAAGTACGGCACGCCGGCGGGACGCTCGCTGCACTGGCTTCTGCGCAGTTCGCGCACCCCTGGCTGGCTGCCGGGCAGCGTCTACACCGGCGGTCCCCGCGGCGCCGAGGCGACAGTTGAACCCGAGGTGCCGCTCCAGGGTGGAGCAACCAACAGCTACCACGTTTTCGAACCGGCGTTCCGCCTGTTCCCGTCCCAGGCGCTGAACGACTTCCTGCTGGCCTTTGCCGAACGCGCGTGCCGCACGGGCCTGTCGGAAGCCGGCGTCTCGATCTGCATGGCCTACGATCTGACGGAGAAGCCGGAATACGCGGCGGCCGCGCTCGCGAAGGTACGCCAGCACTGCCGCCCCCACCCACCCGAGCGCGTCGTCTGCTTCTACGACATCTATGCCAACGACTTCGCGCCGCGGCTGATGTCCATCGTGGCGCGGGCTTACGAGAGGGATCCCGCCGGCTTCCTCGACTTCGCGGAGCGCTGGGCGAAGGAGCAGATGAACGACGCGGACGCCCCCTTCCCGCGGGTCGAGCCCCAGGCGCCCCGCGAGAACCTCGGCGCCCTGAGCACGGAACCGTTGGGAGAAGCGTCGAAGGAAGCGAGAGAAGCGAGTTGATCGCGGAGATCGCCCCGAGCGACCAGGCGAAAGGAACTGGGAGAGTCAACATGCAGCGACACCGGAGAACCATGGGATACACATGTGCCTTGACAATGGCCGCACTGCTGGCCACCCCGGCTGTTCCGGCCGGCGTGCCGGCCTTCCCCGTGCAGGAGCGGCTGCATGTGCTGTACATCGCCCCGCCGCACGGCTACAACGGCGAGGCGGCCGCGGAGTGTGCCCTGCTGGAGAGCCTCTGCGACGTGCGCTTCACCGCCGTGCAGGTGCCCCACAAGGCCGGCGACCACATGGCCGACGTGGACGGGCACTTCGGCGCCGACGACCGCTGGGTTCCCATTCGCAAGGCGGAGATCGTGCGGCAGCTCGAGCGGCCCTACGACGCCGTCCTGGTGGGTGCCGCCGTGGCCGACGACGACGTGCAGCAGGCCCTGGCCCGCCACGTGAAGGGCGGCGGTGCGCTGGTCTGGCTGGCCGGCGACAAGGCACCCGGCTGGTTGGCCAACGCGCTCAAGGAGAACGCCGCCCCACCATCAACCCTTCCCGACCCGCTGGCGGAGCTTGGACTCGCGGCGGCTGGAATGAGGCCTGCGGGACGCACGAAGGTGCTGACCGACGGACTGACCGTCCTGCACGCCATTCCCGGTAGCAAGGGCAAGGGAACAAGCCCTCTGGCCGCGTATGCCACGGTCGGCAAAGGCCGCGTGCTCGCCCTGCCCGCCCTCTTTCCGGTCGCCTTCGCTGCCGGCATCGACGGCGACTGGCTCTGGGCGCAAGCGTTCGAGCGGCTGGTGCGCTTCGCGATCGAAGGCTCGGCCGCGCCGGCCGTGACGGTGCAGGCCGCACCGGCTGTGAGCAATGCGCCGCCCGCGCTCGAACAGAAGGTCTGCGTGACGCTGACCGGCCCGGCAGGGACCGCCGTGACGTTGCGACAGTCGGACCTGCGCGGAACCGTGCGCGACCTGGCCAGGGACGTGGCGCTGAAGGCTGAACCCGTGACCGTCGAGGTCACGTTGGACGCCACCGTCGGCGGTCCGGCCATGATCGAAGCGGCGCCGGTTGCGGGGGCGGTGGCCTCCGGCATGACTTTCCTGTCGCTTCCTGCGCCCGTGGCGCTGGAACTCTATACGACGCAACAGGGCAACCTCCCCGACTTTCAGACCCAATCCACGCTTCAGCTGGAGCCCCGGGCGGACCTCGGCCAGGCAACCCTGCACTGGACGGTGTTGGACTGGGCGCGCAGAACGGTGGCCTACCGCGCCGAGGCGATTGAGCTCAAGGCCGCGACGAGGATCGAGAAGACCTTCGACTACGCGCTGACGGATCCCGAGCCGCGCGCCTACATGGCCTGGTTGCGCGCCCATGTGACCGATGCCCGAGGCCGGGTCCTGGCGCGCGGCGACACCAGACTCTACCGCTACCGGCCCTACGACATGACAGAACAACTGTTGGTGGGCACCTGGCACACGGCTTCCGTCGCGGCCCGACCCGGACTTGCCGACATCTTCGCCACTTATCTGCAGGACTGCGGATTCAATGCCGTGTTCGACTTCCCGGACCAGGACGCCCTCGAAAGACACAACTTCCGCCAGTACATGGAGCATCAGGGCACCACGCGGATGGGAATCGGCAACGCGGCACCGTTCCGTGCCGACCGTGAGGGGTATGCCGCCCGCTACCAGGCCGAGGGCCGCTCGCGTACCGGCATCGGCAAGGGCTTCGGCGAGTCCGGTTACCGCGGCCCCTGGCCGACCGCCGCACTGAACCTGTTCTCCATGGGCGAGGAGACCGGGTTCGGACCGTGGTCGGAGTCCTATCCCTGGCGTAAGGAGGAGAGCGCTCCTGAAGAGGCCAACA